>JBHJHH010000053.1:0-28263 GCA_050331015.1 Geminicoccaceae bacterium
GAGGCGACCTCGCGCAGCATCTGCGCGCCCATGTTCTCGAACTTGTCGGAAAGCTCGATTTCCTTGGCGACGGTGACGCCGTCCTTGGTGATGCGCGGCGCACCGAAGCTCTTCTCGATGACGACGTTACGGCCCTTCGGACCCAGGGTCACCTTGACAGCGTCGGCGAGCAGATCGACGCCGTGCAACATCTTGTTGCGCGCGTCTGTGCTAAACTTGATCTCTTTGGCGGGCATATGTCCCTCCATCAAACCGAATGACTAGAAATGGTTGTGCGTCCGCGACGAGCGGGCGGGCTTATTCGGCCGCCTTGCTCTCGAGCACGCCCATGATGTCCGACTCCTTCATGATCAGCAGCTCTTCGCCGTCGATCTTGACCTCGGTGCCGGACCACTTGCCGAACAGGACGACGTCACCGACGTTGACGTCCATGGCGATGCGATCGCCGTCATCGTCCTTGGCGCCCGGGCCAACCGCGATGACCTCACCCTGCATGGGCTTTTCTTTGGCAGTGTCGGGGATGATGATGCCGCCGGTGGACTTCTCGTCCGAATCGATCCGCTTGACAGCGACGCGATCGTGCAGAGGCCTGAACATACTCTGGCTTCCTCGCTTCAATACGTTGCAATAATGCGCCCGATGACCCGGACGCCGAAGCTGTTAGCACTGCTCTCAAGCGAGTGCTAGCGCGCAGATAAGGAAGCGCTCAAGCGCTGTCAATCGCGCTTCGCGAAAAATTCTTACGGAATGTGCGAACCGGGCTGAACGCTGACGATACGCAGGTCATGACCGTGTCGACGCGCTTCGAGCCGGGTCAGATCGACCGGGTCGAGCGCTACGCGATAGCAGACATGCGGGTTGGTCGCCTGCATGTGCAAGACCTCGCCGCGACGGTGCAGCCAGGCCTGGATCTCGCCATCGGCCGCGGGCACGGTGACATCGACGACGCAGCGGATGGCGCTCAGCTTCGCGTCGATCTTGCTGACGAGCTGGTCGATGCTCTCGCCGCTCAGCGCGGCACCCAAAACGACATCGTCCTGACGCTCCGCCTCCGCGTGCGCCATGGCATGCGCCGGCGCGTCAAGCGCGTCGGCCTTGTTCCAGAACTCGAGCGTATGGCCGGCCAGCCAGGCCTCGTCCAGCTCGAGTTCGCACAAGACCTCCCGCACGTCGCCGGCCTGGGCCTCGTGATCCGGGTGGTCGATGGCACGGACATGCACGATCAGATCGGCCGAACGAACCTCTTCCAGCGTGGCGCGAAAGGCGGCCACCAGCGTGGTCGGCAGGTCCGAAATGAAACCCACGGTATCGGAGACAATCACCTGACGTCCCGACGGCAGCCGTACGGCACGCATGGTCGGATCGAGGGTGGCGAACAATAGATCCTCGGCCATGACCGACGCGCCGGTCAGGCGATTGAACAGGGTCGACTTGCCGGCATTAGTGTAGCCGACCAGCGCCACGACCGGGTAAGGCACCCGCTCGCGTGCCGAACGGTGCAGGCCGCGCGTGCGGCGCACGTCTTCCAAATCTTTCTTGAGCCGAACAATGCGCTCGTCGATGCGCCGGCGGTCGATTTCTATCTGCGACTCACCCGGGCCACCGACGAAGCCAAGACCGCCACGCTGGCGTTCCAGGTGCGTCCAGGAACGCACCAGCCTGGATCGCGCATAGGACAGCGCCGCCAGTTCGACCTGCAACCGACCTTCGCGCGTGGCCGCGCGTTCGCCGAAAATCTCCAAAATCAGGCCGGTGCGATCGATCACTTTAGCCTTGCAGGCCCGCTCGAGGTTGCGCTGCTGGATCGGTGTCAGGGCACCGTCGACGACGATCAGCTCGATGGCGTCGCTCTCGACACGCTCGGCCAGCTCCACCACCTTGCCGCCGCCAAGCAGCGTGGCCGGTGAGGGCTGGCGCAAGGTGACCGCTTCGGCATAGACAACGTCGAGCGCAATTGCTTTGGCGAGACCGACGATTTCCTCTAGACGCGCCTCAGCGCTCCGCTTGTTGCCGGCGCTCGAATAGACAACCGGATGGATGACCAGGGCGCGCCCACCGACCGCGAACGAGCGATCATCGAGCACATGACTCAACTGGCAGCAGCCTCTTCTTCAGCAGATGGATCGTACAGCTTGATCGGGCTGGACGGCATCACGGTCGACACCGCGTGCTTGTAGACGAGCTGGACGTGCCCGTCGCGCTTGAGCAGCAGGCAAAAATTATCGAAGGATCCGATCACACCCTGCAGCTTCACACCGTTGATGAGAAAGATGGTGACCGGAACCTTGTTCTTGCGAACATGATTGAGAAAGACGTCTTGCAGGTTCTGCGTCTTTTCAGAGGCCATCTATGTGCCCTTTGTTCTTGTGGGTTGCCGAGAGAGGTGTCCACCAGCGCGTTGGCATGGTGACGGTATCGCACCTATAGATTGTCTACAGTTTTATTCACAGCACTTATGCGCGAATTGAGCGCACCGCGCCCGCTGAGTGTGATGTAGGGTGCTCACGCCCGCCTGCCAATGAGTCGGCCACAGCACACGTCCCGCTGCTAAGCCCTTATACGATTGCGCGGGCCGATCAGACCATCGATGTGCGCCGCGTACAGGCTCGAAAGGCGCCGGCTGACGGGCCCGGCGAGGCCGTCATCGCCGAGCGCGACATCATCGATGCGCGTCACCGGCATAACCCAATTGGTTGTGCTGGTCAAAATCGCCTCGCGGGAAGCTTTCGCCTCGTCGACCGAGAACGGCCGCTCATCCACCTCGATACCATCCTGCCTGGCCAGTTCGAGCAGGACCTGACGGGTGATGCCGCCCAGGATCGCCGGACCGAGCGGCCGGGTAATCAGCCGGTCGCGGTCATCGACGATGTAGGCATTGGCGGTACTGGCCTCGGTGATCAAGCCCGCGCGGTCCACCAGCCAGGCTTCATATGCACCGGCTTCCTGCGCGCGCTGCTTGGCCAGCACATTGGGCAAGAGACTGATCGATTTGATGTCGCAGCGCGCCCAGCGCTCGTCCGCCATGGTGACGACGCGCACGCCGTGTTCGAGTTGCTGCGCACTGGGGCGTTTCGGCCCGCGCAGGGTCATGACCAGCTGCGGGCTGACATCTGTCGGGAACAGGTGATTGCGCGCCGCGACGCCACGACTGATCTGCAGATACAATAGACCGTCACGCCTGCGGTTGCGGCGGACGAGTTCAGCCATGACCGAAACCAGCGCCGCGCGGCTCATCGGCGGCTCGATGCGCAGTTCGCGCAAGGAGCGCTCCATGCGATCGAGGTGGCGCTCGAGATCGCAGAGCACGCCGCCCACCAGCTTGATGACCTCGTAGATGCCATCGGCGAACTGATAGCCCCGGTCCTCGAGCGCCACGGCATGGCGCGGCAATGGCCGGTAGCGGCCGTTTACATATCCCACGTGTGGCACAACACGCCTCTCAATCACTCAAAAGAAATCAAAACGAACGGCGAACAGTTTCTCGACCTTCTTCACGGCACCGGCCTGGGCCATGACCACGACGCGATCATTGGGGCGCACCTGGGTACCGCCGCGTGGCACGATCACTTGGCCCTCGCGCACGATCGCGCCGATCGCCAGCCCGGGCGGCAACCCGGCCTCACGCAACGGCTTGCCGACCAGCGGCGACGTTTCCAGGGCTTCGGCCTCGAAAATCTCCGCTTCACCGTCACGGATCGAGAACACCGAGCGGATCCGGCCGCGGCGCACATGACGCAAGACGCTCGATACGGTCGTCTCCCGCGGATTGATGACGACATCAATGCCGAGCGAGCTGGCGAGCGAGCCATAGGCCTGATTGTTGACCAGAGCCAGCGCCTGATTGGCGCCGAGCTTTTTCGCCAACAGCGAGCCCATGACATTGACGTCGTCGTTGTTGGTCAGAGCAACGACCGCGTCCATGGCGCGCACATTGGCCTCGGCCAGCAGTTCCGGATCGCGCGCATCGCCATGCAAGACAATGCCGTTGTGCAGCCGGTCGGCGACGAAGGCGCCACGCGTGGAATCGCTCTCGATCATCTTGATGGCGACGTCGTGCTCGGCGTCTTCCAGCTCGTGCGCCAGGAACAGGCCGATATTGCCGCTGCCGAGAATGAGCACGCGCCGCGCCGGCGTTTCTTCATGGCCAAACGCCGGCATGGCCCGCGGCACATGTGTCGTTTCGGCGACAAAGTAGACCTCGTCGCCGGCAATCAAGCGATCATCGCCATGGGGTACGAACAGACGATCGCCGCGCACGATGCCGGTACAAATCAGATGTAGCTCGGGGAACAGGTAGGTGAGCTGGCGCAGCGGCGTGTCCAGCACCGGGCAATTCTCGTGACAGCGCAGGCCGATCACGCGCACGAGATCGTCGCAAAACGGGATCACTTCCGTGGCGCCCGGCACTTCGAGGCGCCTGGTGATCGCCCGCGCGACCTCGACCTCGGGCGAGATGATGTGATCGATTGGCATGTTCTCGCGCGAGAACAGGTTGGCGAACCGGCCGAGCCGGTAGCCCTGGTGGCGAATGCGCGCGATCTTGGTCGGGATCTGGAACAGGCTGTGGCCGACCTGACAGGCGACCATGTTGACCTCATCCGCCTGGGTCACGGCGATGAGAATGTCCGCGTCTTCGGCGCCGGCGAGTTCGAGGATCTCCGGGTGCGAGGCGAAACCGAGCACCGCCTTGATGTCGAGGTTTTCCGACATGCGCTGGGTCAACTCGGGGTTCTGGTCGACCACGATGACATCGTTGCCGGCTCCAGACAGGTAGCGCGCGATATTGCCCCCGACCAGGCCGGCGCCACACACGATGACCTTCATGCCGCTCGCCTCGCCGGCCTAGTCATCGCTGTTGATGTTGAGCGACTTGAGCTTGCGGTGCAAGGCGCTGCGCTCCATGCCAACAAAATTGGCCGTCCGCGAGATATTGCCGCCAAAGCGATCGAGCTGGGCTTGCAGATAGCTGCGCTCGAAGTGCAGCCGGGCCTCGCGCAGGCCAAGGGTCATCAGCTCGCCATTGGTCATCGGGTTGAGGTCGGCCGTGGTCGACTCCGCCAGTTCCGGCGGCAGGCCCTCGACACCGATCGGCTCGTGCGCCTCGCCGGGCGACATGATCAGCATCCATTCGACAACATTGCGCAGATGGCGGACGTTGCCCGGCCACGGTGCCGCCTGCAGCAGGGTCATGGCCTGCTCGTCGATCGGCCGCACGGGCAAGCCGGACGCTTCCGAGGCGCGCTTCATGAAGTGCTCGACCAGTTCCGGGATGTCCTGGCGCCGATCGGCCAAAGCCGGCACCGGCAAGGGCACGACGTTCAGGCGGTAATACAGATCACCACGAAAGCGGCCATGCTCCATCTCGGCTTCGAGATCCTTGTTGGTCGACGCGATGACCCGGACGTCGATCTCCACGCGCGTATCGCCGCCCGGGCGGGTGAACGCCTGATCCTGCAGCACGCGCAAGAGCTTGCCCTGGGTCTCCAGCGGCATGTCGCCGACCTCGTCGAGAAACAGCGTGCCGCCGTGAGCGCGCTCGAAGGTACCGAGCACCTTGCCGCGATCCTGGCCCAAAAACCCGGCCTCGGCGCCGAACAGCTCGATCTCCATGCGATCGGGCGCCATGGTCGCGGCATTGAGGGCGACAAACGGCCCGTTGGCCCGGCGTGACAGGGCATGCAGCTGGCGGGCGATGACCTCCTTGCCCGAGCCGGGCGGCCCGGAGATGAGCACGCGCGAATTGGTCGGCGCAACCCGCTTGATCAGGCTGCGCACCTGGTTGATCGCGCTGGAGCGACCGACCAGCTCGAGTTCGATGCCGGCGCGTCGTTGCAGGTCGGCGTTCTCGCGTTTCAGCGTGGCCGCTTCGATAGCGCGCTCGACCATGAGAAGCAGCCGATCGGTCTTGAACGGCTTTTCCATGAAGTCATAGGCGCCCTTCTTGATCGCGGTCACGGCGGTTTCGATCGTGCCGTGACCGGAGATGACCACAACCGGCAGGTCCGGATACTCGCGCTTGCTGCGCTCGAGCACTTCCAGGCCATCGATCGGGCTGCCTTCGAGCCAGATATCGAGCAGCACCAGGTGGGGCACGCGCTTGGCGATCTCAGCCAGGGCCGACGGGCCATCGGCGGCCTTGCGGGCGATATAGCCCTCGTCTTCGAGAATGTCGCCGACGGCATCGCGCACGTCGACTTCATCATCCACTATCAATATGTCACGACTCATGAGTTCACAGCTCCAATAGCCGCGCGCGCCGCAAGTTCACGAGGGGCATCACCGCGCGCGGGAAAAACCAGACTGACCACAGCGCCCCCTCGCCGCCGATTGGCGAGAACCAGGGCGCCGCCATGCTCCTCCATAATCTTCTCCACGATCGCCAGACCGAGGCCGGTCCCCTTCTCGCGGGTGGTCACATACGGCCTGCGGATATCGTCGATGAGGTGCTCGGGAAAGCCGGGGCCGGTATCTTCGATGTCGATGCGGTCACCGCTCTCAGCGTGGCTGAGGCGCAAGGTGATCTCGCCATGACCATCGCCGCCTTCGCGCTCGAGGATGGCGTTGACGGCGTTTTGCACGAGATTGGTCAGCGCCTGGCTGATCTGGTGGCGATCGCAATAGATCGACGACGGCTCGTCCGGCAGCTCGAGTGCAAAGTGGACGTTGGGCGCCGTCGGCCGGTGCAGCTCGATGACCTGCCGCAACAGCATGTCGATCGCTTCCCAGTCGAACTCCGGCGCGGGCATGCGGGCAAAATCTGAGAACTCGTCGATCAGCCGGCGAATGGTGTCGACCCGGGCGACGATGGTATCGGCGCAGCCGCTGAAGGTTTCGACGTCCTGGGTGATCTGCCTGGCATATTTGCGCTTCAGCCGCTCGGCGTTGAGCTGGATCGGCGTTAGCGGGTTCTTGATCTCGTGGGCAATGCGCCGGGCAATCTCGGTCCAGGCAGCCTTGCGCTGGGCACCGAGCAGCTCCGTGATGTCGTCGAACGTGACGACATAGCCATCCAGGCCGCCGCGCGGATCGGTCTGGGCGGCGACACGGACCAAAAGCGTGCGCGGTCGGCCGTGACGATCGATCACGAGCTGCTGCTCGAGCGGCTGATCCGGATGGGCGGCTGCCTTGGACAGCAAGATGCCGACGCCCGGCAGAACGTCGCCCACCGGGCGACCGATCAGGTCATCGACGTCGCCGCCGACAAAGCTCGCCGCGCTCTGATTGGGCAGGATGATGCGCCGGCGGGCATCCAGGCCGAGCACGCCCGCAGAGACGCCGGTCAGCACCGCTTCGGTGAACTGGCGGCGCATATCGAGCTGCTGGTTCTTCTCGATCAGCTCGGCGCGCTGGCGGGCCAGCTGACCGGTCATGCGATTGAACGCGCGTGACAGGGAGGCCAGTTCGTCGGCGGCGGGTCGCGGCGGCACGCGCGCCGACAGATCGCCGGCACTCACCCGGTTGGCGGCCACGATCAGATCGCCGATCGGCGTGACCAGGCGGTTGGCCAGCGCCAGGCCGACCCAGACTGCCGCAAGCAGCAGGAGCAGCGCGACCAGGCCGAACAGAGCGGTGAAAACGATCTGAATTTCCGAGCGGCCGCTCTCCATCTGCTGGTAGCCGCGCACGGCGCGCTGGGTGGCGTCCATGTACTCGAGCACGCGCGGATCGACGAACCGGCCGACATACAGATAGGCGTCGACGAAATTGTCCAGCCGCACGAGCGCCCGCACGCGGTCATCGGTTTCGCTGGTGAGAATGACCACCTCACCGCCTTCAGCGCGTTGCAGGGCCGATTCCGGCACCTGCTCGAGCTCCATGGTCAGGCTCAATCCGGTGCGCGCGACCACGGCCCCGCTGCCGGTGAGCACGAGCGCTTCGGTCAGCGAGCGCAACGCCGCCTGGGTCTCGACCAGCCGCTGGAACAGTGCCGCGCTCTGCACCAGGGCCGGGCCTTCGCGATTGATGTCGGCGGCCATGGCGAGTGCATCGGCGCGGATGATCTCCTTGTGTTCTTCGAGATAGGCCTGGGCGACGCTGAGCGAGTTGCGCAAGGCCGAACTGACCCGCTGGCTGAACCAGCTCTCCAGACCGAAATGCAAAAAGGTGACCGAAAAGACCGCGACGATGATCGCCGGCGTGACGGCAACCACGCTGAACAAGGCCACGAGTTGCCCGTGCAGCCGCGAGCCGGCGAGCCCCTCGCGCCGCTGCATGTACAGCTGCACCAGACGGCGCGACACCACGGCACCGAGCAACAGCAGCAGGACCAGATCGATGTTGAGCAGAATCAGGACGGTGCGCGTGTCCGGCCGGCTGGTCGGCGCACCGGACAAGATGACATAGGTGATCAGGGCGGAGACCACCGACGCGATGGTCAGCAACAAGGCCAGCCGACTGCCCAGGTCGACACGACGCAACCAGGCGAGCGCGCGCTCGCCCAGATCACGTATGCCGTGACCGGCCAGACGTTGACGGAACGCGACCAGATCCATCGCTATGACAACGGCCCCCGCCGTCCACCACAGGTAAGCTCAGAAGGCGGCTCGCCTCGTTGTTGCGCTTGGGCAACGCGAAACGGCCATACTGTGGCTAATGTGTACCGCGAATCACTTCAATGTCCAACTCGCGGATTTTCTTACGCAGGGTGTTGCGATTGAGGCCAAGCAGATGCGCAGCTTTAAGCTGATTGCCACGAGTTACCGCTAGCGCCTTGTAAATGAGCGGTCTTTCCACCTCGCGCAAAAGCCGAGCATACACTCCAGGCGGCGGCAACTCATTGTCATGTGCGCCAAAATAACGATCAATATGCCGCGAAACCGAAGCACCCAGACTGTCGTCATCGGCGATATCCTCGTCGCTGGCGCGCCGGTTGCGCTGGGCCTCGCGCAACTCCGCCTCGATAACGTCCGCAGAAATCACCTCATCGGCGTAGAGCACTGCCAGACGACGGATCAGGTTCTCCAGCTCGCGGACATTGCCCGGCCAGTCGTGATCGCGCAGACGCGCCATGCCGTCGGCATCGATGATCTTCAGGGGCAGGCCTTCCTGGTGCGCGCGGGCCAGGAAGTGCTGCGCCAAAGCGGGGATGTCCTCGCGCCGCTCGCGCAGGCTCGGCAGGCGAATCGGCACCACGTTGAGGCGATAGAACAGATCCTCGCGGAACAGGCCCTGGGCGACCATCTGGCGCAGATCGCGGTGCGTCGCGGCAACGATGCGCGTATCCGCCTTGACCGGCTCGCGGCCACCGACTGGCATGAACTCGCCCTGCTGCAGCACCCGCAGCAGCCGGGTCTGCGCCTCTAAAGGCATGTCGCCGATCTCATCGAGGAACAGCGTGCCACCCTCGGCCTGCTCGAAGCGACCGATCTTGCGGGCACTGGCGCCGGTAAATGCCCCCTTCTCATGGCCAAACAGCTCGCTTTCGATCAGTTCGCGTGGGATCGCCGCCATGTTCACCGGCACAAACGGCCCGCCGCGGCGCCGGCCGAAGTCATGCAATGCGCGGGCGACAAGCTCCTTGCCGGTACCGCTCTCGCCATTGACCATGACCGTCAGATCGGTGCCCATGAGCCGGGCGATGACCCGGTAGATCTCCTGCATGGCCGGCGAGCGGCCGATGATCGGCAGCTGCTCGTCACCCTCGAGCAGATCCCCATTGACGGCCTGGCCCTCACTCTTGGCCGCCTGCCGGCTGACCGCACGCTGCACGGTCGCCACCAGCGCCTCGAGATCGAAGGGCTTGGGCAGGTACTCGAAGGCACCGCCTTCGGTCGCGCGTACGGCCGTCATCAGCGTGTTCTGCGCGCTCATGACCACGATCGGCAGGTCCGGCCGGCGCTGGCGGATGCGCGGCAGCAGATCGAGCGTGTTGGCATCCGGCAAAACGACATCGAGCACGGCAGCATCGCCGATACCTTCATCGAGCCAGCGCCACAGCGCACTGGCGACACCGGTCGCCTGCACGCGAAAGCCCTGGCGGGTCAGCGCGCGGGTCACCACCGTGCGGATCGCAGCATCGTCATCGGCAACGAGGATGGTCGGCGCAGTCATCGGCATGCTCTCATGGTTGCGATCCGGTATCGTCGTGCCACGCCGGCAGATGGACCTGGAAGGTGCTGCCACGCGCCTCGGCGATATACTCCACGGTGCCGCCATGATCGCCGACGATCTTGGCCACCAGGGACAGGCCGAGACCGCCGCCCTGGGTTTTGGAGGTCACGAACGGATCAAACAGATCGCCGGCGATGCTCTCTGGCACGCCCGTGCCGAAATCGCGAATGGCCACGGCGATGGGCAGATCGAGACGGCGCCGCGTCGTGCTCAAGCTGAGGCGCAGGCCGTGTTCGTACTGGGTGGACAGCACGATGTCGCCACGCGCACCGGGCGTGGCTTCGACGGCATTTTTCACCAGATTGAGAAACACCTGGATGAGTTGGTCGCGATCGCCGTCGACCGGCGGGAGCGACGGGTCGTAGCGCTCAATGAAGCGGATATGGCGGCCGAAACCGCTTTCGGCGATGCGCCGGACGTGTTCGAGCACCTGGTGAATGTTGACTGCAGCGCGCTTCAGCGGCCGGCCGTCGGCGAACGCTTCCATGCGATCGATCAGAGCGACGATGCGATCGGCTTCTTCGCGGATCAGATCGGTGAGTGCGCGGTTGTCCTCGTCCACCTCGCCTGCCAGGAGCTGGGCGGCACCACGGATGCCGGACAAGGGGTTCTTGATCTCGTGGGCGAGCTGCTCGGCCATAGTCGCCATGGAGCGTGCCCCGCCACGATAGGAGAGCTGACGGTCCAGGCGGCGTGCAGTCGAGCACGGATGCAGCACGATGACGGTCTCACCCTCCATATGCATGAGCGGACTGATATGCACATCAACCCAAGCGCTGTCGCCACGGTTGTGCGCAAGATGCACGCCATACTCCGACGCGCTGGCGCCGGCGGCCCGGATGCGCAAAATCAGATCGAGCAGCGTGCTGTCTTCCGGCATGAGATCGGCGAGCGGCCGGCCGGCAAGAAGCTGCCGGGACGCGCCAAACAGGCTTTCGGCGGCGGCGTTGACGAAGCTGACGCGACCCGCGCCATCCACCGTGAAGACCGGGCTGCTCATGGCATCCAGCGCCGCCGCCTCAACACGTTGCTTAGCCATTTGCTATTGCACAAGTTTTGAGCACATGTGATCTTTTATTGTGCATATCACGTCCGTTGCCTAATTCGCGGGCAGGCTAGGTGACTTACGCAGGATAGGCAAGGACGTTGCCGGCTTGCACGTCACCCGAGAGCGACGCCAAGGCGCTTGGCGGGCCCGGGCTGCGCGCCTAGGGTCCGTGCAAGGCCTTTTCCGCAGTGCGACATGCGATGTCAGTGACCTTGGATCCAGATCGAGACGGGCCGTCCGCTACGGTCGCTTTGGTCGTGGCCGCTGGCCGCGGCACGCGATTTGGCGGCGATCTGCCCAAACAATACGCGCCGCTCGCTGGCAAGACCGTCCTGCGTCACGCCTTGGAGCGGTTCTGTGCGCATGCCGGCATCGATGCCGTACGCGCGGTTATCCATCCGGACGATGTCGAGGCTTACCACGCGGCCAGCGCCGGCCTGAACCTGCTGGCACCGGTCTTCGGCGGCACGAGCCGGCAGGAGTCCGTTCGGCTTGGCCTGGAAAGCTTGCACGATCTGCAACCCAGGCATGTCCTCATCCACGACGGCGCCCGGCCTTTGGTCGATCACACGATCGTCGATGGCGTGCTCGACGCGCTGGCAGAAGCACCGGCCGCGTTGCCGGTCCTGCCCGTGACCGATACGCTGAAACGCGGTGCCGAGGGCATGGTCGTGCGGAACATGCCGCGCGCCGGACTGTTCCGTGCGCAGACACCGCAAGGTTTCGCCTTCGCGGCCATCCTGGACGCCCACCGACGCTTTGCCGGGGCCGATGACATTACCGACGATGCCATGCTCGCCGAACGCGCCGCCTTGCCCGTGCGCATGACCGCCGGCAGTGAGCGCAATCTGAAAGTGACCACGATGGAAGATCTGGCGCGCGCCGAGGCCCTGCAGGCGACCGCCCGTGTGCCGTGCGTCGGGACGGGCTTCGACGTGCACCGCTGCGTCGAGGGCAACGGCGTGTATCTTTGCGGCGTGTTCATCGACGCGCCTTTTCGCCTGCTCGGCCATTCCGATGCCGATGTCGGTCTGCACGCCCTGACCGATGCCCTGTTCGGCGCGCTCGCCGAAGGCGATATCGGCAGCCATTTCCCGCCCAGCGACATGCAGTGGCAAGGCGCAGATTCGGGGATTTTCCTCGAAGCCGCCCTGGAGCGCGTCCGCGCGCGCGACGGCGCCCTGGTTCATGTCGATGTGACCTTGATCTGTGAACGCCCGAAGATCGGGCCGCATCGCGATGCCATGCGCGCCCGCCTGGGCGCGCTCCTGGGTCTGCCTGTGTCGCGTGTGTCCGTGAAAGCGACCACGAGCGAGCGTTTGGGCTTCACCGGCCGCGGCGAAGGCATCGCCGCCCAGGCCGTTGCCACCGTTCTGTTGCCGGCGTGAGCGCGCGCCCGCCACAACCGGGGCCGCCGATCGATCCGGCGACGATCATCGAGCCGAGTTTCCGCAAGCGTTCGCCCATACCCCCGGCCGCGCGGCCGCCCTGGTGGCATCCGTCAAGCCTGCTGGCGACCTGGTTCACCGCCGGGCTGTTTCCCCTGGCCCCTGGCACGGTTGGCTCGCTCGCCGCTCTGCCGCCGGCCCTGGTGCTGATCTACCTGGGCGGCAAGCTCGCGCTCGTTCTGGGCCTGATCGCCGTCATGGGCCTCGGCATATGGGCCGGTGAACGTTATATGCGCGCCGCGAGGCAACATGATCCCGGCGAAGTCGTTATCGACGAAGTGGCCGGCATGTGGCTGATCTTGCTGGTCGTCGAACCGTTGCGGAGCCAGTGGCTGCTCGCCTTCGCCCTGTTTCGCCTGTTCGACGTCACCAAGCCGTGGCCAGTACGTGCGATCGATCGGCGCATGGGTGGCGCCGTCGGCGTCATGCTCGACGATCTGCTGGCGGCAGCGTACGCTATCGCAACATTATTCCTCATCAAGGCGGGAGGATGGCTATGACCATCGAATTGACCATGCTCGCTGCCGATCTCCTCGACTGGTGCAAAAACCACAAGCTGCGCCTGGCGGTGGCCGAATCCTGCACCGGCGGCCTGATCTGCACGGTCATCACTGAGAATGCCGGCAGTTCGGATGTCTTCGAGCGCGGCTTCATCACCTATTCGAACCCCTCCAAGTCCGAGGTTCTCGGTGTGCCGGCCGAACTGCTGCGCAAGCACGGTGCGGTCAGCAAGGAGGTCGCCATCGCCATGGCTGAAGGCGCGCGCAAGACGGCCAAGGTCGACATTGCCCTGTCGGTCACGGGCATTGCCGGTCCGGGCGGGGGCAGCAAAGAAAAGCCGGTCGGTCTGGTCCATCTCGCGGCGAGCACACGCGGGCGCACGCTGCATGCCGTGCATCAATACGCCGGCGATCGCAGCGCGATCCGCAAACAGGCATGTGCCGAAGCGCTCAAGCTCGGCCGCTGCTGTCTCTTGCCGGGCTGAGCTCAGCCGGTGGCAAAGGCGCTGCGCTGGCTGCGTGGTGTCTGCGCACTGGCGACCTTGCCCTCTTCGCCGTAGAGCTCATGAGCGCGCCGTTCGAAGGCGGCGACCATACGCTGCACGGCCTCATTGAACAGCAGGCCGATCAGCCGCTGCAGGACGCGCGAGCGAAACTCGAAATCGACGTAGAAGTCGACAATGCAACTGCCGTCATCGGCGCGGACGAATTTCCACTGATTGTGCAGGTAGCGGAACGGGCCATCGATGTATTCGACATCGATCTGGTCTTGTGGGTGCAAGGTCACCTTCGAGGTGAACTGCTCGCGGAACATCTTGAAGGCAACGACCAGATCGGCGTAGAACACGTCACCTTCGCGTCTCTTCACCCTACAGGCCGTGCACCAGGGCAGAAATTGCGGATACTTGTCCACTTCGGCGACCACGGCGTAGACCTGCTCGGGCGTGTACGGCAGTTTCCGCTTTTCCGCGTGCGTTGGCATGACGTCACAACGTCCCGGTTGGCTGCAGGTTCACTCTGCCGCGATGGCCTGGGCCAGCTTGGCCTGGCGCGCGGCGCGAAGGCGGGCGAAGTCATCACCAGCCAGATATGAGCTGCGTGTCAAGGGTGAGCTCGACACCATCAAAAAGCCTTTCGAGCGGGCCATACGCGCATAGCTCTCGAATTCGCTCGGCTCGACGAAGCGCTTGACCTCATGGTGACGCGGCGTCGGCTGCAGATACTGGCCGATGGTGATGAAGTCGATGTCGGCAGCGCGCATGTCATCCATGACCTGCAGCACTTCGCTCTTCTCCTCACCCAGGCCGACCATCAGCCCCGATTTGGTGAAGATGCCCGGGTCCTGCTCTTTCACTTTGCCGAGCAGCCGCAGCGAGTGGAAATAGCGCGCGCCCGGCCGCACCGGCCGATACAGGCGCGGCACGGTTTCCAGATTATGATTGAAGACATCCGGACCGGCCTCGACGATACGCGCCACCGTGCGGGCATGATCCTTGTGCAGGAAATCCGGGGTCAGGATCTCGATGGTCACGTCCGGCGCCGCCGCGCGGATCTTCTCGATGCAACGAATGAACTGGAAGGCGCCACCGTCGGGCAGGTCATCGCGATCGACCGAGGTGATGACCACATGGTTTAGGCCCATGCCGGCGACGGCTTCGGCCAGATGGTCGGGCTCGTGCGGATCGACCGCCAGCGGCATGCCGGTCTTAACGTTGCAAAAGGCGCAGGCGCGCGTGCAGGTGTCACCGAGGATCATCACCGTGGCATGGCCGTGCTCCCAGCACTCGCCGATATTCGGGCAGGCGGCTTCCTCGCACACGGTGTGCAAATTCTTGCTGCGCATCAGCTTGCGGGTTTGCTGATAGCCGGCACCTGACGGCGCCTTGACGCGGATCCAGCTCGGCTTGCGGCGGGCGAAGGCACCCGATTGCAGTTCGATTTCAGCCATTCGTGCTTACCTCCCACGGCGCCGTCGCCTGATGCCCGCCCACCGGCTCGAGCGGATCGCGCCCCAGACATGCTGTCGCAGTGCCGAGCCGGAGCGGCCCGGTGTCAATAGTGAACCGCCCGCCCATACGCATCCAAGGTGGACTCATGCATCATCTCGGACAAGGTCGGGTGCGGGAAGACCGTGTGCATGAGATCGAGTTCGGTTGCTTCAAGCTGTCGCGCGATGACGTAGCCCTGGATCATCTCGGTCACCTCGGCGCCGACCATATGGGCACCGAGCAGTTCGCCGGTGCGGGCATCGAACACGGTCTTGACCAGGCCTTCCGGCTCCCCGAGCGCAATCGCCTTGCCGTTACCGATAAATGGAAACCTGCCGACCTTGACCTCATAGCCGGCGTTCTTGGCGGCCGCCTCGGTATAACCGACGCTGGCGACCTGGGGTGTGCAATAGGTGCAGCCCGGGATCTTACGCACATCCAGCGGGTGCAGGCCGGCGACGCCGGCGATCTTCTCGACGCACAAAACGCCCTCATGTGAGGCCTTGTGCGCCAGCCAGGGCGGGCCGCAGACATCGCCGATGGCATACACACCGGCCTCGTTTGTGCGCAGGTAGTCGTCGGTGACGATGTGCCCGCGATCGGTCGTCACCTTGGTGTTTTCGAGACCGATGCCCTCGACATTGCCGACAATGCCGATGGCGACGATGACGCGATCGACGGTGACTTGCTCGCGCTTGCCCTCGCCGAGATCGATCGTGCAGGTGACGCTATCGGCGTTTTTCTTGGCGTCTGTGACCTTGGAGCCGGTCATGATCGTCAGCCCGCGCTTTTCGAACTGCTTGCGGGCGAAGGCGGAAATGTCCTCGTCCTCGACCGGCAGGATGCGCGGCAGCATCTCGACCACGGTGACGTGGGCGCCCATGGCATCGTAGAACGAGGCGAACTCGATGCCGATCGCGCCTGAACCGATGACCAACACCGAGGTCGGCATGGTCTCGGGCACCATGGCCTCCTTGTAGGTCCAGATCAGCCTGCCGTCGGCTTCCAGGCCAGGTAGCGTGCGCGCCCGCGCGCCGGTCGCCAGAATGATGTGCTCGGCGCTCACGGTTTCGACCGGCTGGCCATCCTTGCTGACCTCGAGCCTGCCCTTGCCGGCCAGCCGGCCGTGACCGTCGATGACCGTGACCTTGTTCTTCTTGAGTAGATGGCCGACGCCCTTGGAGAGCTGGCCGGCGACCGCACGCGAGCGCTTGATCACCGCCTTGAAGTCATGGGCCGGCTTGTCTGCGCTGAGGCCGAAGTCCTTGAGGTGATGCAGCAGATGGTAGACCTCGCCCGAGCGCAGCAGCGCCTTGGTCGGGATGCAGCCCCAGTTCAGGCAAATGCCACCCAGATGCTCGCGCTCGACCACGGCCGCCTTAATGCCGAGCTGGGCAGCGCGGATGGCGGCGACATAGCCGCCCGGCCCGCCACCGACGACGACGAGATCGAAGCTGCGCTCAGCCATATGCGTTCTCCCGCAGCCCGCCGCTCATACCAGCATGCTCATCGGGTCCTCGATGAAGCCCTTGAAGGCATCGAGGAACTGCGCGCCGAGCGCGCCGTCGATGCAACGGTGATCGGTCGACAGCGTGGCGCTCATCATGGTGGCGATCTGCACCGCTCCGTCCTTGACCACCGGCTTTTCGATGCCGGCGCCCACGGCCAGAATGGCGCCCTGCGGCGAGTTGATCACCGCCTGGAAGAAGTCGATGCCGTACATGCCGAGATTGGAGATCGAGAAGCCACCGCCCTGATACTCGTGCGGCTGCAGCTTGCCGTCCTTGGCCTTGGCCGCCAGCGCCTTCATCTCGTTGGACAGCGTCGACAGCGACTTGCGATCGACATCCTGGATCACCGGCGTGATCAGGCCGCCATCGATCGCCACCGCCACCGAAATGTCGACAACGTCGAAGCGGATGATCTTGTCACCGGCGAAAAGGACGTTGCAATCGGGCACGGCTTTCAGGGCAAAGGCCGCGGCTTTGATGACAAAATCGTTGACCGACAGCTTGTAGCCGCGCTTGTCGCCTTGCGCGTTGACCTGCTTGCGCAGGGCCAGCAGCGCATCGAGCTCGACCTCGCGGGTCAGATAGAAATGCGGGATGGTCTGCTTGGCTTCGGTCAACCGGCGCGCGATCGTCTTGCGCATGGTGTTGAGCGGCACTTCGGTGTGCGGCCGCTCGGTTGACGCAGCCGGACCGGTCGCCGGAGCAGCGGCCGCCGCCGGCGCGTGTGCCGCCGCGGCATCGGACGTCGCCGCCGGTGTCGCCCCTGCCGCCTCGCCCGACGCAATCGCCGCTTCGACATCGCGTTTGATGATACGGCCGTGCGGGCCGCTGCCGGCCAGCCGGTTCAGATCGATACCCTCGAGCGCGGCCAAGCGTTTGGCGACCGGGCTAGCAAACAGCCGCTCACCGCGGCGCCGCTTCGGTGCCGCGGCCGCCACCGTGGCATCTTCCGGCGCTGCCGGTGTGGCCAGTTCGGCCGGCTCGGGCGCTTGGGTGTTGACCGGTTCTGGTGCCGGTCGTGGCGCAGCCGGTGCCGCAGCCGCACTGTCGATCGCGCTGGCGTCCTCGCCGTCTTCGAGCAGGACGGCGATCTTGGTGTTGACGGCGACACCTTCGCTGCCTTCGGCTACGAGGATCCTGCCGAGCACGCCCTCATCGACCGCCTCGACCTCCATGGTCGCCTTGTCGGTCTCGATCTCGGCGATGATCTCGCCGGCGGCGATGCTGTCGCCTTCCTTTTTCAGCCATTTCGCCAGATTGCCCTCGGTCATGGTCGGCGACAGCGCCGGCATGAGAATGTCAATCGTCATGGCAGATGCGTTCCCTTCTTCGCGGGGCGTTCAATGCTCAGCGGTAGGCGACGGCGCGGGCCGCCTGCACGACGTCTTCCACTTGCGGCACGGTCATGCGCTCCAGATTGGCGGCATACGGCATGGGCACGTCCTTGCCGGTGACGCGCACGACCGGCGCGTCAAGGTAATCGAAGGCATCTTCCATCATCACCGCGGCCAGCTCGGCGCCCATGCCCGATTGGGGCCAGCCCTCTTCCAGGCTGACCAGGCGATTGGTCTTCATCACCGAGCGGACCACGGTGGCGCGGTCCAGCGGCCGGATCGTGCGCAGATCGATGACTTCCGCCTCGACGCCCTGGCTGCTCAGTGCATCGGCCGCCTGCAACGCGCGATCGACCATGAGCGAATAGGCCGTGATGGTGACATCGCCGCCCGGGCGCACGACCTTCGCCTTGCCGATCGGCAGGACGAAATCGTCATCCTCGGGCACCTCGAAGCTGTGGCCATAGAGGACTTCGTTTTCAAGAAAGACGACCGGGTTCGGATCGCGGATCGCCGCCTTGAGCAGGCCTTTGGCATCGGCCGCGCTGTAGGGCGCGATCACCTTCAGGCCCGGGCAGTGGGCATACCAGGTGCTGTATTCCTGACTGTGCTGGGCTCCGACGCGCGCGGCGGCACCGTTCGGGCCGCGAAAGACGATCGGTGCGCCCAGTTCGCCGCCGGCCATATAGAGCGTCTTGGCGGCGGAATTGATGATGTGATCGATCGCCTGCATGCCGAAATTCCAGGTCATGAACTCGACGATTGGCCGCAGGCCGGCCATGGCCGCGCCGACGCCCAGACCGGCAAAGCCATGCTCGGTGATCGGCGTGTCGATGACCCGCTTGGCGCCGAACTCGTCCAACAGCCCCTGGGTGATCTTGTAGGCGCCCTGATACTCGGCGACCTCCTCGCCCATGACGAACACACGCTCATCCCGGCGCATTTCCTCGGCCATGGCATCGCGCAAGGCCTCGCGCACGGTCTGGCTCTTCATCGCCGTGCCGGCACGGATCTCCGGTTCGTCATCGTCATGCGGGATCTGCACGCGTGGCCGCTCTTCCGGCACGGGCGGCGGTGCCGGTTCGGCGGCCGGCTTTCGCGCAGGCGCTGCCTGACCGTTTACCAGCGCTTCCGCGGCCGACGCGTCCTCGCCCTCTTCGAGCAGGACGGCGATCGGCGTGTTCACCGCGACGCTCTCCGTGCCCTCGGTGACCAAGATCTTGCCGAGCACGCCTTCATCGACCGCCTCGACCTCCATGGTCGCCTTGTCGGTCTCGATCTCGGCGATGATGTCACCGGCGGCGATGCTGTCGCCTTCCTTCTTCAGCCACCTGGCGAGATTACCCTCGGTCATGGTCGGCGACAGCGCCGGCATCAGTACGGGAATAGCCATCGTTCTTGTCTGTCCTTGCGGTACCGGCGAACACGCTGGCGCTGGTCTCGGCGCTTGCGGCCGCCCGGGCGGTCAGTTGGCGTCCATGCGCGGGGCTCAGGCCTCGACGAGCACGTCGGTGTAGAGCTCGCCCGCATCCGGCTCCGGGCTTTCCTGGGCAAAGGTCGCCGCATCGCCGACGATCTGCCGGATCTCCTTGTCCATGCGCTTGAGCTTGTCCTCATCGGCGATGCCGGCGTCCACCATGCGCGCGCGCAAGGTTTCGATCGGGTCGTGATGCTCACGCATGTCCTGGACCTCTTCCTTGGTGCGGTATTTCGCCGGATCGGACATCGAATGACCGCGGTAGCGGTAGGTCATGGCCTCGAGGATCATCGGCTGGCCGGCCCGCACCTTCGGCATCAGGTCCTGGGTCACCTCGGCGACCTTGAGGACGTCCATGCCATCCACCTGGACGCCTTCGATGCCATGGGCCTCGCCGCGGCGATAGAGATCGGTCGTCGCCGAGGCGCGCTGCACGGCCGTCCCCATGCCGTAGCGATTGTTCTCGATGACGTAGAGGATCGGCAGCTGCCAGAGCGAGGCCATGTTGAAGCTCTCGTAGACCTGGCCCTGATTGGTCGCGCCGTCGCCGAAATAGGCCACCGCCAGACCGCCGTCCTCGCGGTATTTGTGGGCAAACGCCAGACCGGTACCGAGTGAGACCTGCGCGCCGACGATGCCGTGACCGCCGTAGAAGCCCTTGTCACGGGCGAACATGTGCATCGAGCCGCCCTTGCCCTTGGAGTAGCAGTCGATGCGCCCGGTGAGTTCGGCCATGACCCGGCCCGGATCCATGTCGCAGACCAGCATATGGCCGTGATCGCGATAGCCGGTGATGACGCTGTCGCCTTTCTCGAGCTGGCACTGGATGCCGACGGCAACCGCCTCCTGGCCGATATACAGATGGCAAAAGCCGCCGATCAGGCCCATGCCATAGAGCTGGCCAGCCTTTTCCTCGAACCGGCGGATCAACAGCATGTAGCGGTAATACTTGAAGAGGGTCTCTGCCGATGGCAGCGCCGGTGCGTCTTCCTGCGTGGTCGGTTGCGTCGCCGACTCTGGCGCGGTTGTGGCCATGGTTGCTTCGCCTTGCACTTTTCCCTGATCTTTATGCCCTAGCACGAGCGCGCGGCGGTCTGAACCTTGCTCAACGCCTGCGTCACGGGCGGCTCGCAGCGGTCATACGGCCATTTTCCGGCCCGCGGCACCGCAGCAGACGGCCTGCAGCCATGCAGATTTGTGGCGCCTGACCGTCGGAGCAGAGAAAGCTGCGAATTTCAATGGCTTAACAAGCTGAGCGGCGGCTTCCGGGCAGCGTTGCACTGCACATCAATCGGCGTTTGCCGCGGCCGACCTGTGACCCTATGGCGCGTCTAGTCGAGCGCTGCGTCAGCCGCTGCCGGCCCGGCGGCTGGCTCCGGCAGGTCGTCCGCACTGGCCCCGGCGTCGGCCTCGGCCTTGTCCCAGGGATCGACGAATACGATGACCTCGTCGGCGCGGACGAACCCGAGCACGCTGCGCAGGCGCTCTTCCAGCAGATCCGGATCGGTTGCCTGGTAATCCATGCCGTCCACTTTGGCCTGATAGGCCTCGCGCAGCTCTTTCACCGCGCGGTACTCGTCCTCGAGCTCACGGATCTCGCCAAGCAGCGTGTTCTCGGCGATGATGCCGCGCGTGCCGTGAATGGCATGATAGCCGAAATACACGGTGAGCAGGATGGCGCCCGCCACGATTGCCAAGCCTTGCGCGCTCTTCAAGGAATGCAAAAGGCGTTCGGCGGACGGGCTCATAGCATCAGCTCGCGCGGCGCGTGATGGAGGCAAAGGCGCTCATGAGGCCCGCACGATGTCGCTGCCGGCGTAACGCGCTGCCAGATCGAGCTCTTCTTCGATCCGCAGAAGCTGGTTGTATTTTGCCAAGCGGTCGGAGCGGGACAGGGACCCGGTCTTAATCTGGCCACAATTGGTAGCGACCGCGAGATCCGCAATAGTACTGTCCTCGGTTTCACCGGAGCGGTGCGACAGGACACAGGTATAACCCGCGCGGTGGGCAAGCTCAACGGCGTCGAGTGTCTCGGTCAGCGAACCGATCTGGTTGACCTTGACCAGCAGGGAATTGGCGATGCCTTTTTCGATGCCTTCGGCCAGGATCGCCGGATTGGTCACGAACAAATCGTCGCCGACCAGCTGCACCCTGGCACCGAGCGCATCTGTCAGGCTTTTCCAGCCATCCCAGTCACCTTCGGCCATGCCGTCCTCGATCGACAGGATCGGGTAGCGAGAACACAACTCGTCATACAGCTTGACCATGCCGTCGACATCGAGGGTCTGGCCGGCCCCTTCCATGACATACCGGCCGTCCTTGAAGAATTCCGATGACGCGACATCGAGCGCGAACATGATGTCGTCGCCCAGCTGGTAACCTGCCGCTTCGGTCGCCTTGGCGAGATAGCCGAGCGCCTCATCCGGGCTGGCCAGATCAGGGGCAAAGCCGCCCTCATCGCCGACATTGGTGTTCTTGCCGGCGTCCTTAAGGCCCTTCTTCAAGGCATGGAAGATCTCGGCACCCATGCGCAGCGCGTGACTGAAGCTTTCCGCGCCGACCGGCATGATCATGAATTCCTGGAAATCGATCGGGTTGTCGGCATGCGCGCCGCCATTGATGACGTTCATCATCGGCACCGGCAAGACGCGGGCGCTGACACCGCCGACATAGCGATACAGCGGCAGACCGACGGTCTCGGCTGCGGCCTTGGCGGTCGCCAGCGAGACACCGAGAATGGCGTTGGCGCCGAGCCGGCCCTTGTTATCGGTGCCGTCCAGCTCGAGCATGGCGGTGTCGATGCCGATCTGATCGGTGGCATCGCGACCGAGCAGGGCGTCGGCGATCTCGCCGTTGACTGCTTCGACAGCGCGCACGACACCCTTGCCGAGATAGCGCGAGGTGTCGCCATCGCGCAGCTCGATCGCCTCGCGTGAACCGGTCGACGCGCCCGAAGGCACGGCTGCGCGGCCGAGTGCGCCGCTCTCCAGCATGACATCGACCTCGACCGTGGGATTGCCCCGGCTATCGAGGACTTCGCGGCCGCGGATTTCGACGATCTCGGTATGTCCCAGCATGGGTGTCGCTCTTCTCTTATTGGTTCAACGTCAAAGGCTAATCGGATGGGCTTTGGCCAGCGCATCAAAACGCTGCAAGACGGCCAACAATGCCGGCAGCGCATCTAACGGGATCATGTTCGGCCCGTCGCTGGGCGCATTGTCCGGGTCCTGGTGCGTTTCGATAAAGACCGCCGAGACGCCCACGGCCAGGGCTGCGCGCGCCAGTACCGGTACGAACTCGCGCTGACCGCCCGACGTTCCGCCCTGGCCACCCGGCTGCTGCACCGAATGGGTGGCATCGAACACGATCGGCCAGCCGGTCTGCGCCATGACCGGCAGGCCGCGGAGATCGCTGACCAGTGTGTTGTAGCCAAAGCTGGTACCACGATCGCACAACAAGACCTTCGTGCAGCCGAAGCTCTCCAGCTTGCCGGCGACATGAGCCATATCGCAGGGCGCTAGGAATTGGCCCTTCTTGACGTGCACCGCCCGGCCGGTCTCGACGGCGGCCTTGAGCAGATCGGTCTGGCGGCACAAGAAGGCCGGGATCTGCAGGATGTCGACCACCGCACCGACCGGCGCGCACTGCCAGCTCTCATGCACATCGGTGATCACCGGGCAGCCATAGCGCTCACGCACTGCGGCCAAAATGTCGACGCCCCGGTCCAGGCCGATGCCGCGCGCACTGCCGGCACTGGTGCGGTTCGCCTTATCGAAGCTGGACTTGTAGACCAGCGCGATGCCGAGTTGGCCGGTGATCTCGACTAGGCGGCCGGCGGTGTCGATGGCGTGCTGCTCGCTTTCGATCTGGCACGGCCCGGCGATGAGCACGAAGGGCCGGTCTTGCGCGAAGGTGACGTGACCAACGGTAACCGGGCGCATGGCCAGCTCCTCAGACCAGACGGGACTGCTGCAACGCCGCACGCACAAAGCTGGCGAACAGCGGGTGCGGCTCGAAGGGCTTGGATTTCAGCTCGGGATGAAACTGCACGCCAATGAACCACGGATGATCGGGCAGTTCGACGATTTCCGGCAACTCGCCGTCCGGCGACAGGCCGGCGAAGCGCAGGCCGGCCTGTTCGAGCGCGGGCTTGTAGCTGATATTCACTTCATAGCGATGGCGATGGCGCTCGTAGATGCGATCCTTGCCGTAGATCGCACGCGTGAGCGAGCCTTCCACCAGATCGCACGGATAGGCGCCCAAGCGCATGGTGCCGCCGAGATCGCCGCCTTCTTCGCGCACTTCGACCTCGTTACCGCGCGTCCATTCGGTGAGCAGGCCGACCACCGGATCGCTGCACGGGCCGAACTCGCTCGATGCAGCCCCGTGAATACCGGCCAGGTTGCGCGCCGCCTCGATGACCGCGAGCTGCATGCCGAAACAGATGCCGAAATAGGGCACCTGGCGCTCGCGCGCAAAGCGCACCGCTTCCATCTTGCCGGCGGCGCCACGCTCGCCGAAGCCGCCGGGCACGAGAATGGCGTCGACCTCGCTCAAGACCGGCGCCACGTCCTGACCCTCGAAGCGCTCGCTGTCAATCCAGCGGATGTCGACCTCGATATTGTTGGCAATGCCGCCGTGCACGAGCGCCTCGCGCAACGATTTGTAGGCATCGAGCAGCTTCATGTATTTGCCGACGACGCCGATGCGCACCTTGCCCTCCGGCAGGGTCAGGCGTTCGACGATGTCGTGCCAGCGCGACAGGTCCGGCTCGGCCTTGCTCGGCATGCCGAACACGTCGAGCAACTGCGTGTCCAGGCCGTAGCGGTGATACTCGATCGGCACCTGGTAGATGGACTCGACATCGTAAGCCGGGATGACGCGGCTTTCGCGCACGGAGCACTGCAGGGCGATCTTGCGCCGTGCGTCTTCGGTGATCGGCTTTTCCGAGCGGCAAAGCAGGATGTCCGGCTGGATACCGATCGAGCGTAAACTCGCCACCGAGTGCTGGGTCGGCTTGGTTTTGATCTCGCCGGCCGAGGCGATGTAGGGCACCAGCGTGACATGAATGTAGGCTGCGCGGCCGATGCCGAGTTCGAAATTGAGCTGACGGATCGCCTCGAGGAACGGCAGGCCCTCGATGTCGCCAACGGTGCCGCCGATCTCGACGAGCACGAAGTCGGCATCGGCGACGTCCGCGGTGATGAACTCCTTGATCATGTCGGTGACGTGCGGAATGACCTGCACCGTGCCACCGAGATAGCCGCCCTGGCGTTCGCGTGAGATGACTTCCTGATAGACCCGGCCGCTGGATACCGAATCCGAGCGGCGGCAGGGGATGCCGGTGAAGCGCTCATAGTGGCCGAGATCGAGATCGGTCTCGGCACCGTCGTCGGTGACGAACACTTCGCCGTGCTGATAGGGGCTCATGGTGCCCGGATCGACGTTCAGATACGGATCCAACTTGCGCAAACGGACCTTGTAGCCGCGCGCCTGCAGACAAGCGCCGATCGCCGCTGACGCCAGTCCCTTTCCCAATGAGGACACAACGCCACCGGTAATGAACACGTAGCGGGCCATGGCCGGAACGATCTCCGCCTGGAACTCAAGCTGGACAAAGCGTGCGACCGAAGCCGGCCGCGCAAACTGGCTGCAACTTCACCGGCCTTGGCGGATCGCGCAATGGTCGGCACCAAAAAAGCACAGTGTTAAGCGCGCGCTGCGCTCACTCGGCAACAGGCGCCGTCGGCACGGCCGGAACCTCCGGCTCGGCCGGCGCTTCGACCGGAGCCGGCTCGGCCGGTGCCGACACGGGCTCGGCATCATCGAGGATCGAGCGCGGGCCACTCTCGCGGGCGGCCAGAATCGCCAGCAGCAGGCTGGTGGTCAAAAAGCCGATCGCCAGGAACGTGGTGGCGCGTGTGAGCAGATTGGCCGAGCCGCGCGACGACATCAGGCCACCGAGGCCTCCGCCGCCGCCACCGCCGCCGCCAAGCCCGCTGAGCGCGCCGCCCTCACTTCGCTGAAGCAGGATCACGCCCACCAGCGCCAGGGCCAACAAAAGATGAATAACGAGAACAACCGTGGTCATAAGCTGATCGATCCGCTCAGGCCGAAGACGACGGCGACGCACCGGCCGCATGGATGGCCAGAAAATCTTCGGCTTTCAGGCTGGCGCCGCCGACCAGCACACCGTCGACGCCCTCGAGCGCCAGAATTTCCGCAGCATTGGCAGGCTTCACCGAGCCGCCATAGAGCACCGGCACATCGGCATCGGGTACGCCCAGATGCCCGGCGATTTGCTCTTTGATATGGGCATGGGTCGCAGCGATTTCCTCGATCGTCGGCGTCAAGCCGGTACCGATCGCCCAGACCGGTTCATAGGCGACGATCAGGCCGTCCTGTTCGCGCGAAACCGGCAGGCTGCCGTGAATCTGGCGCGAAAGCACCGCCAGGGTTTCCCCGGCGCGATACTCCGCCTCGGTCTCGCCGATGCAGACGATCGGCATCAGCCCGGCGGTGATCGCCCCGGTCGCCTTGGCGAGCACATCGGCGTCGGTCTCACCCAGGCCGTGCCGCCGTTCAGAATGCCCGACGATGACCAGATCGCAGCCCTGATCTTTCAGCATCACCGGCGAAACTGAGCCGGTGAACGCGCCGCTGGCCTCGCTGTGACAGTCCTGGCCGCCAAGCAGGACCTCGCTGCCTGCAAGCTTGGCACCGACCTGCGCCAGCAGCGTCGCTGGCGGACAGACGGCTACGGTGCCGTGATCTGCATGACGGGCGGCCAGCGATGCGGCGATCTGTTTGGCCAGATCGCAGCCGCTGATCTGCAGTCCGTTCATTTTCCAGTTGCCGACAATGATCGGGCGCTCGAGATGCATCACCCACCCACCCCTTTACTGATTGCGCGGCTGACTAGCACATGCCTGAACGCGATGCCACCGCATGCGTTGGGAGCTTGTTCCGCCAGTGTCGGCCGCCTAAAGTCCGCCGCGAACGTAGAGAAAACGGCGAAAACGGGAAGCGCACCAGCACAATGCTGAACGCCTTACGCTCAAAGGCCACCGGTTGGGTCATCAAGATTTTTCTGGGCCTGCTCATCGTCAGTTTCGCCCTCTGGGGCATTGGCGACATCTTCACCGGACCGCGCAACCCGACCGTTGCCAGCGTCGGCAGCGGCGAGGTCACCGTGCAGGAGCTCTCCCAGGCCTTCCAGCGCGATCTGTCGCGCTTGCAACAACAGACCGGCCAGGGGATCACGCGCGAGCAGGCCATCGGCCTCGGCGTCCTCAACCGGTCCTTGCAAAGCCTGATCGGTGACGAGCTGATCGCCCAGGGAGCCAGCGGCCTCGACCTCACGGTCGCCGACGAAACGCTGCGCCAGCAGATTTTTCAGGACCCGCTGTTTCTGGACGATGCCGGTCAGTTCGATCGCAACCGCTTCGATACCGTCTTGCGCAGCGCCGGCCTGACCGAAGAAGACTATCTCACCGTCGTGTCGGCCGATCTGAAACGCCGCTATCTGATCGACAGCGTCGCCGCACCGGTGCGGGCACCGCAAGCCATCGTCGACACGCTCTATCGCCATCGCAATGAGCAGCGCAGCGGCCGCGCCCTGATCGTGGATGCGGCTGCCCTGCCGGCGCCTGCAACGCCGGACGACGAGGCCTTGCAGGCGGCTTACGAGGCTTCGCCCGAGCGCTACACCGCTCCGGAGCGCCGTGCGTTTCATCTGGTGACCCTCGACGTCGATGATCTGATTGATGAAATCGGTATCGATGACGAGTCCTTGCGCGCCGAATACGATGCCCGCATCGCCAGCTATCGCGAGCCCGAGCGGCGCAGCGTGCGCCAGCTACGCGCGGACAGCCCGGCCGACATCGAAGCCGCCGAAGACCTGATCGACAGCGGCGTGGCCTTCGCCGATGCCGCCATTGACGGCGTTTCGCTGGAAGAACTCGGCACGCTCGGCCCGAATGAACTGCCCGGCGAACTGAGCGCCGCCGTCTTCGCCCTGAGCCAGGGCGACGTCAGCGCACCGGTGCAAAGCCCGTTCGGGTGGCATCTGTTCATCGTTGATGACATCACGCCCGAGCAGGTGACGCCCTTTCGCGAGGTGCGCGACGCGTTGCATGACGAGCTCGCCCGCGTCGAAGCAACCGACGCCCTGCCGGACCTCGCCAACCGGCTGGATGACGAGCTGGCCGCTGGCCTGACCCTGGCCGAGGCCGCTGACGCGGTTGGCCTGGCGATGCACGACATCCCTCCGGTCGATCGTGGCGGCCTGAACGCCGAGGGCGAGCGTCCGGCCGACCTGCCCGCATGGCCGGCGATCTTCGAAGAGGTGTTTGCCGCCGTCGAAGGCGAGACATCGATCGTGCTGGAGAGTGACAGCGGTGGCTACTTCGTCGTCGAAGTGACCGAGATCGAGCCCGAGCATCTCATGGCGCTCGATGAGGTGCGTGACGAGGTCATGGAAAGCGTCGAGGCCGAGCGCCGCCAGGCCGATGCCAGGCGCAAGGCGGAGAACGTGCGCGATCGTTTGGGCGAAGTGACCACCATGGAAGCGCTGGCCGCCAACGATCCGGCGGTGCGGCTGGAAACCATCGCGCCGATCACCCGCACTGCCAGCGACACGGATCTCAGTGGCGAAGCCGTCCAGGCCCTGTTTGCCCTCGCGCCCGGCGAGGCGGCCGATGACGTCTACCGCATCGGCAACAGCTTTGCGGTGATCGTGCTGGATGACATCATCGCGGCCGAGATCGCACCGCAGAGCCTCGACTACCGCAGCCTGCAGGCCGAGCTGGACAACGAGACCGCCAACGACATGCTCACCCAGTTCGA
>JBHJHH010000054.1:0-7916 GCA_050331015.1 Geminicoccaceae bacterium
CGCAATGCCGGCAGCGTACCGGTGGGCGCGCGAAACGGCGGCATGCCCGTCTCGATTCGATAGGGAATGCCGGCAAGCTTCAGCCACGCCTCAAGCTTAAGCGTGAACGGACTGACATTGCGCTCAAAGATCGCCGGGAACTGGTAGAGCACTACATCGTCGGCCATTGTCTCGCCCCTGTCGTGGACCATGCGTCCGCTTGTTGCCGGCTCGATCCTGTTGCAGGCAAGTGTTACGGCTTGATGCCGGTCAGGACAAACGACCGGCGGCATAAAGAACAAACAAGGGGACGCATGATGCCAACCGTGGTCGATATTCCGGCGTGCAGCGATCTGAGCGGCAAGGCCGTGCTCGTCACCGGTGGCAGTCGCGGCATCGGAGCCGCCACGGCGCTGGCCTTCGCGCGGCACGGCGCAGACGTGGTCGTGCATTATGCCTCCGCGCGCTCACGCGCCGAAGAATTACTCCGGCGGCTCGAAGCGATCGGTTGCCGGGCGCACCTGGTTCAGGGCGATTTCACCTCGAGCGCAGCCGTACGCCGGGTGGTCGAGGAGGCCGCGCATGCCATGGGCGGGCTGGATATCGTCATCAATAATGCCGGCACGATGATCGCGCGCACGCCGCTGGAAGAGCTGCGCGAGACGCAGATCGATGCGATCATCGAGCTCAACGCGCGCGCAGTGGTCGCCGCATGCCGCGCCGCCTTGCCCCATCTGCGCAAGCGGGGCGGCGGTTCGATCATCAATACGACGTCGATTTCGGCCAGATCGGGCGGCAGTCCCGGCTCAGCGCTCTACAGTGCTTCGAAAGCGTTCGTCAGCACCCTGACGCGCGCACTGGCGCGTGAGTTCGCGCCGCACCAGATCCGCGTCAACGCGGTCTCGCCGGGCACGATCGCGACGGACTTTCACGAGCGCTATTCCAGCCCGGAAAAGCTGGCAGCAACGGCCGAGAGCATTCCCCTCAAACGGCTCGGCAATGCCAGCGATCTCGCCGGCGCCTATCTGTTCCTCGCGTCGCCATCGATGAGCGGCTACATCACCGGCCAGATCATCGAGGTCAATGGCGGCCAGCTCATGGGCTGACCCGCCAGGCGACTCAAGAGGCGCTGCGCGCGGATAGAGCGCGAGAATGATGCCGCCGATCAGCAACCCGGCACCTGCGATCCAGGGCAGACGACGATCTTCCTCGACCGCGATGGCTTTGGCACGCTTGCGCGACATAACCCTCTCCAGGTGGCTTCCGGGCGCATTCACAGATCCAAACCTGTCGCGAAATTGTCGTCGCTTCAAGGGTGAACAACGGTTAACCGTCGGCCTATTGTGCGCGATCTGTGCGTCAGGCGAAATCGATCAGCGCCATGCGATCGACATCGACCAGGCCCTGATCGGTGATTTTCAGGTGAGGGATGACCGAAAGCGGCAGAAAGGCCGCCTGCAGGAAGGGATCCGGCAGGGTGCAGCCCATTGCCGCAGTGGCCTCATGCAAGGCACGCAGCGCATCGCAGACCAGCTCGCCCGGTTGATCCGACATCAGGCCGGCAATCGGTAACGCCAGCTCGGCGCGCACCTCGCCACCCTGGACCGCGACGAAGCCGCCGCGCAGATCGATCGACCGGTTGACCGCGACGGCCATATCCTCAAGGTCGCTGCCGACGACGATGATGTTGTGACTGTCATGGCCGACCGTACCGGCCAGGGCGCCTTGCATCGGACCGAAGCCGACCACGCGCGCAAGGCCGATGCCGCCGGTCTTGCCGTGGCGCTCGAGCACGGCAACGGTCGCCAACGGCTCGCCCTCTGGCGCCGCCTCGAACCGGTCGGTCAACAGCGAGCCCGGGCGAACGCCAATGACCGGTGCAACCGGCGGCGCAGCGAAGGCGCTGGCATCGACCTTGGCCCGCTTGAGCGAATGGTAGCCGACCGACGGAACCTGGCGTTCGCGCTCGAACAAAGCGGTGTCGACCAGATGCCCGCCGCAGACGACATCGCTGACCGCACAGCTCTCCAGATCGTCGAGCAGCACGATGTCCGCGCGCCAGCCCGGCGCCAGCAAGCCGCGATCGCGCAGGCCGTAGAGCTGGGCCGCGGCATAGCCGGCCGCCCGGTAACAGGCGGTGACGTCGGCGCCGGCCGCGATCGCCGAACGGATGGCGGCGTCGATATGGCCGTGTTCGGCGATGGCCAGCGGATTGCGATCATCGGTGCAGAACGCCATGAACGGCCAGGTATCGCGCTGCAAGAGCGGCGCCAGCGCCGGCACATCGTTGGCCAGTGAGCCGGCGCGCATGAGAATGGCCATGCCCCGCGCCAGCTTGGCGGCGGCTTCCTCAGCGCTGCTGGCCTCGTGATCGGTGCGAATGCCGCACGCCAGATAAGCGTCCAGGTCGGCGCCGCCGAGCAGGGGTGCGTGGCCGTCGATCGGCTTGCCGGCAAAGGCTGCGAGCTTGGCCAGGCAATCCGGATCCTTGGCGAGGACGCCCGGGAAGTTCATCATCTCCGCCAGACCGAGCGCCGCCGGGTGCTGCACGAATGCCAGCAGATCATCGACGTTCAGGCTGGCACCGGAGGTCTCGAGCGGACTGGCCGGGACACAGGAGCTCAGGTTGACCTTGAGCGTCATGCACAGATCGAGGGCGGCGTCGAGCATGTAGCGCACCCCGGTCATGCCGAGGACATTGGCGATTTCGTGCGGATCGCAGATCGCTGTGGTCGTGCCCTTGGGCAGCACGCTGATCTCGAAGGCAAACGGCGTCAGCAGCGAGCTTTCGACATGCACGTGGCTGTCGACAAAGCCGGGCACGGCGTATCGGCCGCGGCCGTCGATCTCGCGCGCACCGGCGTGGCCGGGCTCGGCGGTGCTGACGATGGTATCGCCGCAGATCGCGATATCGCCGTAGTCGAACGATCCGGTCACGACATTGAGAACTCTAACGTCGCGCACGAGCAGATCCGCCGGAATGGCTTTGCGTGCGACATCGATGCGCCGTGCGAGCACGTCAGCAGTAACCGTCATCACCGAATTCCGTACCTTTCAAACAAATAGCGAGGGGCAAGGCTCAAGCGGCATCTTTGCGGCGGCGGATCTCGGCGAAGACATCCGGGTCACTGGCATCGGCCATGCCGAGAGCGCTGCGGATGCCGGCATCATGCGGCCGGAGGAACGGATTGGTCGCCTTTTCCAGCGCGATCGTGCTCGGCACGGTGTAGTGGCCGGAATTGAGCACCTGCACGATCTCGCCGATGCGCTCTTCGAGGTCCTTGTTGTCCGGATCGACCGTCTGGGCGAAATGCGCGTTGGCCAAGGTGTACTCGTGCCCGCAGTAGACCCGGGTTTCCTCTGGCAAAGCCGCCAGTTTTTGCAGCGATTCGTGCATCTGCGCAAAGCTGCCCTCGAATACCCGGCCACAGCCGAGGACGAACAGCGTATCGGCGCAAAACAGCGCCCGACTGTTCGGGAAATACAGGCTGATGTGATCGAGCGTATGGCCGGGTGTCGCAATGACGTCCGCGCTGCTGTCGCCGAGCGCAAAACGATCGCCGTCACTCAGCGGCTGATCGATATCGGCCAGACGACCGGCATCGGCCGCCGGTGCCGCCAGCTTGGCGCCGGTCCTGGCACGCATTTCGCCAACGCCATCGACGTGATCACCGTGGTGATGGGTCACCAGGACCCAGGTCAGGTGCCAGCCGCGTTCGTCGAGGCGTTGCAGCAAGGGGCCGGCCTCGCCCGGATCGACCACGGCGACCTCGCCGCTCGCTTCATCGCGCAAGAGATAGCTGTAGTTGTCACTCAGGATCGGAACGATCTCGATCTGAAGCATGTGAGCGGCCCTCCAAAGCGCGGTTCAAATGCGAACGGCTTGAAGCATATATGGAGAACGGGCTGATGACGATGGCAGCCTGACCGCTTTTGCTCGCTGGAATGCAGATGCGCCCGGATGTCCAAAGCTTGCAGGCGTTCTATGGCACGCGTCAGGGCCAGGTCGTGCGCCGTCTGGTCGCAAACCGCATGCGCGCCATGCTGCCGGATCTGGACGGCAAGCGCGTGCTTGGTCTGGGCTATGTCGGACCGTATCTGAATGGCCTGGTGGAACACGCCGAGCGCACCGTCATGGTCATGCCGGCGCCGCAGGGTGCCTGCGTCTGGCCGAAAGACGGACCCAATGCCACGGCTTTGGGCTACGAGCACGAGCTGCCTTTGCTGGATCGCAGCATCGATGTCGCCCTTCTCGTGCATGCGCTCGAGTGCTGCGAGCGCCGCGCCAGGCTGTTGCGCGAGGTGTGGCGGGTGCTGGCCGATGATGGCCTGCTCCTGGCGGTTGTGCCCAATCGCAATGGTCTGTGGGCGTTGCGCGAAAACACCCCGTTCGGCCAGGGCCAGCCCTTCACCAGCAGCCAGTTGAAAAGTCTCTTGGGCGAACACTTTTTTCAGCGTGTCGACAGCGCCCACGTGCTCTACGTGCCGCCGACGCGTTCGCGGGTCATCTTGCGCAGTTCGGTAGCGTTCGAGCGCGTCGGCCGGCGCTTCATGCGCAATCTCGGCGGCCTGTACATGCTCTCGGTGACCAAGAACCACATCTTGCGCACCGAGCAGCCGGCGCAGGTCGGCCTGCGCGCGCTCGAAATGGCGCGGCGGCGGGCGACCCTGGCACCGATCAAGCGACGGGAGGCGGCCGCCGAACCGACGGCGGCCCGCACAACCGCTCTTAACGACCGCCGTTGCTGGACGAGCGGAACATCGTCTGGGTAAAATCGACGATCTCGGCCAAGGCGGCATCCGGCGACAGACGGCCGTTGTCGACGCGCAGCGACGGCTCGAGCGGCTCTTCGTACGGCGCCGAGATGCCGGTGAATTCCTTGATCTCACCGGCGCGGGCCTTCTTGTAGAGACCCTTGGGATCGCGCGCTTCGCAGACCTCGAGATCCGCATCGATAAAGATCTCGTGGAAGGCGACGCCGAGTTTCAAAGCCGCTTCACGTGCGCGGTCGCGGTCACTGCGATAGGGCGAAATAAACGACGTGACGACGATAAAGCCAGCATCGGCAAAGAGCGCCGCCACTTCACCGACGCGGCGAATGTTCTCGGCGCGGTCTTCCGGTGAGAAGGACAGATTGCTGTTCAGGCCGTGGCGAATATTATCGCCGTCGAGGACATAGACCTGGTAGCCTTTGGCGAACAGGTGCTGCTCGAGTGCAAGCGCCAGGGTCGATTTGCCCGATCCCGACAGACCGGTGAACCAGAGCACGCAACCCAGATGGCCATTGCGCGCCACGCGCATGTCGTGGCTGACCTTGTGCTCGACCGCAGTGAGGTTAGTACCGCGCATCGTGATCAGGTCGCGCTGGTCGGGGTAGCCCTCCATGGAGATCAGGCCGCCGCCGACCGGGACGTAGTCCTCAACCAGAACGAAACGGCCGGTCAACGGATTGTCGCTGTGCTCATCAAGACAGAGCATCTGGCGCGTGCGCAGGACGACCTCGGCAACTGCGTTGCGTTCGACCGCAACCGCGCTGCCCGATGCCAGATCCTGCGTGTCGACGACGTGCTCGATCGTTTCGACGGTCACCGGGCATTCGGTCGTGCCCAGCTTGAGCGTGTAGCTGTTGCCGACTTCGAGCGGCTTGCGGCCGAGCCAGAACAGGCGGGCCTTGAACACCGTCGTCTCGATCGGCCCGTCTTCGACATGGGAGGCCACGTGACCGCGCTCGACGAAGATCTGCTCATCCAGCGTGATGCCGACCGACATGCCGGCATAAGCCTGGGTCAGCGGCTCCGGTGCATTCCAGGTCTCGATCGAGCGCACTTTGGCGGTTTTGTTGACCGGCGAGAACAACAGCTCGTCGCCAACCGTCAGCGTGCCGCTTTCGATACGCCCAGCCAAGATACGGCGATTGTCAAACTTGTAGACGCCCTGGAGTGGCAGGCGCAGCGGCAGTTCCGCCAGACCCGGATCGGTGGTGAACTGGTCGAGCGCACCGACGACGGTTGGGCCTTGGTACCACGGCATGTTGCGCGAACGCGTGGCGATATTATCGCCCTCGCGCGCCGAAACCGGTACGAAGCATAGCGGCTCGACGCCCAACTTGGCCAGATAGTCAGTGTACTCGGTCACCAGCTTGCCGAACTGGTCGGCATCATAGTCGACCAGATCCATCTTGTTGACGACAACTGCGATTTGCTTGACGCCAAGGAGATGGAGCAGATAGCCGTGCCGACGTGACTGTTCCTGGACACCTTCCTGAGCATCGATAAGCAGTAGCGCCGCTTCGGCACTGGCGGCACCGGTGATCATGTTCTTGAGAAATTCTTTATGCCCAGGCGCATCGATGATCGTGTAGTCGCGCTTTGCGGTCTTGAAGAAGATGCGCGTCGTGTCGATGGTGATGCCCTGGTCGCGCTCGGCCTGCAACGCGTCCATCAGGAACGCCCACTCGAACGGCATGCCACGGCGTTCGCACACCGCCTTGATTTGCTCAAACTTGCCGTCGGGCAAGGAGCCGGTGTCGTGAAACAGACGCCCGACCAATGTTGACTTGCCATGGTCAACATGGCCAACAATGACGATTGAAAGATTCTCACGCACAACTGGCTGAGTCATGGAATGGCTTTCAGGCAAACGTGACGGTAATGGGAGCGGAAGAGATCAAAGGTAGCCGCTGGCGCGCAAACGCTCGAAAGCGTCTTCACTTTCGTGATCCATGGCACGACCGGACCGTTCGGCGACCCGTGTGGTCTCCAGCTCGGCAATAATCGCATCGAGTGTGTCAGCATCGCTGTCGACCGGAAACGTGATATCCTGATCGCCCAGCGAACGGTAACGCTTGCCATCTTTGGCAAAGTATAACGGGATCAGCGGAATATTCTCGCGCTTGGTGTAACGCCAGATGTCAATTTCGGTCCATTGCAAAATCGGATGAATGCGCACATGGACATCGTCCGGAAACGAGGTCATGTAAGCGTTCCAGAACTCGGGCGGCTGATCGCGCAGATCCCAGCGATTGTCCGCCGTACGCGGGCTGAAATAGCGCTCTTTGGCGCGGGTGCCCTCTTCGTCGCGGCGGATGCCCGCCACCAGACCGCGAAAACCGTGCTTGGCCAGGGGGTTATTCAATCCGGCCGTGTGGCGTGCGGCCGAGCGCGCGGCCGGCGGCAGGGTCGGGTCCATCTCCTCGACCGGCGGGCAGGGCTCGACGTGCAAGCGCAGGTTCCACTCTTTCGCATAGCGCTCGCGAAACGCGTACATTTCCGGGAACTTCTTGCCGGTATCGACATGCATGACCGGAAACGGCACATGGCCGCAGAAAGCCTTGCGGATCAGCCACAAGACAACATTGCTATCCTTGCCAAGCGACCAGAGAACGCAAACGCGATCGAGTTTCGCGTATGCTTCGCGAAGAATATAAACACTCTCAGCTTCGAGCTTATCGAGATAATCCATGTATAGACACCTGAGATATTTAAGAAACCGCCCGGGTGGGCATTTCACTTAGCGACCAGTAGTGACGATCGGCACGCGAGCGCGGATAAACCGCTCTTGGCTTAAGCGTCTCACAACCCGGAGTCGACCCGGCTTTCACAGCAGGCGAACATATCCTGGCGCATTGTGCCTGGGCAGCCACGCGCAGGGCGCCATGTAAGCCACATCGGGCGTGATGCCAAGTTGCGCCTTTGGTCCAGCAATATGGGAGGAACGCATGTCATCGCAAAGCAACAGCTTCGAACACCGGATTTTCATCCTGTCGGGTAGCCATCAACAAGAGGGCAATTCCCATCGCGTTGCGGACTATCTCAAAGAGGTGTTGTCTGACGACTACCAAGTCGCACAGACGGACGTCTTCAAGGGCACCGAACAGATGCTGCCTCTCTGGACGCCTGAGATCGGTAAACAGGACGGACCGCACCAAGACATCCTC
>JBHJHH010000055.1:0-8587 GCA_050331015.1 Geminicoccaceae bacterium
GCCGGCGCGCCAGGTCACGGCACTCGGCTATGCCGGCTGGGGCCCTGGCCAGCTCGACAACGAAATCCAGGACAATGCCTGGCTGCTGGTGCCGGCCGACCCGCATCTGGTCTTCGAAGTCGACAACGGCGCCAAATGGCAAGAGGCCCTGAACAAGATCGGCGTCGATCCCAACCTGCTGTCCTCCCAAGCCGGCCATGCGTGATCTGGGTCCTTGGCTGCTAGACCCGGTCAAGACTTGCTGAACGAAGCCGGTGCGTTTTGGGATTCACTGGCTGGCAGCCCGTTCTGGACCGGACCTACAATCACGGATTGGATTGTTGCTGCTTCGGCGTTAGCGACAGCTGGGGCTGCTATATGGGCGGCATACATTGCTAGTCGTGGCCTGCATTCTTGGCGTCGCTCAAAAGAATTGGAGGTTCTCCAGTGCATTTATCAAAACATGCTCCAATTGCGACGCGGAATGGCACCGTACGTTGACGATCTGAAAGCTCAGACTGATCATATTTTTTCGTTTTTTAACGACGACTCTAGCGCGCCACGTGTCCACAAAACCATAACTAATTTCAAAAAATTTATTGAGGATAACAGAGATTTGGCCAAAAAAATCGGAGATGAGTCTCGGGTCGCGGGGGTGGTATATGCCGACAGAAAAACGGGTCTTAAGGTAAGGGATCTAGGTTTGCAATTTGTGTACGAATTCGGCAACATTCGAGAAGCTATTGATACTATGGACCAAAAATTTACTGATCGTCGGCAAGGAATGGACCATTACTTAAGCTATCTCAGAACAGATGGAGCGCTTGACGCAACTTGGAACCGGCTGCGATCATGTGTGGACGGAGTGCGAGACGTTTTTTATGCCCTTTGATAGTGCACAGTTTCCTAAGTCTTCGTGAGCCAGCCATACCTTTACGGAGACTAACGAGAAAGGAGCCTTCGAGTCCTCACTTCACCCCCGCTCGGTCTCCAATAGCTTCGCCTCGGGGCCGGCGTCGATCGCCGCCTGGTTCTCCAGCAGGTGGGTGCGCTCGCGCTCCTTCATGGCCTTTTGCAGCTTCTCGAAGGCGCGCACCTCGATCTGACGCACGCGCTCGCGCGAGATGTCGTACTGGGTCGACAGCTCCTCGAGGGTGAGCGGCTCGTCGCGCAGGCGGCGCTCGGTGAGGATGTGCTTTTCGCGCTCGTTGAGCACGTCCATGGCCTCGTAAAGCAGGTCGCGGCGATAGGACAGCTCGTCCTGATCGGCGAGCACTTTGTCATGGCCCTCGCTGTCGTCGACCAGCCAGTCCATCCACTCGGTCTCGCCGTCGCTGCGCAAGCTGGCATTGAGCGAATGGTCCGGGCCGTCCAGGCGCCGGTTCATGGCGATGACGTCTTCCTCGGAAACCTCGAGCTTCTCGGCAATGGCGCGCACGGTCTCCGGCTTGAGATCGCCCTCCTCGATCGCCTGCATCTGGCCCTTCAGCCGGCGCAGGTTGAAAAACAGCTTCTTTTGCGCCGCGGTGGTGCCCATTTTCACCAGCGACCAGGAGTGCAGGATGTATTCCTGGATGGCCGCGCGGATCCACCACATGGCGTAGGTCGCCAGGCGGAAGCCGCGGTCGGGATCGAAGCGTTTCACCGCCTGCATCAGGCCGACATTGCCCTCGGAAATGATCTCGCTCATCGGCAGGCCGTAGCCGCGATAGCCCATGGCGATCTTGGCGACCAAGCGCAGATGGCTGGTGACCAGCTCGTGCGCCGCCTCGACGTCGCCGTCCTCGCGCCAGCGCTTGGCGAGCATGAATTCCTGTTCCGGCTCGAGCATGGGAAAGCGGCGGATCTCGTCGAGATAGCGCGACAGACCGGAGCCTTCGGCGGGGACAGTGGGCAGGTTGGCCGTGGCCATGGGTTCGTCACTCCGCTTCTTGCAACGCCGGAGGGTCGATCGCTCGCCTCCAGCGTTTGTAACTTGTGCCGACTTCGCCTCAGGCGCGCAAGGTGTCCATCAGCGCGTCGAAGGCCGGTGGCGGCGGCACCTCAATGATTAAATGCACGCCGGTGCGCGGGTGTTTCAAGCCGAGCAGTCGTGCGTGCAGCATGATGCGATCCAGAGCCTGAACCTGATCCGCCTGGACCGCGCTCAAGCGCGGCCGTTTGCGCGGTTTATAGACCGGATCGCCGATGATCGCATGGCCGATATGCGTCATGTGCACGCGGATCTGGTGGGTCCGGCCGGTGTGCAGCTCGACCTGAACGCGGGCGGCGAGCGGCGGTGCGGCGTCCAGCGTGCGATAATCGCTGATCGCGTGCTTGCCGCCGCCTTGGACAACCGCCATGCGTTTGCGGTCCTTCGCATGGCGGCCGATCTGCGTCTCGATGTGGCCGCTGGCGGGCAGCGGCACGCCCCAGACCAGCGCCTCGTACACGCGCTCGATGGCGTGCACGGTAAACAGGCCGGCCAGGCCGTGATGCGCGGCATCGTTCTTGGCGACCACCATGACGCCGCTGACGTCCTTGTCGAGCCGGTGCACGACGCCGGGGCGTTTGACGCCGCCGATGCCGGACAGGCTGTCGCCGCAATGGTGCAACAGGGCGTTGACCAGCGTGCCGGCGCTGTGGCCGGGGGCAGGGTGCACAACCATGCCGGCCGGCTTTACTAAGATAAGAAGATCGTCATCTTCATAGCGGACATCAAGGGGGATGGCTTCCGGTTCGGGGTCGGCCTCGCGCGGCGGCGGCACGGCGACATCGATGGCCGCACCCGGTTTGACCCGCGTCGACGGTGTCGCTATCACCCGGCCATTCATGCGCACCTGGCCGTCGGCGAGCAGCGCCTGCAGTCTGGCGCGCGACAGATCGGGCAGGCGTTCGGCGAGTACGCGGTCGAGGCGCATGCCGGCTTCATCAGCGCCGATATGCACCACCCGTGTGGTTGCCGGCTCGTTCTCGAGGTGATCGTCCGATGGACGCACTGACCCGTGCCCTCAAGCTGTTCGTCGTCGTCGGCGGGCTGCTGCTCATCGCCGGTTTCGCGCTTCTGGGCGTGTTGCTGCTCGATCGCAAGGACAAGCGTGAGGCGCGCGAGCTCGAACTGTCCGAGCGGGCGACGCCGATCGCCCTGGATCTGCCGGCGGGCCTGCGCGTGCAAAGCGTGCTGCCGGACGATGCCAGGCTGCTGCTGACCTTGCGCGGTGATGCCCAGGATTTCATCGCGATCATCGATGCCGAGACCGGCGAGCGCGTACGATTGTACGCTCTGCCGCCGCAAGAGTGATGGCCAAGGCGCGTGAGCCAGCGCTGGCGTTGACCATCGAACGCTTGGGCGCGCGCGGCGATGGCATCGCGTTCATGGACGGCACGCCGGTCTTCGTCGCCGGTGCGCTGCCCCGCGAACGTGTGCATGCCGTGATCACTGGCGAGCGCGGCCATGGCTTTGCCGCCCGGCTGGAAGCGATCCTCTACGAGCAGGGCCGGGCTGCCCCGGCCTGCCAGCATTTCGGTGTCTGCGGCGGCTGCGTCGCCCAGCACATGGACCAGCCGACCTATGCCGACTGGCGCCGCACCACGGTGGTCGATGCCCTGACACGTGCCAGGCTCGCCGTGCCGGAGGCAAGTGACGGGCCGGTGTTGACCCCGCCGGGCGCGCGCCGGCGCGTGCGCCTGCATTTCACCCGCCGCGGCGGTCTGGGCTATCGCAAGCGCGCCAGCCATGCCGTGCTCACGCCACAAGCCTGCCCGCTGATCCGCCCGGAGCTGGACGCCCTGCTGCGGCCGCTGGCCACCTGCCTGCAAGCCCTGCCACTGGCGGCAACCGGGCTCGATGTCGCCCTGACCAGCACGCGTAGCGGCGTCGATCTGCTGCTGATCGGCGGGCGTGCGCCGGGGCTGAGCGATCGCGAGACGCTGAGCGCCTTCGCCGACGCGCAGGATCTGGCGCGCATCGCCTGGGCGGCCAAGCCGGCGCAGGTGCCCGAGCCGATCGTCATGCGCCGCTCGCCGGTGGTCGATGTCGGCGGCATCCGCGTCGGCCTGCCGCCGGGCGCGTTTCTGCAGGCGTCGCTCGAGGCCGAACAGGCGCTGCGCGCGCGCGTGCATGACGCGTTGGCCGGCCGGACGCGCGTGCTCGATCTGTTCACCGGCATCGGCACTTTCGCGCTGCCGCTGGCCAGGGCCGGCCATCGGGTGACGGCCTACGAGCGCGACGCCAGCTTGATCGACGCGCTGAATGGCGCTGCCAGGCTGCATGGCCTGAACGATCGGGTCAGCGGTCATGTGCGCGATCTCGAGCGAGCGCCGCTGCACAAAGACGAGCTGGCGGCCTGCGATGCCGTGCTGCTCGATCCGCCGCGCGCCGGCGCCGGGCCGATGTGCCAGATGTTGGCGGCAAGCGGTCCGCCGCTCGTGGTCATGGTCTCCTGTCACGTCGGCAGCTTCGCGCGCGACGGCGCGACCCTGGCCGAGAGCGGCTATCGCCTGACCGGGCTCAGCATCGTCGATGCCTTTTTGTGGTCGGACCAGCTCGAGCTGGTGGCGGTGTTCGAGCGCGCGTAGCTTTGGCCATCAATCGACGAAAAGGCGCTTGATCAGCGTCGCCGCGCTCGCTACAAGGCCGCGCACATCTGCCAGGCGCCCCCATCGTCTAGCGGTCCAGGACGCCGCCCTCTCACGGCGGAAACAGGGGTTCGAGTCCCCTTGGGGGTACCAAAAAGTCCCGCGAGCGCCTTACCAGCATCGACCTACTGTCACGGTCGTCGCCTAGATATCTGCGCCGAAGCCGAGGCGGGGATGTCGCATGAGCGCTACGCAAGCAATTGAAATCATTACGCATTCGGCAACCGTCGAGCGCCTGCTCGCGCCGTTGCGCGCTATGCTCGGCGAGGATTACGAGCCCTATCGCGGTCACATTTACCGCGTCTTAACGTATAGCTTGTACTTTCTTGGCAGGGACCATCAGCATCGTCAGGCGGTCGAGACGGCGCTGGTCTACCACGATATCGGCATGTGGTCAGACAAGGAGCTTGCCTATCTGCAACCCTCGATCGAGCGTGTGCTCGAAGCCAATGCGCGTGACGGCTGGGGCCTGGACGGGTCGCTGATGAGCGCGATCATCCGCTATCATCACAAGGTGTTTCCCTATCGCGGGCCGCACGCCGAGACCGTCAATGCCGTCCGTCGGGCCGATTGGATCGACGCCACTGGCGGCAAAGTACGTATGGGCGTGCCGCGCACGGAAATCGCGCGGGTGCTCGCGGCGATCCCCGAGCAGGGTTTTTTGGCCATCTTGATGCGCCAGGCCGATGATCTCGGCGGCCATCGCTTCGCCGGTCTCTCGCGCGTGCTGCTGAACGTCTACACATGGTAGCGGCCGCCAACGCTGGCCAAATCGGCTGACTTTGGCCTAGGCTCTCCGGGGTTCAGGCCGGCTGGGAACGGCGACCGGCTCAAGCTCGGCGGGGACCGGGCCGGCTGGCAACGGCGACCGGCTCAGGGGACGTGGGAGGTCGGGTTTGGACGATGTGGTGCTTGCTTGACACGTTAGGGCGCAGGGTTTCGGGGGGGTGCCGCCTGCTGGCGCTCGGCATGGTGGGCTTCAGCCTTGTGGCCTGCAGCAGCGGCGTCGAGCGCAGGCCGATTCCGATCGAGCAGATTGATCAGGCCAAAGTGCCCGGTATTCCCAACGCCCGCTATTGGGCCGATGTCACGCCTGAAAACATCGACGCCTTCGCCGATGAGCTGGTTAGCCAGTGGGAAGTGCACGGCACCGGGCGTGATCGCTCGCTGCTGGCGATTTCCGGCGGCGGCGAGAACGGCGCGTTCACGGCCGGGTTGATGCGCGCCTGGAGCGAACTGGGCACGCGGCCCGAATTCACCGTGATCACCGGCGTCAGCACCGGCGCGTTGGCGGCACCGTTCGTTTTCCTCGGCCCCGACTATGACGATGAGCTGGCCATGGTCTATGGCGGGCTGACGCCGGATCAGATCTACCGGCCACGGCCGTGGACCAGCATCGTGGCGAGCGCGTCGATCGCTGACACCGCGCCGCTGCGCCGCCTGATCGAGACCTATGTCACCGATGCGTTCATCGCCGAGATCGCGCGCGAGCACCGCCGCGGCCGCCGCCTGTTCGTGCAGACCGCCTTTCTCGAGGCCCAGCGCGCCGTGGTCTGGGATCTGGGCGCGATCGCCAATAGCGAGGCGCCGAACGCACCCGAGGTGTTCCGCAAGGCGCTGCTCGCCTCGGCGTCGATTCCGGTGGCGTTCCCGCCGGTGCTGTTCGAGGTCGAGGTCGACGGCGCGCTTTATGACGAGTTGCATGTCGATGGCGGCGTACTGTCCCAGACCATTGTGCTCGCCGGCTGGCAGCAGGCGCTGCGCGAGCGCCTGGCCCGCTCCGACATGGAGGGTGGCTTCCCGAGCTTCTATCTGCTGCGCAATGCCCGCGTCGCGCCGCGCTACAAGGAGGTGAACTACGATCTGGTGGAGGTGACCGCGCGCTCGGTCCTGACGCTGATCTATGCCCAGGGCGTGGTCAACCTGCTGGGCGCTTACGAAGCCAGCCAGATCCGCGGCGGCGACTATTACGCCACCTGGATCGGCGCGGATTTCGACCACGAACCGGCCGAGCCATTCGATCCCGATTACATGCAAAAACTGGCCGCTTACGGCTATGAGCTCATGCATCAGGGCCGCGCCTGGCGCAATCGACCGCCGATCTTTCAGGATATCCAGGTCGAGGGCGGCCGTATGCTCGGCATGCGCGCGCTGGGCGAGATGTAGAGCCGGCGGCTGTGCCGAGCGTTGCCGACAAGCAGCGCGACGTGCGCCGGGGCGTTTCGCGCGCGCTCGGCCTCTCGGCTGCCGGGCTGTTGCTGGGCATCTGGCTGCCTTTGGGCCACGTGCCGCCCGGGCCCTTGCTCGGCGCCGTGTTGCTGGTGCCGGCCCTGGCGCTGACCGCCGCCATCGGCCATCTGGCCAGGCATCGCTTTGTCAGCGAACCGGACATCGATGGCAGCGGCCTGAGCCAGGACTCGGCGGCGGCCCAGATCGGCCAGGCGGTGCTGCAGAACACGCTGGAACAGGCGGTGCTCGCAGCCCTGGTCTGGTCGGCCTGGATCGCGCTCATGCCGCAAGGCCGGTTCGGCCCGGTCGTGCTGGCGGCCGTGCTATTCGCCGTCGGCCGGGTGCTGTTCTGGCGCGGCTATGCCCGGGGCGCGCCGGGCCGGGCGATGGGCTTTGGGCTGACCTTCTATCCGAGCGTCGCCCTCTTGGCGCTGCTCGTGCTCACGACGCTTGGCCGCCTGCTCGCCGCGTTGACCTGAGCGCGAACGCTCGCTAACCAGCCATGCTACGGTGTGGCGCAGCGTCCCGGGCGCGCGTCAGCCAAGACACCAAAGGCCTGGCCATGCTCGCTCGTACCCCGTTTCGTCCGGCATCCCGCCGCCTGGCACCGCTCGTCGGCCTGGTCCTGCTCGGCGCCTGTGGCGACCTCACCTATATCGATCAGAGCCGCACCGGCTGCGACAGCGCCTTCCAGCATGAAACCGCGCTCTATTTCGGCCTGTCCGGCCCGGACGGCGTCATCGGCGACAATGCGTGGGCGGCGTTTCGCGAAGAGCATCTGGTCGGCCAGTTCAGCGACGGCTTCACCGTGCTCGGCGGCAGCGGCCACTGGCGCGATCTGGACACCGGCGAGGGCGTCAGCGAGAGCTCGCGCGTGGTTTTGTTGCTGCACGAGGGCCGCGCCGAGGATGACGCCGCCATCGAGGCGGTGGCCGAGGCCTACAAGACCCGGTTCGACCAGCAATCGGTGTTGCGCGTCGACACCGCCGTCTGCGCGACCTTCTAGGCGTCAGCCGGCCGGATCACCGGCGCTGATGCGCGCTTGCAGATGTGTTTCCAGCAGGCTGAGCGCTTGCTCGACCCGCGCGGCGAGCGCATCGGCATGTTCGGCCCGGAACAGCGCGGTGTGTTCGCCCGGCGTGGTCAGGACCGCCAGCACCTGGCCGACATGATGCCAGCCGTAATCGGCCTCGGGCACCAGGGCACGCTGGCGCAGCGAGGGGATCTCGGCACGGATCAACACCAGCGGCGTCCGGCTCGGCTCGGGGCGATAGCGCCGATGGGCCGGTCCGCTCGAGGCGCGCTGCGCGAACGGGTTGGTTGTCGTCCGCAGGCCAAGCCGGAAGCTGAGCGCGCGCATGGCACGCAGCGGCAGATAGCGCGCGGTGCGCCACAAGCTGCGTTGCCGGGTCGAGGTCAGATCGATGTCGACCAGCACGGCACCGGCAGCTTCGCCTTCGCCATACAGCCGCCGCGCCACTTCGAAGGCCGGCAGGCCGCCGAAGGAATAGCCGACCAGCAGATAGGGGCGCCGGTCCGGGCCGGACGTCGCCACGCGTCGTAAAGCCGGCAGCATGCTATCGGCCACCTGCTCGACACTGTCGAACGGCCGGCCTTGGCCCGCGAGGCACGGATGCAGGATGGCCAGGCCGTAGCGCGTCGCCAGCCGCCTTGCCAGCGGGCGGAACGGGATGAGGTGCCCGCCGGTGCCCGGAATGAGGAAGTAACGCGGCAACGCCGGGTCGGCCTGCTTGCGCAAGGG
>JBHJHH010000056.1:0-10221 GCA_050331015.1 Geminicoccaceae bacterium
TATTTCGAGAGCACGTCCGGCGTCTACAACGAGCTGCAATGCGGCTCGTATGCCTTCATGGACGCCGATTACGGCCGCATCCTCGACAAGGACGGCCAGCGCATCGATCAGGGCGAGTGGCACAACGCGTTCTTCATCCTCACCCAGGTCATGAGCCACGCCAAGCCGGACAAGGCGATCTGCGACGCCGGCCTCAAGGCGCAGTCCGTCGACAGCGGCCTGCCGGTGGTGTTCGGCCGCGACGACGTCCGCTATGTCAAATGTTCTGACGAGCATGGCGTGATCGCCGATCCGGACGGCGTGCTCAAGGTCGGCGACAAGCTGCGTCTGATCCCCGGCCACTGCTATCCGACCGCCAATGTCCACGACTGGTATGTCGGCGTGCGCGGCAGCAAGGTCGAGGTCGTCTGGCCGGTGTCCGCCCGCGGCAAGGCCTACTGAACACCGCGGCGTTCGCCGGTGTCACCATGAAGAAAGACCCATGTGGATCGTTCCTGAGCAAGACATCGCGCCACTGATGACCCGTGCGGCGGCGTTCGATGCCGTCGAGCAGGTCTTCGCCGCCATGGCCGCCGGCGATGCCGAAAATTTTCCGGTCGTGCGCGAAGCGCTCGGTCACGCCGAGGCGCTGTACGGTTTCAAGGGCGGCTTCGATCGCGCCGCTCTGACGCTGGGGTTGAAGGCCGGCGGCTACTGGCCAAACAACCTCGCCACGCATAATCTGCCCAACCACCAGTCGACCGTGTTCCTGTTCGATGCGGACACCGGCCGGGTCCGGGCCATGGTCGGCGGCAACCTGTTGACCGCGCTGCGCACGGCAGCGGCGTCCGCCGTGTCGATCAGGCATCTGGCGCGCGCCGATGCCAAGGTGATCGGCATAATCGGCGCCGGCCATCAGGCGCGCTTCCAGCTGCGCGCGGCGCTGGAGCAGCGCCCGTTCGAGAAGGTCATCGGCTGGAACCGGCATGCCGAACGGCTCGCCAGCATCGAGGCGGTCGCGCAAGAGGCGGGCCTGCCCTTTGCCGCGGTCGCGCTTGAGGACATGAGCGAGGCCGATGTCATCATCACCATCACCTCGTCCTTTGCTGCAATCCTGCAGGCCGATCAGGTCAGCCCCGGCACGCATGTCGCCTGCATGGGCACCGATACCAAAGGCAAACAGGAGGTCGATCCGGCCCTGCTCGCCCGGGCGCGGGTATTTACCGACGAGATCGCCCAGTCGATCACCATCGGCGAGGCGCAGCATGCCATCGCCCGAGGGCTCATCGCCGAAACCGATATCGCGCCGATCGGCAGCGTCATCAATCGACACCATCCGGGGCGGACATCGGCGGACGACATCACGCTGTTCGATGGCACCGGCGTCGGCCTGCAGGACCTCGCGGTCGCCGCCAAGGTGGTCGATCTGGCGGTGGCTCAAGGTAGCGCCATCGAGGTGGCGTTCTGACCCTTTCCCCGGCACAAAGCCCGCGATCAGCCACGCGGCCAGCCCTGGCGCCGACGCGCCGGATCAGGCGGCGCTGGCGCCGGTGCGTGAGCCGATAGGCCAAATTGAGACGATCGACAGTCGCGCTATGGTCCGCCGTGACCAAGCGACAGCAAAGGGAGGGCGACATGCCGGACACCATCTTGAGCCTGATTGCCGCACACCCCGAGGCCGCGCCCGCGATCGGTGCGCCGGGGCGTGCCTGGCTGAGCTTCGGCGGGCTGCGGGCACAGGCCGGGCGCGTCGCCGAAGCCCTGCACGCAGCCGGCGTCGGCCGCAACGACCGGGTTGCCATCGTGCTGCCGAACGGGCCGGAGATGGCCGCGGCGTTCGTCACGGTCGCCGGCGCAGCGACCACCTGTCCCTTGAACCCGGCCTACAAAGCCGAGGAATTCGCCTTCTACCTCGAGGACCTGAAAGCCAAGGCGATCATTCTGGCCGAGGGCGAGGGCGGCCCGGCCCATGCCGCGGCCACCAGCCTTGGCCTCCTCGTGCTCCGGCTATCGTTTGACCCGGCAACGCCGGCGGGCGTGTTCAGCCTGCGCGCCGAAGGCAGCACCGGCAGCGCCGGCAGCGCCGATACGGCCGCACCGGGCGCGGACGATGTCGCGCTCATCCTGCACACCTCGGGCACGACCTCACGCCCCAAGATCGTGCCGCTGTTGCAAGCGAACGTCGCCGCGTCGGCCGCCAATATCGGCACGGCCCTGGCGCTCAGCCCGGCAGATCGCTGCATGAACGTCATGCCGCTGTTCCACATTCACGGGTTGATCGCGGCCGTGTCGTCGTCGCTGGCGGCCGGCAGTTCGGTGTGGTGCGCGCCCGGCTTCGATGCGCTCAAGTTCTTCGGCTGGCTGGAAGAAGCGCAGCCGACCTGGTACACCGCCGTGCCGACCATGCATCAGGCGATCCTGTCACGCGCCGGGCGCAATGCCGAAACCATCGCCAAGGTACCGCTCCGCCTGCTGCGCTCGTCGTCCGCCTCGCTGCCAGGGCCGGTGATGGAAGCGCTCGCCGCGACCTTCAAGGCACCGGTGATCGAAAGCTACGGCATGACCGAGGCGACCCACCAGATGGCCTCGAACCCGTTGCCGCCGCGAGCGCAAAAGCCCGGCTCGGTCGGCATTGAGGCCGGACCGCTGGTGCGCATTGCCGATGAGACCGACAACCGGCTGATCGAGGGCGTCGGCGAGGTGGTCATCTCGGGCGCCAATGTCACGCCCGGCTATGAGGGCAATCCCGAGGCCAACGCCAAGAGCTTTTTCGAGGCCGACGGGCGGCGCTGGTTTCGCACCGGCGACCAGGGCACCTTCGATGCCGACGGCTATCTGACGCTGACCGGACGCTTGAAGGAGATCATCAATCGCGGCGGTGAGAAGGTCTCGCCGCTCGAGGTCGACGGCATTCTGTCCGCCCATCCGGCGATCGCCCAGGTGGTGACCTTCGCCCTGCCCCACCCCAAGCTCGGCGAGGAAGTCGCCGCAGCGGTGGTGCTCAAGGACGGTGCCGAGGCCACCGAGGCGCAGATCCGTGCGTTCGCCGGCGAACGCCTGGCGGCCTTCAAGGTGCCGCGCAAGGTGGTCATTCTTGACGAGATCCCCAAGGGTGCGACCGGCAAGTTGCAGCGCATCGGTCTGGCGGCAAAACTCGGGCTCGCGGTGCAGGCATGAAGATCTGCATTTTCGGCGCCGGCGCCATCGGCGGCTATATGGGCGCGAAACTGGCCGAGGCCGGTGCGGACGTCAGCCTGGTTGCGCGCGGACCGCACCTGGCCGCCATGCAGGCCAACGGCCTCACCCTTATCGAAGACGGTGGCGAGGCGCGCACCTTCAAGGTGACCGCTTCGGACGATCCGGTCGCCCTCGGCACCCAGGACTACGTTATCGTCACGCTGAAAGCCCATTCGGTGCCGCCGGTGGTGGCGACGATGCAGCCCTTGATCGGGCCCGAGACGACCATCGTCTCCGGCGTGAACGGCGTGCCCTGGTGGTACTTCCACAAGCTTGGCGGGCCGCTCGAAGGCACACGGCTGGCGAGCGTCGATCCCGGCAACGCCCAATGGGACGGCTTCGGCCCCGACCGGGTGCTCGGCTGCGTCGTCTACCCGGCGGCCGAGGTGATCGAACCGGGCGTGGTCAAACACATCGAAGGCAACCGCTTCTCGCTCGGCGAGCCGGACGGCGCGAAATCCGAGCGCGCGCTCAAGCTGTCCGAGGCCCTCGGCAGGGCCGGGCTGAAGGCGCCGGTCCGGCCGCGTCTGCGGGACGAGATCTGGGTCAAGCTGTGGGGCAACCTGTCGTTCAACCCGATCTCGGCGCTGACCCATGCCACGCTCGATGTGCTCTGCACCGATCCGGGGACGCGTGCCGTGGCGCGCAGCATGATGCTCGAAGCCCAGGCGATCGCGGAAAGCCTCGACGTCAAGTTCCCGATCGACGTTGATCGCCGCATCGACGGCGGCGCTGCCGTCGGCGCGCACCGCACCTCGATGCTGCAGGATCTCGACAGCGGCCGGCCGATGGAGATCGACGCGCTGCTCGGTTCGGTGCAGGAGCTCGGCCGGATCACGGAAAGGCCGACGCCGACGATCGATACCGTGCTGGCCCTGGTCACGCTGCGCGCCCGGGTGGCCGGGCTGTACGGCTGACGGCACCCGGGCCGGGCGCGTTCAGGTAGTCGCCGCGTCGCGCCGGCTGCGGCGCAACAGCTTGAGCGCCGGCAGGAAGATCAGGATCAGGGCGATCACCGTGATCGGGCCGGCGATCGGCCTGGTGAAGAAGATCGACGGGTCGCCCGAGGACAGCAGCAGCGACTGGCGCAAGGTCGGCTCGGCGATCGGACCGAGCACGATGGCGAGCACGGCCGGCGCCACCGGATAGTCGAGCCGGCGCAAGACGAAGGCGCCGAGGCCGAAAATGACGATCAGCCAGATGTCGAACATGTCCCGGGTGGCCGCGTATCCGCCGGCGACCGACAGCACGAAGATCATCGGCGCCAGGATGGTGAACGGCATGCGCAGCATCCAGATGAACAGCGGGATGAACGCCAGGTTGATCACCAGCGCGGCCACGTTCGAGACATAGAACGAGCCGATCAGGCCCCAGACGAACTCGGTTTCGTCGATGAACAGGCGCGGCCCCGGCACGAGGCCCCAGATGACCATGCCACCCAGCAAGATCGCCGTGGTCGGCGAGCCGGGGATGCCGAGGGTGAGCATCGGCAACATGGCGCCGGTCGAGGCGGAGTTGTTGGCCGCCTCCGGCGCGGCCACGCCGTCCGGGTTGCCGCGGCCGAACTCTTCCGGCGTGCGCGAGAGCATCTTGGCGACGCCATAGGACATGAGCGAGGCCGGTGTCGCCCCCGCTGCCGGCAGGATGCCGACGAAAAAGCCCAGAAACGAGCCGATGGTCGTGCCCTTCCAGCCACGACGCACCGCCTCGGCCGTGTCGTTGGCGAGGCCGCGCGCGGTCATTTTCGGCGTGGTGTTCTCGATCTCGCCGCGCGTCTGCTCGATGGTCCAGAGCATCTCGCCGATACCGTAGACGCCGATCGCGAGCACCAGAAAGCCGATACCCTGCAAGAAGCCGTTGAGTTCGAACAGCACCAGGCGCGGTGCGCCGGAAATCTGATCGAAGCCGACCGAGCCGAGCACCAGACCGAAGCAGATCGACAGGACGGTCTTGGGGATGTCGTCACCGCCGAGGCCGATAAAGGTCGCAAAGGCCAGCAGCATCAGAGCGAAGATCTCGGGCGGCCCGAAGGACAGCGCGACCTCGGCGAGCAGCGGGGCAAAGCCGGTGAAAATGACATTGGCGACGGTGCCGCCGACGAACGAGGCGAGCGCCGCGGTGACCAGCGCCAGGCTGGCCCGGCCGTTGCGCGCCAGCGGCCGGCCATCGAAGGTGGTGGCCACGGCCGTGGAGGCACCGGGTATGCCCAGCGTCACCGACGAGATCGCGCCGCCATACATGGCACCGTAGTAGATGGCGGCGAGAAAGATGATCGCCCCGCTTGGCGGCACGAGGAAGGTGATCGGCAGCAAAATGGCCACGCCGTTGACCGAGCCCAGCCCCGGCATGGCGCCGATGAACAGCCCCACCGAGACGCCGATGAGGATCAGCGCCAGGTTCAGCGGCTGGATCGCCAGCAGCATGCCGTCAGCCAGCAGGCTCAAGATCTCCATGTCGCAGCGCGCCTAGTAGATGATGTCATAGAGAAGGTCGAAGACCGGCCGGGTGAAGGGCATGCCGCTCGGCATGGTGATGCGCATGGCGCCTTCGAAAAAAAAGAAGAACAGGATCGGCGTGGCGAGCGACAGGGTAATGCTCAGCCCCCAGCCATGCCGGCCGAGAAAACGCAGATAGTAGAACAGGAAGATCGCGATCGCGCCGTACATCGAGACGATCTTGATGAGCGCGACGAACACCACCAGGCCGCCGCCGACAAACGCGACCATGCGCCAGCCATAGCTGTCCAGAAACGGCTCGTCCGAGCGCGACGGCGGGCTGGTCCGGCGCCACCAGTTGAGCGCGATGACGCCGCAGCACACCAGCATGATCGCCGACAGCCAGAAGGGCCAGGCGCCACCGCCTGGCCCCCGGCCCAGGACATAGCCGATGGGCAGTTCCGTGCTTTTCCACATCAGATAGATGGAGAACAGCGCGAGAACGCCCGCGGTTACGATTTCGCCGATGCGCATTCGGCAAGTCCGCCCTTCAGGACGCGTTCATCCGACAGGCTCAGCCGTCGAGCTTGGTCAGCAGGTCGCGATGATTGTCCACCTGGGTCGACCAGTAGGCGCGCTGTTCATCGGCGTCCATCCAGAGCGGCGCAAGGCTCTCGGATTCCAGATAGCCCTGCCACTCGTCACTTTCGTAGACCTGGGTGAACAGGTCACGGTAGTACGCAGCGGCTTCCTCGGACATGCCGGGGGCACCGACGATGGCGCGCTGGTTGTAGTACGAGAAGTCGTGGCCGAGTTCCTTGATGGTCGGCACGTCCGGATAAGCCGGCAGGCGCTCGTCGGAAAACGCGAGCAGCGGCACGAAGTCACCGGCCTCGTAGAAGCCCTTGGCTTCGGCCGGGTTGTTGACCGTGGCCATGATCTGCTGGCCGGCCAGGTCGCGCGCCACGGCGCCGCCGCCGTCATAGGGGATGTAATTGATGTCGAGATCGTAGGCGCCGGACATGTAGGCGATCACGATCGAATCTTCTTGGCCCGAGCCTGTGCCACCCATGACGAAATCGCCATTCATCGACTGCACCTGTTCGACATACGCGTCGAAATCGGTGATGCCGCTGTCCTTGTGCACCCAGAGCACGAAAGGATCGACGCCCATCATCGCGATCGGCGTGAAGTTCTGAATGTCGATATCCAGGTTCTCCTGGCGCAGAGGCGTGGTGAAGAACGAGTTCAGCGTGACCAGGATGGTGTGATCCGGATCCGATGCCGACTTGAGATGGAGCAAGGCCTCCGCACCCGAGCCGCCGCCCTTGTTGTTCGGCACCAGCGGCCTCGACGTCATATCGTGCTTTTCGGTCACGGACTGGATGAAACGCGCGATCTGATCGGCACCGCCACCCGGGCCGGCCATGATGACAAAATCGATCGGCCGGCTGGGCTGCCATTCCTGCGCCCAGGCACCGAACGGTGCGAGCGCCAGAACACCGGAACACGACAGCTTGATCAGCACGCGCTTGGTCACCGATGCGCTCTTGAGGTTCGACATTATTATTTCTCCCTGTTGAAACCGCTGATGCACCGCCGCGTAGGCCAGCGCCACGGCGACGATCGCGTTTCACTTATATTCCGTCACGCCCGCTTCAAGCTTGTTTGATCGACGCGTGAGCTCTTTCGTTCAATGTGCCATGACCACCGGGATTTCCGCCTTGTCGACAACAGATTGTGTGTTGCCGCCGAACAGCGTCTCGCGCTCGTGGCTTTGGCCGTACGCGCCCATGACGAGCAGGCCGGCACCGGCCTCACGGGTCTTGTCGAGCAGGGCAAGGCCGGGGTTGCGCGCCTCGAAGCGCTCGATCTCGGCGTTGATCCCGCGCAGGCGATAATAGTCGAGCAGCTGTTCCGGCGTCGCCGTGTGTACCTGGCCGCGGCCGGCCGCCAGAATCGTGACGCGCTCGGCTGCGGCCGCCAGATCGAGCGTCAGCGCCACCGTTCGGGCGGCCTCGAGCGAGCCGTTCCAGCCGACGGTGATGCGCGAACCGAAGTCGCGATCGACGCTTGCCACCGGCGGACACATCAAGACCGGCCGGCCGGTCTGAAACAGCGCCGATTTCAGCGCATTGGTGCCGAGGTTGCGATCGCGGTCCGGCTTGGCGACCACGATCAGGTCGGTGAGCCGGCCATTGTGTTTGATGACGTCGGCCATGCGCCCGAAGGCCTCGATGAATTCGAAGGTCGCGCGCGTGCCGTCCGGCCGGTCGGTCTCGGTGAGATCGAGCTGGCCGGCCATGGCATGCAGGGCCTCGCGCAACGCCGCCTCCTCCTGGTTGGCCAGTTCGGTGACCTGCGTCGTCATGGTGGCGCGGGCGAACGACGGCAGGGAAATGTTGTGGAAGGTGATGTCTTCGGCCCGTGTCCGACAATGGGTGACAACGATGTGGGCGCTATGGCGGTGCGCGAGCGCCGCAGCATGACGCAAGACCGTCTCACCCCTGCCATCGCCACGCACGGGCACAAGGATGCGTGCCAGCATGCCAACCCTCCCCGGTTTCGAGCCCTGTCGTCCAGCTCAAGGGCATAGAGCCCTGCCGGCGCTCGATGGTTATAGCGCGCCTGATCTGTACGGCCGACGCTAGCGTTGTGTGACCTCCAGCCGTCCGCCTTGTTCAATTGCGTCCCGGTCGCCCAAGGTCAATCCACAATGCGGGAAGAGCGCGAGAGCGGCACGCGCGGCTCGCTGAACGAACGCCGGCCGCTAGCGTCCGCTCGGGTAGCGCCGCGGCGCCTGGTCGATCAGCGCCGGCGGATCGTCGTTCTGATCGGCAATCGCCTGCAGACAGACCTCGGCCTGCTGCAAGGGATCATCGGCCGGCACGATCAGCGGCACAACCAGAAGCCACGGTGCGATCGAGGCCAGCAAGAGATCGCCCAGTGCACGTACGGTGAGGCCTTGCAGCTCGGTTTCCACCCTTGGGTTGCTCAACGAGCCGGTGATGTGCACAGGCGCTACGAGCGAGATGAACTGGCGGCGCTTGGCGCGCGGCACGAGGGCGATTTCCAGCAGCTCCTGATTGAAATCGATCACACCACCGCCGCCGATGGTGACCGGTTTCAGATCGATCACCAGGCCCCTCGAGGCGAGCACGCCGCCATCCAGATCGAAGCGGGCTGCGGCGCAGTTGAGCGCAACGGTGGGATTGGCGCGAAAGCCCGGGATGAGCACTTCGAACAGACCGCGCCCGAGGAAATCCAGGCCCGGTATCGTCACCGTGCCGGTGCCCATGGCGAAACCGATATTGCCGTTGGCACTGCCGATGAAGGCATCGATGTCCTCACCCTGACCGGTGATCGTGGCGACAAAATCGAAGGGCGCGCGCAACCGTGCCTGGTCGGCGTCTTGGTTGCGGAAATAGGCGAATTCGACGTCGTTCAGCTCGACACGCATCTGTGCATCCCGGCCACGGCGGCGCTCGAAGGCGGCGGCGATCCGGCCGTTCCACAGATCCGCCCGGGCGAGTTCGAGGGTGAGTTCGTCGTCGCTGATGACAGCACCGGCGCGCAGAGTGCTGATTTCGGCATTGCGCAAGACGAGCCGATCCACCGACAGCAGCAGGGCGCCGCGCAGCGGCAGCCGTTCGGGCGACGGCAACCGAATGGGCGCGTCCGGTTCCCTGTCGAGGTCGCCGGCGCCTGTGGGCCACAGCGCGCGCAGATCATGCATGTGGACACGTTCGCCATGCAACGCGCCGTCAACAACAGGCAGCTCGCCGGTGACATCGACCTCGATCCGGCCGCCGAGCGCGCTGTCGCCGGCGGTTAGGCTGATTGCCGAGAGTTCCGCCACGAGGCCGCGCAGACGCAGCCGTGCGGCCGCGTTGAACGGCGCCGCCAGGGACTGTCCGTCGTCCGCCGCGCCGAGCAGGCGCCAGGGTTTGCGCGTGCGCAGATCCAGATCGGCATGCATCGCGCTGGCGGCGCCGGCCAGACGATCGATGCCGCCATTGAACGCGAGCCGGGCATCGCGGTAATCGAGCTGACCGCGGACGGGAAAAACCGCCGTCCCATCACGCCAGCCGGCATGCCGCCAGGGCACGGCCGTGCGCCCGCGCAAGCGAAACGGCTCGCCATGCAGGTCACCGGCAAGCTCCAGCGCCATGCCGTCGGCGTCATCCGAGCCATAGCTGCCGCGAACAGCCAGCGCGCGTGCCGGCAGAGCGAATGCGTGCACATCGAGCTGAAGCCGGCCGCCTTGCAGCACGGCATCGAGCGAGACCGGCTCGGCCACGATATCGCCGAGAACCAGGCGCTGGTTGTCGATGCTGACGGAGAGTGCGGCGGGCTGCGCGCGGACGTCCCAAACGGCCCGCGCTGTCAGGGGCGCATCGCCGCCAAAGGCGATCCGATCGGCGTCGATCGCAACGCGGCCTTCGCCGATCCGCGCGCGGCCGCTGAGTGCCAGCGCCGGCAACCCTTGCGCCGGCAGGCCGAACCGTTCGAGCTGTTCGCCCGGGTTGGCGCTGGCCAGGTCGAAGGCGAAGCGGACCGCGCTCGGTGC
>JBHJHH010000057.1:0-14456 GCA_050331015.1 Geminicoccaceae bacterium
CCGCGCATGGCTAGCTCAGCCTGCGCTTCAGGCTGCCTGGCGCTTGAAGTCGTGGCGCTGTGGCGGGTCGATCTCGGCCCAGACCGGGATATGATCCGAGGCCTGGCTGCGGGCGCGCTCTTCCTCATCCATGCCGCAGGCCTGCAGGCCGTCGATCGCCCCTGGCGAGAGCAGCAGATGGTCGATGCGGTAGCCGTGGTTTTGATCGTGCGCGCGGCCCTGGTAGTGCCACCAGGAAAAGCGCTGTTCGCCCGGATTGCGGGCGCGCCAGGCGTCATACAGGCCCAGATTGAGCAGCCGGCGCAAGCCGCGGCGCTCGTCAGGGTGATAGCAGACCGTGCCGTCCAGCTCGTCCGGCGCGTACACGTCGATCGGCCAGGGCGCAACGTTGTAATCGCCGCCGATGACCAGGGGCTCGGGCAGCGCCAGCAGCGCTTGCGCGTGCGCATAAAGCCGCTCGAGCCAGGCGAGCTTGTAGGCGAACTTTTCGGAGCCGACTTCCGAGCCGTTCGGCACGTAGACCGAGGCGACGCGCATGCCGTCGACCACGGCTTCGACATAGCGCGCCTGATCGTCGTGATCGTCGCCGGGCAGGGCACGCACGATGTCCTGCGGCTGGCTTTTGCTCAAGATCGCCACGCCGTTGTAGCTCGGCTGGCCGACATGGCTGACATGATAGCCTTTGGCCTCGACGTCCTTGGTCGGAAAGTTCGCGTCGGTGACCTTGGTTTCTTGCAACAGCAGGATGCCGGGATCGGCCTTGTCCAGCCAAGCGAGCAGCTTGTCCTTGCGCGCGCGCACCGAGTTCACGTTCCAGGTGGCGATTTTCACGTGCCGGCGCTCGCCTCAGATCGCAAAGCTGTTGCCGCAGCCGCAAGAGGACTGGGCATTGGGATTGTCGATGCGGAAGTACGAGCCGGTCAGGTCCTCGACGAAATCCAGCCTGGCGCCGAGCAGATACATGAGGGACAGGCCATCGACGACGATGGTGGCGCCCTCTTGCTCGATCTTGATGTCTTCCGGTTCGATCTGGTCATCGAGATCGAACTTGTACTGAAAGCCGGAACAGCCGCCGCCTTCGACGCTGACGCGCAAATGCAGATCGTCGCGCGCCTCGTGCGCGAGGATGGCACGCAGGCGCTTGAACGCGTTCTCGGTGACGATGACCGGCGGCGGCGGGCTCTTGATCTCGCTCATGGCGATCCTTAATGCTCACGGGACATTGAGCCGAGGCCTTTATGTATGCAGCGTGGATTCTCTGTCAAATCACCGGTGAATGCGCCGGCTGACACAGCGGAGGGCCAGCGCGCATGATGGTCCTGGCGGCCTATGCCTGCGATCCGGCGCATTCGCGCGGTCGGCTGCACGTCGAGCAGGAGACCGAGCTGCGCACGCCGTTCATGCGCGATCGCGATCGGATCATCCATTCGACCGCCTTCCGCCGCCTGGAATACAAGACACAAGTGTTCGTCAACCATGTCGGCGACCACTTCCGCACGCGCCTGACGCATTCGCTCGAGGTCGCGCAGATCACGCGCACGATCGCGAGGCGGCTCAGCCTGAACGAGGATCTGGCCGAAGCGGTGGCGCTCGCGCACGATCTCGGCCACAGCCCGTTCGGCCATGCCGGCGAAGACGCGCTCGACGCCGCGGCCAAGCCGTTCGGCGGCTTCGATCACAATGTCCAGACCTTGCGCGTGGTCACCGAGCTGGAACGGCGTTACGCCGAGTTCGACGGGCTGAATCTGACCTGGGAAACCCTCGAAGGCGTCATCAAGCACAACGGTCCGATCGCCGGGCCGATGCCGCCGTTTTTCGCCAGCTACTGCGTCCGCCAGGATCTGGAACTGCACACCTACGCATCGGCCGAGGCGCAGGTCGCGGCGATCGCTGACGATATCGCCTACAACAATCACGATCTCGATGACGGCCTGCGCGCCGGGCTGTTCGAGATCGACGAACTCGACGCCCTGCCGCTGATCGGGGAGCTATTGCGCGGTGTCCGCGCCCGCTATCCGGGGCTGGAACGCAAACGCCTGGTGCACGAGGTCGTGCGCCGCCTGATCGGTGCCATGGTCGCCGACGTCATCGCCGAGACCGAGCGGCGCCTCGCCAGCATGCGGCCGCAGAGCGCCACCGCGCTGCGCCAGCTCGATAGGCCGGTCGTGGCCTTTTCTGATGCGGTGCAGCCGGCGCATCTGGCCTTGCGGGCGTTCTTGCATGAGCGCATGTACCGGCACTACAAAGTGAATCGCATGATGCAAAAGGCGGCCAAGATCGTCGCCGAGCTGTTTACCTTTTTCCTCGAACGCCCGGACTGTCTGCCGGATCGCTGGCGCGACGCCGCGGGCGCGCCGGGCTCAGCCAAGGCCGCCCGGGTCGCCGCCGACTACATCGCCGGCATGACCGATCGCTACGCCGAAACCGAGTATGACCGTCTCTTCATCGTCGCCCGCCACCGATCTTGACCCGTTCGCCGCGCTGAAACGCACCGTCCTGGAGACCGTGCGCGCCCAGCAGGCTGGCGGCCGATTGCCGGACGATCTGCCGCTCATGCGCATCGGCGTGGAGCCGCCGCGTGATCCGGCCCATGGCGATGCCGCCTGCAACATCGCCATGGTTCTGGCCAAGCCGGCCGGTCGCAAGCCGATGGAACTGGCGGAAACCTTCGCGGACGCCTTGCGCGCGCTGGATCACGTCGAGCGCGTCGACATCGCCCGCCCGGGCTTCATCAATATCCGCTTTGCCGACGGTGCCTGGCAGCGTCAGGTCGTCAGCATCCTGCTCGCCGGAGAAAGCTATGGCGCCAGCGATCTCGGTGCCGGTGAGCGCGTCAATGTCGAATTCTGCAGTGCCAATCCGACCGGCCCGTTGCATGTCGGCCATGTGCGCGGCACGATTTTCGGCGATGTCACCGCCAATCTGCTCGCCTTCACCGGCCATGAGGTCTGCAAGGAGTACTATATCAACGATGCCGGCGCGCAGATCGACCAGCTCGCCCGCTCGCTGCATCTGCGCTATCGCGAGGCCCTGGGCGAGGCGATCGACGCCATTCCAGAAGGCCTCTATCCCGGCGCCTATCTCAAGCCTGTCGGCAAGGCGCTCGCCGAGCGCGACGGCGATCTGTGGCTGAACCTGCCGGAAAGCGAGTGGCTTGGACCGCTGCGCGCGTTCGCCACCGACGCCATGCTCGCCCTGATCAAGGACGATCTGGCCGCTGTTGGCGTGCACCATGACGTGTTCACCTCGGAAGCCGGTCTGGTGCGCGCCGGCGCGGTGCAGGCGGTCGTCGATGAGCTGCAGCGGCGCGATCTGGTCTATACCGGCACGCTGCCGCCGCCCAAGGGCAAGCCGGTCGAGGACTGGGAGCCAACGCCGCAGCTTCTGTTTCGGGCCAGCGAATACGGCGATGACATCGACCGGCCGCTGAAGCGCTCAAACGGTGCCTGGACCTATTTTGCCAGCGATACCGCCTATCATCTCGACAAGATCAACCGCGGCTATCGGCGCATGATCGATGTGCTCGGCGCCGATCACGGCGGCTATGTCAAGCGCATGCGGGCCTTTGTACGCGCGATTTCCGACGGCGAGGCCGAGCTGCAGGCACCGCTCTGCCAGCTTGTGCACCTGATGGATGCCGGGCAGCCGCTGAAGATGTCCAAGCGCGCCGGCCGCATCGTCACGCTGCGTGATGTCGTCGATGAGGTCGGCAAGGATGTCGTGCGTTTCATCATGCTGACCCGGAAGAACGACGCGCCGCTCGAGTTCGATTTCACCAAGGTGACCGAACAATCGCGCGAGAACCCGGTCTTTTATGTGCAATACGCCCATGCACGCATCGCCTCGGTGTTTCGCAATGCCGCTGAGCTGGGCATGGCTGCACCGTCACCGGACGAGGCCCAGTCGCTGGTGCAGGCCTTGATGGCGCCGCCCGAACTCGATGTCATGCGCCAGCTCGGCGCCTGGCCACGCACGGTCGAGACGGCGGCACTCCAGCAAGAGCCACACCGAATAGCTTTTTATCTCTATGAGTTGGCTGGTGTCTTTCATGCTTTGTGGAACCACGGTAAAGATAACCCATCGTTAAGGTTTTTGCGCGATGATGATCCGAGCCTGTCGCGCGCACGCCTCGCGCTGCTGCTAGCAACGCAGACCGTGTTGGCGACTGGGTTGCGCCTTTTGGGCGTAACGCCGGTGGATGAATTGCATTGAGGGGCGCTGCGTGCGGCTGATGCCCAAGCCGTGCCCTGGTGGACGAACGGGTGAGTCACGCAACCAGCGACGCTGATGCCTTGAGCGCGGTCGGGCCTTCAAGCCGGCGCCGCGCCGTAGTGCCGGAGGAAAGCGGGCAAGCGCGCTCGCGCAGCTCGACCGTGCTGACGCTGGTCCTGATCGGTGTGCTCGCTTTGTTCGCTGCCGTGGTCTGGAACGCCTATCGCGAGCAGCCGCAACTGGCCGAGGACGGCAGCCTGCGCATCGTGCGGGCCGCGCCTGGGCCGATCAAGACCTATGCCGACGGCGAGACGGAAAGCTCCGAGGAACGCCGGCTGATCGTCGAGCGGGTCATCGCCGGTGACGACGAGCCCGAGCGCGAGGTCCTGCTGGCGCCGCCGAGTGAAACCTACCAACCGCCTGTGCCGGACGAACCGGTCGTGCGCGAGGCGCGCGATGATGCCGGCGCGGACGGCGCGCCCCCAACGGATGAGCCGGTGATCGCCGATCGCGTGGCGCGCAGCGACGGCGACGGCGCCGTATCGCCGCCCGCACCTGCGGTTCCGGGCGGTGCGGGTGACCTTGGCCGGCCGACGCTGGAGGAAGTCATCGCCCGGCTCGATGCCGGTGGTGCGGCCGCCCTGCAGACGCCGCCGCCGACGCCGCCGGCCACCATTGATTCGCTCGAGAACGCGCCGGACGCGCTAGATCTCGATGACGATGCCCCTGACGATGCTGCGCCGGCCGCGCCGGTGTCGGCAGCGCCGGCGGCCTTTGCCGTCTCGCCGGGTGGCAGCCATCGCGTGCAGTTGGCGGCTGTGCGCGAGCGCGCATCGATCGATCCGGAATGGCTGCGCCTGCAGCGCCGGCACAGCGATCTGCTCGGCGATCTCGAGCTGAACGTTCGCGAGAGCAGCCAAGGCGGCGCCGCAGTCTATCGTCTGCAGGTCGGGCCGTTCGTCGACAAGGCGACGGCGTCGCGGTTATGCGATGCGCTTCAAGCCGAAGGGCAGGGTTGCTTCCTTGTCGGCCAGTGACCCGGTGAAAGCGGCGATCGTTGGTCTTGAGGGCACGCGCCTCAGCCAGGCCGAGCGCGCCGTGCTCAAGGGCGAAGCGCCGCTCGGGGTTATCCTTTTCAAGCGCAACATTGAAAGCCCGGCGCAGGTCAGGGCGCTGGTCGATGAAGTGCGCGCGGCGTTCGGCCGGGAAGACGCGCCGGTCCTGATCGATCAGGAAGGGGGCCGCGTGGCCAGACTCGGGCCGCCGCATTGGCGGCCGCTGCCGCCTTTGGCTGCGATCGGTGCGCTGTATGCCGCCGATCCGGCCGCGGCGCAGGCGGCGGCACACCTGCACAGCCGGTTGCTCGCCCATGAACTCACCGGCCTGGGCATCGATGTCGACTGCGCGCCGGTGCTCGATGTGCCGGTCGAAGGGGCGCACGATGTCATCGGCGATCGCGCGTTTGCCAGCGATCCGGCGGTGGTCGCCAGGCTCGGCGCGGCGTCGCTGCAAGGCTTTCGCACCGGCGGGGTGATCGCGATCGTCAAGCACATCCCCGGCCATGGCCGCGCCTTTGCCGACAGCCATCTTGCCCTGCCGGATGTCGACGCCGCCGCCGATGTCCTGGCCGCGAGCGATTTCGTACCGTTCCAGGCATGTGCCGATGCGCCCATGGCGATGACCGCCCATGTGCGCTACCGCGCGCTGGACGGCGACCAGCCGGCCACCACCTCGCCGCAACTGATCACTGAGGTCATCCGCACGCAGATCGGCTTCGATGGCGTGCTCATCAGCGACGATCTGTGCATGCAAGCCCTGTGCGGTACGCCTGGCGAACGCGCCGCGGCGGCGCTGCAGGCCGGCTGCGATCTCGTGTTGCACTGCAATGGCGTGCTGGACGAGGCCCGCGACGTCCTTGGCCGGACACCTGTGCTGAGCGGGGCCGCCTGGCGCCGTTGGCAGGCCGCCCGGGCCTGGCCGGCGCAACCGGCGATGGACTTTGATGCCCAGGAGGGCTATGCGCGCTTGCACGAATGGCTCGGCACAGAGCGCATCGCGTGAGGTAAATGGGCCTGACATGGATGTCTTGCAGATCGGCCACGCGCTCTCCGTGTGGCTCCTTCCCGTACTCACCGCGATCACGGTGCATGAGGCGGCGCATGCCTGGGCGGCCGAACGGCTCGGTGACGACACCGCCAAGCGGCTGGGCCGTCTGACCTTCAATCCGATCAAGCATATCGACCCGTTCGGCACCTTGCTCTTGCCGGGCATGCTGCTGTTGCTCGGTGCGCCGTTCCTGATCGGGTACGCCAAGCCGGTGCCGGTCGCCTTTCATCGCCTGGGAAACCCCAAGCGGGACATGATCTGGGTCGCCGCCGCCGGCCCGGCGGTGAACATCGTCATGGCCATCGCCGCCGCCCTGCTGTTGCACCTGACGACCGCACTCCCGTCGACGTTGGGCGCCTGGATCGCCGAGAATCTGGTTAACGCCGTGCAGATCAACATCGTGCTGGCGCTGTTCAACATGCTGCCGCTGCCGCCGCTCGATGGCGGGCGTATCCTGACCGGCGTGCTGCCGCGGCCCTATGATCGCCAGTTCGCCAGTGTCGAACGCTACGGTTTTCTCATCCTGATCGGTGTGATCTTCTTCGTGCCTATGATCACCGAGAGCCTGGGCCGGCCGATCTACCCGCTGCAAACCCTGCTCGGCCCGCCCTACAGCTTCCTGGTCAACGCCGTGGCGCGGCTGGCCGGACTGGCCTGACATGGGCGCGAGCGAGGCCGACGATCGCCAGCTCGTTCTGGCCTTGGACGGCTTCGAGGGGCCGATCGACGTGTTGCTCGATCTGGCCAAGCAGCAGAAAGTCGATCTGGCACGCATTTCCATCCTGCAGCTCGCCGAGCAGTACGCCGCCTTTTTGGAGCATGTTCGTGCCGAGCGCCTCGATGTCGCCGCCGACTATCTGGTTATGGCCGCCTGGCTGGCTTACCTGAAATCCCGCCTGCTGTTGCCGCAGGCACCGGACGACGAGCCGGACCCGGGTGAACTCGCGCGCAACCTGGCACGCAAGCTGGTCTACCTGAACACCCTGCGCGAGACCTTGCAGCTCTGGGACCAGCGTGCCGTGCTCGGGCGCGATCGCCTCGCCAGGCCGGTTGCCTCCGGCATCCCGGTGCGCATCACCAAGCGCTACGATGCCGCACTCAGCGACCTGCTGGCGGCCTATGCGCGCCATATCCGGCGTAGCGAGCATCAGGTTCTGGCCCTGCGCCCGCGTGCCGGCATGTCGGTCGAGGAGGCGCTCGAGCGCCTGATCAGCGGCCTGGGAGGTCCTGCGTGGCAGGTCTTGGACGACTTTTTCACCGCTGGACAACGCGATGGTGCCGCAAGGCGCGGCTCTTTGGCCGCCGGCTTGTTCGCCACCTTACAGCTCGCCAAGGAGGGCAGGTTGGAGCTCGACCAGAACCAGCCCTTCGGTCCGATCCACATCCGGCCGAGGATCCCGCAGATATCGGGCGACGCGGAAACCGGGACGAACCGGACGCCAGCGGCGCCGGCAACCGCGCCGACGGCGGCAAACGCCACGCCGTCAGCGAGCCCGTCGAGGTCGAAGGCGTGAGCATGGATCTGCCGACCCGGATCATCGAAGCGGTCTTGTTCCTGGCCGACGGCCCGGTCGACGAAGCGAGCCTGGCAGCGCATCTGCCCGATGCGGCGGCGCTGCCGGCGGCACTCGAGGCCCTGCAGGCACGCTATGCGCGCAGTGGCCTGCGGCTCGAACAGCACAAAGCCGGCTGGGCGTTGCGCACCGATCCCGAGCTGGCGCCCTATCTGGAACGGCACAAAGAACGCGCCAAGACGCTTTCCCAGGCGGCCATGGAGACCCTGGCGATCATCGCCTACCACCAGCCGATCACCCGCGCCGAGATCGAGCGCCTGCGCGGTGTGGCGGTGAGCAAGGGGACACTCGACCTGCTGCTCGACGCCGGCTGGGTGCAGCCCAAGGGCCGCCGGGAGACGCCGGGTCGACCGGTGACTTGGGTGACCACGGCCGACTTTCTCGACCACTTCGATCTGCCCAGCCTGGATGATCTGCCGCGCAAGGAAGAGCTGCAGCAGATCGGTCTTCTCGAGGGCGACGCCGATCTAGATCATGCCCTGGGCGGCGCCACGCTCGATGACGACGGCGACCAGAGCGACGCCGACGGGCCGGAGCGCGACGACGCCCTAAGCGAGGCCGCGGCCGATCGCCGGTCCGGGGCTTCTTGACGGCGCGCTGCGGGCTACCTAATCCCAAACGATGAGCATCACCCTGGATAAAGCTGCCGGCGACGTCACCACGCACGAGCACGTGCCCGCCGGCCTGCAGGTCAGCGGCCTGACGCATGCCTTCGGCGAGCGCACGGTGGTGCGCGACGTGTCGTTCAGCGTGCCGCATGGTGGCGTGCACAGCCTGCTCGGCCCGTCGGGCTGCGGCAAGACCACGACCTTGCGCCTGATCGCCGGCCTGGAAACCGTACAGCACGGCCAGATCCGCATCGACGATGCCATGGTCGCCGGCGATGTCTTCTGCATCCCGCCGGAAAACCGTCAGGTCGGCCTGATGTTTCAGGACTTCGCCCTGTTTCCGCACTTACGCGTCGAGGACAATATCGGCTTCGGCCTGCGCCGGCTGCCCGCGGCGGAACGGGCCAGGCGGGTGCGCGAACTGCTCGATCGCGTGGGCTTGAGTGACCGTGCGCGCGACTATCCGCGCACGCTGTCCGGCGGCGAGCAGCAACGGGTCGCGCTGGCCCGGGCGCTGGCGCCATCGCCACGGCTGATGCTCCTGGATGAACCGTTCTCGGCGCTCGATGCCCATCTGCGCGAGCAGCTGCGCGACGAGGTCATGGGCATTTTGCGCCGCGAAGGCACACCGACCTTGATGGTCACCCATGATGCCGATGAGGCTTTGCGGCTGAGCGATCGCGTGCACGTCATGCAACACGGCCGCATCGTGCAATCGGACAATCCCGCTGGGCTGTTCGCCAACCCGGCCAACGCATTCGTCGCCGGCTTTTTCGGGCCGATCAACCGCTTCAAGAGCTGGGTCGTCGAGGGTGCGGTCGATACGCCCCTGGGCAAGCTGCCGGCGGCCAACATTGCCCACGGCCGGGCCGTCGATGTCGTCATCCGGCCGGAAGCCTTGCGGCCATGCGCCAATGCCAAGAGCGGCGACGTCAGCGTGCGCGTGGGGGCCATTCGCGACATGGGCATGGTGCGTCTGCTCGATCTGGAACTGCCAGGTGGCGTGCCGCTGATCGCGCGGGAATACGGCGCCGCGGCCTGTTGCGCGCATCCGGGCGCGACCGTCGGTGTCGAGCTGGACCGGCGGCATTGTTTTGTTTTCGAGGCGTCACAATAGCTTGTCACAAACGCCGGGGCCGTGTGCGAGTGTCGTTGCGCGGGCGTGGGTTTTTTGCCACATTCCCGGCCAAGGCCCAGGCGCTTGCGCGCTGTTCATGAGGGATGAGGCATGAGTATTGGTATCTGGCAAGTCGTTCTCGTCTTGCTTATCGTGTTGATCGTTTTCGGCGCCGGCAAGTTGCCGAAAGTCATGGGCGATGTCGCCAAAGGTGTGAAGAACTTCAAGCAGGGGCTGAAGGACGACGAGACCGAGAGCGATCCCAAGGCCATCGGCTCGACCAGTGAAAGCACGGCCACGCCGGAGACGAACACCGCCAAAGACGAGGCGGCAAAGAGCTGAGACGTTCCGGCATGCGTGGTTTGATCCGCGTCGTCGCTGGCAAGGGGTGATCCATGTTCGATATCGGCTGGTCCGAGATGGGGATCGTCCTGTTGCTCGCCCTGATCATCATCGGCCCGAAAGACCTGCCGCGTGTCGCGCGCACGCTCGGGCAATGGGTCGGCAAAGCGCGGGCGCTGGCGCGCGAATTCCAGCGTTCGCTCGATGAAATGGCGCGCGAAGCCGAGCTTGACGACGTCAAGAAACAGATCGAGAAGGCCGGCTCGACGGTGAACAAGGCGCGCGGGCGCAATCTCGGCAAGTTGATCGAAGACGAGATCGACCCCGAGGGCGAGCTCGGCGATGCCTTCAACCCGAAAAGCCAGCAGAAAGCCAAATCGTCGTCGGGCGCATCGACGACGGCCAGCCCGAAGCGCGATCTGCCGACGCCATCGCCGCAGACCGGCAAGGCGCCGGACGCGCCAGCCGACGCGGCGAGCGATGCGCCCGTGCCGGCCTCCGCCGACGAGCCTGCGCCGGTGCGCAATGCTGCTGAATAGCTGAAGAAGCCAGAAAACCCGTGCTCAAAGACATCGACGATCGTGAACTGCCGCTGCTCGAACATCTGATCGAGCTGCGCAACCGGCTGATGTATGCCAGCGCGGCCGTGCTGCTTGGCTTTCTGCTCTGCTACTTCTTCGCTTCGGAAATCTACGCGTTTCTCGTCCAGCCGCTGGCGAATATCTACGAGGGCGAAACCGGCCGACGGATGATCTATACCGGTCTGGCCGAGGCGTTTTTCACCTATATCAAGGTAGCGTTCTGGGCCGGTGCCTTCCTGGCCTTTCCGTTTGTCGCCACGCAGCTTTGGCTGTTCATCGCGCCGGGGCTGTATCGCCATGAGAAACAGGCGTTCTTGCCGTTCCTGGCAGCAACGCCTGTGCTGTTTTTCCTGGGCGGCGCCATCGCCTACTACCTGGTCATGCCGCTCGCCTGGCGGTTCTTCTTGAGTTTCGAAACGCCGGGTGGCCCGGATACCCTGCCGATCGAGCTGGAAGCCAAGGTCAGCGAATATCTCGGCCTGGTCATGAAGCTGATCTTCGCCTTTGGCATCAGCTTCCAGTTGCCGGTGGCGCTGAGCCTGATGGGACGCGTCGGCCTGATTTCGGCCGACGATCTGGTGCGCAACCGCAAATTCGCGATCGTCGGGGTGTTCGTTGTCGCGGCCGTGTTGACGCCGCCGGATATCATTTCACAGATTGGTTTAGGCATTCCTATTATTATTCTCTACGAAATCTCGATTATCTCTGTACGCATGGTTGAGAGGCGCCGCGCGCAAGCCGAGGCTGAAGAAGCCGGGAGTTGATCTGCGTTCGCGCTCGATCTGTTCATGCACTGTCTTAGCCCCTGGCCGCAAGGCACCACAAAATGCTCGATATTCGCTGGATTGCTGACAACCCGGATGTGTTCGACGCGGCGCTCGCCGGGCGCGGTATCGAGCCGTTGAGCGGACACCTCCTGGCGCTCGATGAGGCCGTACGCGCGAGCCAGACCCGTGCGCAGGAGTTGCAGGCCGAGCGCAACGCCATGTCCAAGCAGATCGGTCAGCTCAAGGCCAAGGGCGAAGACGCCGGCGCGGTGATGCAGCGGGTCGGCGAGCTCAAGAGCGAGGTGCAGGCGGCCGAGGACGCCGCCAAGGCGCAGCAGGCCGAGCTCAGGGCGCTGCTCGACGGCCTGCCGAACGTGCCGGCGCCGGATGTGCCGGTCGGCGCCGATGAGAGCGACAATGTCGAGCTGCGCCGCGTCGGTGACCCGCGCGCGTTCGATTTTCAGCCGCAGGAACACGATGCGCTCGGCGCCGCCATCGGCATGGATTTCGCCGCCGCGGCCAAGCTGTCCGGTGCCCGCTTCGTCACGCTGCGCGGCCCGCTCGCGCGGCTGGAGCGCGCTCTCGCCCAGTTCATGCTCGATCTGCACACCGCCGAGCATGGCTACACGGAACTGTCCGTGCCCTTTCTGGTGCGCGACAATGCGCTCTACGGCACCGGCCAGCTGCCGAAATTCGCCGAAGACCTGTTCAAGACCACGGCCGATCACTGGCTGATCCCGACCAGCGAGGTACCGCTGACCAATATCGTCGCCGGCACGATCCTCGAGGCCGAGGCGCTGCCCTTGCGCATGACCGCCTGCACGCCGTGCTTTCGCTCCGAGGCCGGCGCCGCCGGCAAGGACACCCGCGGCATGATCCGCCAGCATCAGTTTACCAAGGTCGAGCTGGTCAGCATCACGGCACCCGAGGACAGTGACGCCGAACAGGTGCGCATGACCGCCTGCGCCGAAGCGGTGCTGCAAAGGCTCGAGCTGCCCTACCGGGTGATCACGCTGTGCACCGGCGATATCGGCTTTGCCGCGCGCCGGACCTTCGACATCGAGGTCTGGCTGCCGGGGCAGAACACCTATCGGGAAATCTCGTCCTGCTCGACCTGTGGCGATTTCCAGGCCCGCCGCATGGCCGCGCGCTGCCGCGCCAAGGACGATAAGCGCACCCGCCTGGTGCACACGCTGAACGGCTCCGGCGTCGCCGTCGGCCGCGCGCTCGTCGCCGTCCTGGAAAACTACCAGCAGGCCGATGGCTCGGTCGTCGTGCCAGATGTCCTGCGGCCCTACATGGCCGGCGTCGAGCGCCTCGCGCCCGGAGAGGGCGCATGAGCATGCGCCAGGTGCCCGACAAGCCGCGCATTCTGGTCACCAACGACGACGGCATCGACGCGCCCGGGCTGGCGATCCTGACGCGTATCGCCAAGGACATGAGCGATGATGTCTGGGTCGTGGCACCGCTCACCAACCAGAGCGGGACCTCGCATGCGCTGACCATCCAGCGGCCCTTGCGCGTGCGCAGCTATGGCGAACGCCGCTACGCCATCGACGGCACGCCGACCGATTGCGTCATGATCGCCATGCAGGCGCTGCTCGAGGACCAGCGGCCCGATCTCGTGCTGTCCGGCATCAATCGTGGCGCCAATGTCGCCGATGATGTGACCTATTCCGGCACGATCGGCGCGGCCATGGAGGCGACACTGTTCGATGTGCCGGCAATCGCCCTGTCCCAGGCCTATCGCGAGCTGGATTCGATCCCTTGGGAAACGGCCGAGGCGTTCAGTGCCCAGGCCGTTGCCCATGTCCTGTCGGCCGGCTTCCCGCCCGGCGTGCTCTACAGCGTGAATTTCCCGTCTTGCGACCCCGACGCGGTCAGTGGCTTCGTCGCCGTGCGCCATGGCCAGCGCAAGCTCGGTGACGACATCCAGCAGCGGGTCGATCCGCGCGGCGATCCCTATTACTGGATCGGCCATATGCGCACCAAGACCTGGCGCGAGCCGGGCACCGATGTCGCCGCCATGGCCGCGCAGGAAATTGCCATCACGCCGTTGCAGATGAACCTGAGCGACGTCGCCGCCTTGAGCGCGCTTGAGTCGCAATTGACCGGCTAGATGGCCCGAAGAGCGCCTCAAGCCGGTTGAGGGCTTCCTCAGCCACCATAAGGGCGATCAGGGAGCTGGGGCTTAAAGCTTTGGTTTTGGTAGATTTTTTTTCCGAAGCGTGGTTTATTCAAACCGTCCGGAATGACCAACAGCGCTGAGCGAATGCGACCGCTTGCACGCACACGTCGATTGATCCCGCTGGGCCTGATCGCCTTGATGATCCAGGCCTGCAGCAGCTACTCCGACAAGTCCTGGCCGGATGGCTATGCCCATATCGGCGGCAACGGCATCAACGCGCCCGGCCAGCACATGGTCCTGCCCGGCGACACGCTTTCCGAGATCGCCGAGCGCTACGGCGTGCGCACCCGTGATCTGGTGCGGCTCAACGGTTTGCGCTCGCCGGACAAGATTTACGCCGGCCAGGTGCTGCGCGTGCCCAGCCCGGCCGCCCGCGTCCACGTCGTGGCCCATGGCGAGTATCTGAGCGGCATTGCCGAGCGCTATCGCGTGTCGACTACGCAGCTGGCAGCCGCCAACGGCCTGCGCGATCCATCGCACATCATGGCCGGCCAGCGCCTGACCATCCCCGGTGACAGCGCCGGCGCCAGCCCGTCACGGCCAGCCAGTGCAACGCCGCCGGCACGCAGCAAGCCAACGCCGACGCCGGTGATACCGGCCGTGCCGAAACCGCGTGACGTGCAGCTTGCCAGTGTCGAGCCAAGCCACACGCCGGCCCCGGCACAGCCTGCAAGCAAGGCGGTCAGTGCCGAAGCTGCGCATCGGGGTGCTCACGGTACACCGCCGGCGCGCGCCGGGCGCGATTTCCTCTGGCCGACCAACGGCAAGGTGGTTGCCGCCTTTGGTCAGGCCGACAATGGCCGCATCAATCACGGAATCTATATCGCAGCGCCCAAGGGAGCGCCGGTGCGCGCCGCCGAGAATGGCATCGTCGCCTATGCCGATGATGAGGTGAAAGGCTACGGCCAGATGATCCTCATCCGCCACGCCGACGACTACATCACCGCCTATGCCCATAACG
>JBHJHH010000058.1:0-19368 GCA_050331015.1 Geminicoccaceae bacterium
CTCGTCGGCCAGGAAGTTGCCGCTCGACAGATCGCTGAGCAGGATGCCCTGCAGAATGGTCGTGTTGTTCAGGCCGTTGGCATCGGACACCGTAATGCGCACCGAGCCGCTTTCCTCGAAGACATCGAGGTGCTCGGCGGCGATGCCGCCACCGATATCGACGATGTCGCTGGCCGGATCGAAGTCGGTGACCGTGTTGGTCTGACCCCAGGCCCAGCCGATCTCGACCGTCTGCCCCTCACCCGCGGGCGGGGGCGGCGGCGGCGGTGGCGGTGGTGGTGGCGGCGGCGGCGGCGGTGGCGGTGGCGGCGGTGGCGGTGGCGGTGGCGGTGGCGGCGGTGGCGGCGGTGAGCTGGGATCAAAGGTGATCACCGTGTCACTGCCGGACGTGGCCGCCTGGAAGGTGCCGGCGAAGCTACCCTGCATGGTCAAGGTGGCACCGTCGACCCCGAGGGCAATGCCACCGGTGACGTCGGTTTGCGTCAGCGAGGCGATGATCGCATCTTCGATGACCAGGCTGTCTTCGGCGGCGAAATCGACGATGGTGTCGCCGTTCAGGTCGGCAATATTGGCGGCCTGGAAGATGTCCGCGCCGGTACCGCCGGTGAGCGTATCCGCCCCGGCGCCGCCGATCAGGATGTCGTTGCCGCCGGCCCCATCGATCTGGTCGTTGCCGCCCAGACCGTCGATCGTGTCATCGCCGGCCGTGCCGGTGAGCACGTCGTCACCGTCGCTCGGACCGGTCGGCGGGGTGCCGCCATCGCCGACCAGCGCGAGGATCTCGGCCGCGGCGCCGTCGTCGAGGATGGTGAAATTGGCCGCGCTCAGATCAGCCAGGGCGATGCCCTGCAAGGTTGTGCTCTGGTTGTTTGAGGCGATGGTGAACACGGTCGAACCGCCGAGCTCGGTGACCTCGATGTCGGCTGCGCTGAACCAGTCGACGAAGATCGTGGCGCTGGCCGGATCGAAACCGCTGACGACCTCGTCCTGGCCCCAGCTCCAGGTGATGACGACATCGGCCGTGTCCTTGGTGACGCCGGCGGTGCCATTGCCACCCGGCGGGTCGCCCGGGTCGCCGGGATCACCCGGATCGCCAGGATCGCCAGGATCGCCAGGATCGCCCGGGCCGCCCAAGCCTTCGTCGCCGGTCTTGCCGTTTTCCCAATAGGCGATGATCTCGGCCGTACTCGGGGCATCATAGCCGCCGAACTGCTCGACATATTGCAAGATCGAGGTGCCGTACTCGTCGGTGGTGACGCTGCCGCTTTGCAGCAGGTTGAGCGTGCCCCAGGCACCGCGCAGATGGGCGGCGGCGAGGATGCCGGTCATGGTCAGCTCGACGCTGACCTCCTGGCCGTTTTGGATGTAGGTCTTGGTTGTGCCGATATAGTCATCGAGGCTTTCGCCATTGCTGGCGAGGCCGTTCTCGATGACCTGGAGATTGTAGCCGAAGGCGTCCTGGATGGCCTGTTCCTGGACCGCCTTGGTCATGAACGCCTCGAGCGAGGTGGCGCCGTTCTTGCCGGTCCAAGTGCCGTCCCAGCTATTGGTCGCGGCACCGTTGCCGTAAAAGACATCGTCGTCGTAGTAGCCGAGGTCGATCAGCAGCGCCTCGCCGAACTGATAGCCGACAAAGCCCAGCGAATTCATCGACCGGTAGGACATGGCGTCCCACTCGGCAGCGCTGACATCGCCCCAGGTCTGATATCCCTTGCCCGGGTAGATCTCCTGGACGGTGCCCCCGCCCCAAGCGTTCAGCTGCCATTCAGCGATCTGACCGCTGTCATAGCGCTCACGGTCCCAGCCGGACTCGAAGGCGCGCAACGCGTCCCGGAAGGTGTCGTAGGTTCCCCTGCTCATGCGGCTCCCATTTACCGTTAAGGTTGAATGAACAAGCCGCCTTTAGCATACTGAATTGCTTAAAGCAATCAAATGAACGAGTTCAATGAATAAGGATTAATCCTTTTTGCCGGCCTGTGCCGCCAACGCCCGATCAGCGCCCCAGAAAGCAACCGCAGATAGAGGTGTCCGTCAATCGGTCATGGACGGCGCTCGGCCCGCCCGGCGCCGGCAGGTCCGTGCCCGGGCGCGCATGCGCCCTCACATGGGCGTGAGCGCACCGAGGGCGTCGGCATCGCCGAGCGCAAGGCCGTTGGCGGCGGCATGCGTCTCGAGCCTGGCGACGGCGGCCTCGAGCGCGGCCAGATCGGTGCCGCGAAAGACCACCGAGGTGCCGAAGCTGCCCCGGCGCAAGAACGGATAAGAGCCGATGTCGATGCCCGGATAGTCGTTCTGGATGGCGCCGAGCGCGGCGGCGATGTCACCCTCGCCGGCGAGCACCACGACGGTGCGCGAGGCCAGCGGCGCACCGCCCTGCAGCCCGGGTTTGAGGACATCGACCATCGCCTGCATGATCTTGGGCACACCGGCCAGTACATAGACATTGTCGATGCGAAAGCCGGGCGCGGCACTGACCGGGTTGTCGATCAGTTCGACGCCGTCCGGCATGTCGGCCATGGACAGGCGCGCCTCGTTGAGCATGGCCGGGTCCGGGTAGAACGCGCGCAGCCGCCGTTCGGCCTCGGGATTGCGCCCGAACGGCCGGCCGAACGCCTTGGCGATGCTGGCGCTGGTGATGTCGTCGTGGGTCGGGCCGATCCCGCCGGTGGTGAAGACATAGCTGTAGCGCGCGCGCAGGGCGTTCACGGCATCGACGATGGCGGCCTCGATATCCGGCACGATGCGCACCTCGGCCATGCGGATGCCGATCTCGCTGAGCTCACGGGCGATGAAAGCCAGGTTGGCATCCTGTGTACGGCCGGAAAGGATCTCGTTGCCGATGATCAGCAAGGCGGCGGTCTTGGTGGTGCGATCGGCACTCACGCTGGTTTCCTCCCGGATGGCAATCTGGCTCGCGTGTCTGGTAAACCGGTAAACGGTGATTGTCGATTGTGCCACCGCCCACTAGCTTGCCGCCATGCGTTTACCCCAGCCCTTGATCGAAGGCCGTTTCGTCCGCCGCTATCAGCGCTTCTTCGCCGATGTCGCCCTGGCTGACGGCGCGGTGGTCACGGCGCACTGCCCCAATCCTGGCCGGATGATCGGTCTGCTCCAGGACGGTGCACCGTGCTGGCTGTCGCGCTCGGACAACCCAAAGCGCCGCCTCGCCTATACGCTTGAGCTGATGGCCAGCGACGGCACGCTGGTCGGCGTCAACACCAATCTTCCCAATCGCCTGGCACCGCAAGCCCTGGCTGCGGGCGCCATAGCCGAACTCGCCGGCTATGCCTCCCTGCGCCGCGAGGTGCGCTACGGCAAAAACAGCCGCATCGATCTGCTGCTCGAAGATCCGGCCCGGGCGCCGGCCTATGTCGAGATCAAGAACGTGCACTGGAAACGCGACGGCCTGGCGGTCTTTCCCGATGCCGTGACCGCACGCGGCGCCAAGCATCTCGATGAACTGCGCCAGGTGGTGGCGGCCGGCGGCCGGGCGGTCATGCTCTATATCGTGCAACGGTCCGATTGCCGTGGCTTCGCCCTAGCCGACGACATCGATCCGAATTACCTATGCGCATTCGAGCGGGCGCGTGACGCCGGGGTCGAGGCGATGGCCTATGGCTGCCATCTGACGCTCGAAGACATCGAACTCGGCGACCGCCTTGGGTTACACGTGCGCTCGCCGCTGGTGGAAGCTTGATGATGCAGTCCCGTTCCGAAGTCATGCCCCGCACCCACCGCGTGCCGCTGCACGATGCCGATGGCTTCAAGGCGATGCATGCGGCCGGCCAGCTCGCTGCGGCGACCCTGGACATGATCGCCGACGAGGTGCAGCCCGGCGTGACCACGGCGCGCCTGGACGAGCTGTGCGATGCCTTCATCCGCGATCACGGCGCGCTACCCGCCCCGCTCGGCTATCGCGGCTACCCCAAGCCGACCTGCATCTCGCTCAACCATGAGGTGTGTCACGGCATCCCGGGCGAGCGCAAGCTCATGGATGGCGACATCCTCAATATCGACATCACCGTCATTCTCGACGGCTGGTATGGCGACACATCGCGCATGTTCTTCGCCGGCAAGCCCTCGATGAAGGCCCGGCGCTTGTGCCAGGTCACGTTCGAAGCGCTCTGGCGCGGCATCCGCGCGGTCAAGCCGGGCGCGACGCTGGGCGATATCGGCCATGCCATCCAGACTTATGCCGAAAGTCACAACTATTCGGTGGTCGAGGAATACTGCGGCCACGGCGTCGGCAAAAAGTTCCACGATGCCCCGAGCGTTCTGCATTTCGGCAAGCCCGGCGACGGCCTGGCGCTCGAACCCGGCATGATCTTCACCATCGAACCGATGATCAATGCCGGCCGCAAGGAGGTGAAGCTGAAAAAGGACGGCTGGACCGTGGTCACCCGTGACCGGCAGATGTCGGCCCAGTTCGAGCACACCATCGGCGTCACCCGTGACGGCGTCGAGGTGTTCACCCTGTCCCCGGCCGGCAGGCATCACCCGGACTGGTGAGCGCGGCCCTGGCCTGTACCGGCCTCGCGTATCTACCCTTAGTTGAAAATCATCGGCTGGCGACGCAAGACTGCTCGCCGCCATGTCCGAGCCAGCCCTGGTCACCCCCGCTGAAGACGATGTCGATCGTGCCGGCCTGCAGATCGCTGCCCAGGACGATCCTGCGCAGGGCCCGGTCTATGCCGTGCGCGGCGAAACCTTCCGCTATCGCCACATCCTGCGCGAAAGCGGCGGCCGCTGGAGCCGCAGCGAGCAGGCCTGGATCTTCGCCGATGCCGATCCGCGCGAACGCCTGAACGCCGCCATCATCGCCCATGGCGGCCCCGAGCGCGCCGGCCTGGCCGAAGCGCCGCAGGGCTTCCAGAGCGAGGCCGACGGCAAGCCGAAGCCGCACTACTACGGTCATCGCGAGCGCCTGCGCACGCGCTTTCTCGACGGCGGGCCGGACGCTTTGCCCGACTACGAGCTGCTCGAGCTGCTCTTGTTCTTCGGCATCCCCAAGGTCGACACCAAGCCGCTGGCCAAGGATCTGCTCGCCCGTTTCGGCAGTCTCGGCGGCGTGCTGGCGGCTCCGATCGCGCGCCTGGAAGAGGTCGGCCAGCTCGATCGGTTCGCCATCGTCTTGCTGAAAGCCATGCACGAGGCGATCGGCCGGGTGCTGCACGAGCCGCTCAAAGAGCGGCCGCTGGTGACCTCCTGGACGCAGCTCATCGAGTATCTGCACGCGCGCATGGTGCACGAGCCGATAGAGCAGTTCCGCATCCTGTTCCTCGATCGCAAAAACCAGCTCATCAAGGACGAGGTGCAGCAGCGCGGCACGGTCGATCACACGCCGCTCTACCCGCGCGAGGTGGTCAAGCGCTGCCTGGAGCTGACCGCGTCGGCGATCATCATGGTGCACAACCACCCGAGCGGCGATCCGACGCCCTCCAAGGCCGATATCGAGATGACCAAGCAGGTCGTCGCCGCGCTGGCCGTGGTCGGCATCCAGGTGCACGACCACGTCATCGTCGGCAAACACAAGCACACCAGCTTCCGCGCGCAAAAGCTGATCTAAAGCGGCGACGGCTTCAGCGTGACAGGGTCGCCAGCGGCGTGCTGCGCGCTTCCGGCTGCAGCGGCCGGCCGAGCAGTCCTTCGATGGCATCGTCCGGGCTGAGATCGGCACGCAACACCGCCGCCACCGCCTGACAGATCGGCATGTCGAGATCGTGCCGATCGGCCAGATCGGCCACGGCCTGGGCGGTATGGGCGCCTTCGGCCAGGCTGGCGGGCTTGCGCAACAGCTCTTCGACCGATCGGCCCTCACCGATGTCGATGCCGAGGCTGGTGTTGCGCGAGGTCGGGCTGGACGCGGTCAGCACCAGATCACCCATGCCGGACAGGCCGACCAGGGTCTCCGCGCGGGCGCCGAAACAGGCTCCGAAACGCATCAGCTCGGCCAGACCGCGGGCGATCAGCGCGGCCACGGCGTTTTCGCCGAGCTGCTTGCCGCGGGCGATGCCGCAGGCGATGGCGATGACGTTCTTCAAGGCGCCGCCGAGTTCGACGCCGGTGACATCATCGCTCCAATAGAGCCGGAAGCTGGTCGAGCTGAGCGCTTGCGCCAAAGCCCGCGCTTGCCCGCCGTCGACGCAGGCCAGTGTTGCCGCTGACGGCAGGCCGGCCATGACTTCGTGCGCAAAGGTCGGGCCGGACAGCACGGCGATCGGCGCCTTGGGCGCGACGGCATGGGCCACGTCCGACAGGCGCATGCCGCTAGCGCGCTCGATGCCTTTGGCCGCCAGGATCAGCGGTCCGTCGAAGTCCGCCAGCGACGCCAGGGCCGCGCGCAGCGCCTGCGCCGGGCAGGCGACGATGACCGCATCGCACTCGCTCAAGGTGGTGATGTCGCCGGTGACCGCGATGGCCTCGTGCAGGTTGTGGCCAGGCAGATAGCGCGGGTTCTCGCGCCGCATGCGCATCAAGCCAGCGTAGTCGCGATCGCGGTGATACAGGGCCACCGCCCGCTCCGCGCGCGCGGCCGCCTGCGCCAGGGCGCTGCCCCAGGCACCGCCACCCAAAACGCCAATCCATTCCGGTCCGACGATGATATCGCCCGTGCCTTCGGTATCCTCGGCCATTGTCTTTGCCTGTGTCCGGTCTGCGTGAAGACGAAACGGCGGTGCAGCACGCCGCCGTCAGGCTCGAGCGGTGGCTGCCCTTGGACTGTTAACGCTGCAGCATCAGTTCGGTGACATAGCGGAGCACCAACGCCGCAAGCAGGACGCCAAAACCCTCACTCAGACTCATCGCCGACCCGCGATAGAACATGTAGCCGAGCACGGCCAGGCCGGCGATCAGCGCTGAGAAACCTCTGGTTGCTTCATTGCGCATGGACTAACGTTTTGCGATTGCGAACAGCGATTGTCAAGCGGCGCGCCGGCGAGCGAACAGCCAGACGCCGGTGGCCACACAGACAATGCCGATGAGGTGATAGAAGGACAGCCGCTCGCCGAGGAAAATGATTGCCAGCAAGGCTGCGAATACCGGCATGAGCTGCATGAATATCCCAGCAGTCGACGGGCCGACCTTGGCCACGCCGATATTCCAGAATCCGTTGGCGATGATTGAGGCGATCACGCTGACATAGAGCAGCAGCGACACGAGTTCGGCGCTAAGGCTGTAACGACCGACGCCTTCGGTGGTCATCAACCAGATCGGGATCAGCCACAGCACACCAAAAAAGATGAAGGCGCACAGCAGCGCCATCGACGGCACCTCTTTCGGGCGCGCTTGCAACAGGACCGAGTAGACCGCCCAGACCATCGCCGCGAACGCCATGAGCAGATCGCCCGGATTGAAGCGCAGTTCGACCAGCGTGCGCAGGTCACCGCGCATGATCACCACCATCGCACCCACCAGCGAGACCAGCAGCGCGAGCACCTGGGTCAGGCTCACGCGGGTACCGTGCAACGCCCAGGCGACCACGACGATCAGGAACGGCACGGTGGACAGGAACAGCGCGGCGTTCAGCGCGGTGGTGTGCGTGACCGCGACATAGACCAGGCTGTGAAAGCCGGCCATGCCGAGCAGGCCCATGAGCGCCAGATAGCGCCAGCGGGCGCGCAGGATGTGGCGGTGGCGCCAGAGCGCGGGCGCCATGAGCGGCAACAGCACGATCAGCGCTATCGACCAGCGGAAGAAGCTCAGATCGATCGGCGCGATCAGCTCGCGCGCGCCGCGGCCGGCGACGATATTGCCGGCCCAGGCCAAGGGCGTCAGGGTCAAGAGCAGATAGGGCGAGCCGAGCCGCTCGCCCCAGGTGCGCAGCGCGCGTTGCCGTGCCACAGGCATCACGCGCGCAATCGGGTGTGGTGGTCTGGCGGGGTCAGGTAAACGCAATCAGGACGGCGTCGGCGCTGACCGTGTCGCCCGCTTTGACATTGACCACCTCAACCACACCATCGCGTTCGGCGCGCAGGACGTTCTCCATCTTCATGGCCTCGAGAATGGCGACCTCCTGGCCGATCTTAACCTCCTGGCCGACGGCCACGTTGATGCGCAAGATCACGCCCGGCATCGGCGCCATGACCAGTTTGGAAAAGTCCGGCGGCTCCTTGTAGGGGATACGCGCGGCCAGCTCGGCAGCACGCGCACTGCGCACGATGGCCGTGACCTCGGTGCCGGCATGGCGCAGCAGATAGCCCTCGCTGACCGGATCGACCTGGAAAATCGCCAGCTTGTCGTCGAAGCGCGCTTCGCACAGCAGGTGGCCCGGCCGCCATTCGAGCGCGACATAGGCGCTGTGGCCGTCGATGGTCATGTCGTAGCCGTCCTCATCCGGCGCGGCGAAGACATGCAGGCGCGTGTCGCGGTCGAACTCGACGACCCAGTCGGTCGGCAGGGCGTAGGCATAGCCTTCGAGCTGATGATCGATGCAGCTGGCGCGCGACTGCTCGCGCGCGGCCAGCGCCACGGCGATCATGGCGTAGCGGCGAAGCTGCGCCTCGCCGACCATGGTCGGATCGAAACGCTCACCATACTCCTCGGCGATGAAGCCCGTGGTCAGCCGGCCCTCGCGAAAGCGCGGGTGATGCATGACGGAGGTCAAGAACGAGATGTTGTGACCCAGGCCGCGCACGGCATAGGCATCGAGCGCCTTGGCCATGCCGTCGATGGCGCTGGCACGGTCCGGCCCCCAGGTACACAGCTTGGCGATCATCGGATCGTAGAACATGCTGACTTCCGAGCCCTCGACCACGCCGGTATCGACGCGGATGTGCTCGCCCTGCGGCTCTTGGTAGTGCACCAGGCGGCCGGTCGACGGCAGGAAGCCGCGGGTCGGGTCCTCGGCATAGACACGGGTTTCCATGGCCCAGCCGTTGATGCCGATGTCGCTCTGGCTGAAGGGCAGCTTTTCGCCGGCGGCAACGCGGATCATCTGCTCGACCAGGTCGATGCCGGTGATCAGCTCGGTCACCGGATGTTCGACCTGCAGGCGCGTGTTCATCTCGAGGAAGTAGAACTCGCCCTCAGCGCCATAGATGAACTCGACCGTGCCGGCCGAGTGGTAGCCGACCGCCTGGGCCAAGGCGCAGGCCTGCTCACCCATTTCACGGCGCTTTTCCGGCGTCAGCGCTGGGCTGGGTGCCTCTTCGACGACCTTCTGGTGGCGCCGCTGGATCGAGCATTCACGCTCGTTCAGCCAGAGCGTGTTGCCGTGCTTGTCGGCCAGCACCTGCATTTCGATGTGGCGCGGCTCGACGATGAACTTTTCCACGAAACAGCGGTCATCGCCGAAGCTGGAGGCCGCTTCGGAGCGCGAGCGCGCCAGGCCCTCGCGCACCTCGTCGTCATTGAAGGCGATGCGCATGCCTTTGCCGCCACCGCCGGCCGAGGCCTTGACCATGACCGGATAGCCGATCTCGTTGGCGACCTTGACCGCCAGCTCGGGATCGCTGATCGCCTCGGTGTAGCCCGGCACGGTGTTGACGCCGGCTTCGATGGCCAGCTTCTTGGATTCGATCTTGTCGCCCATGGCGATGATCGCGTTCGCCGGCGGGCCGATGAAGGTGACGTTCTCGGCCGCGAGCGCCTCGGCGAAGCGATAGTTTTCCGACAGAAAGCCGTAGCCCGGATGGACCGCCTGCGCACCGGTCTGGCGGATCGCCTCCATGATCTTGTCGATCACCAGATAGGACTGCGCTGCCGGCGGCGGGCCGAGCAGAACGGCCTCATCGGCCATGCGCACATGCACGGCATCGCGATCGGCCTCGGAAAACACGGCAACCGTCTTGATGCCGAGCTTCTTGCAGGTGCGCATGACGCGGCAGGCGATCTCGCCGCGATTGGCGATGAGGATTTTGTCGAAGAGCATGTCGGGCATTTCCCTAAATGGCGGCGGCCGGTCGGTGCAGGGTGTTTTCTGCAATCCCTAGAGCGGGATGTTGCCGTGCTTGCGCCACACGCGTTCCACCTTCTTGTTCTTCAACCACCGCAGCGAGCGACCGACCCGACGCCGCGTGCCGTGCGGCATGATGACGTCATCGATGAAGCCACGCTTGGCGGCGACGAACGGATTGGCGAACTGCTTTTTGTAGACCTCGGTATGCGCTTCGATCTTGGTGGGATCGCCCAGATCCTTACGGAAGATGATCTCGACCGCGCCCTTGGCACCCATGACGGCGATTTCCGCTGTCGGCCAAGCGAAGTTGACGTCACCGCGCAAATGCTTCGAGCTCATGACGTCATAGGCACCGCCATAGGCCTTGCGCGTGATCACAGTGACCTTCGGCACGGTCGCCTCGGTGAAGGCGTAGAGCAGCTTGGCGCCGTGTTTGATGATGCCGCCATATTCCTGCACGGTGCCCGGCAGAAAACCCGGCACGTCGACGAAGGTCAGGATCGGAATGTTGAAGGCATCGCAAAAACGCACGAAACGCGCGCCTTTGCGCGAGCTGTCGATGTCCAGACAGCCGGCGAGCACCATCGGCTGGTTGGCAACCACGCCCACCGTGCTGCCTTCCATGCGGGCGAAGCCGATGATCAGGTTCCTGGCGTAGTCCGGTGCGATTTCGTAGAAATCCGCCTCATCGACCACCTTGGTGATCAGCTCTTTCATGTCATACGGCTTGTTCGGGTTGTCCGGCACAAGCGTATCGAGCGAAAAGTCCTCGCGATCGATCGGATCGTCGGTCGGCCGCTTGGGCGGCGTTTGCGTGTTGTTCAGCGGCAGGAAATCCATCAGCCGGCGGATTTCGTGCAGGGCCTGGACATCGTTATCGAAGGCCAGATCGGCGACACCGGACCTGGCCGTGTGCGTCGTGGCACCGCCGAGTTCTTCCTGGGTGACTTCCTCGGCCGTGACCGTCTTCACGACATCCGGGCCGGTGACGAACATGTACGAGGTGTCACGCACCATGGCGATGAAGTCGGTCATCGCCGGGCTGTACACGGCACCGCCGGCGCACGGGCCCATGATCACGCTGATCTGCGGGATGACACCCGAGGCATCGACATTGCGCACGAACACCTCGGCATAGCCGGCCAGCGAGGCGACGCCTTCCTGGATGCGCGCGCCGCCACTGTCGTTCAGGCCGATCACCGGCGCGCCGACATGCATGGCGCGATCCATGATCTTGGCGATCTTCTCGGCAAAGGTCTCCGACAGCGAGCCGCCGAACACGGTGAAATCCTGCGAAAAGACAAAGACCAGACGGCCGTTGATGGTGCCCTGGCCGGTGACCACGCCGTCGCCCGGAACGTGCTGCTCGGCCATGCCGAAATCGACGCAACGATGCTCGACAAACATGTCGATTTCTTCGAACGAGCCATTATCGAGCAGCAGTTCGATACGCTCGCGCGCCGACAGCTTACCGCGCTTGTGCTGCGCCTCGATACGCTGTTGGCCACCGCCAAGGCGCGCCCGTCCCCGGCGCGCTTCGAGTTCGTCCAGGATCTCCTGCACCGTGCGGCACCCCGTCAAATGTGATCGAATAGTGACGGCGCTTTAGCATCTGCAACACGGCCTGCCAAGTTGAGGCGGCGCTGATACGCGACGCGGATTGCCTCAGGCCGATAACAAATTCAGGTAGTGCACGGCTGCAACGACATCGGCGCGCAGATGCGCCTCGCGGCGCAGGGCCTCGCGGTCTTCGCCCCAACGCTCACGGCTGTAGTGCTCATCGAGCAGGCTGGCATCGACCGCGGCATCGGCCCCGAGCGCGCCTTCGGCCGCGGCCAGCGCCAGAACCAGCGAGCCGAGCGCGGTGGTCAGACCGTGCAGGCCGACCAGGCGCCAGTCATCGTAAGTCGCCACCAGGTCGTACAGCGCCGCCCTGGCCTGCGCGTCCTGGTCCATGGCGCGCACGCCCGTGGTCACCGCCAGGGCGATACCATGGCGCCGCTCCAGCCAGTCCAGCCAGGGCTGCCAGGTTTCCTGCTGGCGCGCGACCAGATCATCCGGGCGCTCGGCGCGATAGCACAACAGATCATTGCCGCCATAGTCGCTGGCTTCGGCAAGGGCATCGCCCCGGCGGGTCGGCATCAGATCGATCACCGTCGTCGCCAGCCGGGTCAGGCGCATCTCGTCGGCCTTGATGGTCTCGCCCTGCCCGGCCCATTCCTGCGCCAGCGCCATGGCGAGACGCGCGTTCGGCAGGCGTAGCAACGCCTTGCTTGGCGTGCGCATCGGCTTGCCATCGAGCCGCACGCACCAGCCGCTGTCCGCTTCGCCCAGATCGACCTGCGTGTAGAACCGTTTCATGCCGCGCTGGCTTCGAGCACGGCGTGCAGGTCGCCGGGCTGGCGCAGAATCGCCGTGGCGCCGGCGGCGCGAAGCTGGGGTTCGGCATGATAGCCCCAGTCGACACCGATGGCGGTCACGCGCGCGCGCACGGCCATCTCCATGTCGTAAGAGGTATCACCGATCATCAGCGTGCGCTCGGGCTCGACGCCGGCTTCGGCCATGGCGGCCAGCAGCATGGCCGGATCGGGCTTGGAGGCATGGTGATCAGCCGTCTGCAGGCTGACGAAATGATCTTCCAGGCCATGGCGCTGCAAGGTCGCCTTCAGGCCGCGCCAGGACTTGCCGGTCGCCACCGCGAGCAGATGGCTGGCGGCATCGAGCTCATCGAGCAGGTCGCGGATGCCCGGATAGAGCGGTTCCTGATGCTCGCCCTGCGCGCGGATGTGCACGAAAGCCTCCTTATAGGCCTCGGCGATCTTCGCCCAGTGCGGCGGCTCGCTCTCGGGCAGCAGCTCGGCGATCGCGCGCACCAGCGACAGCCCGACGACGTGGCGCACCGCGGCCGGGTCCGGTTGCGCCAGGCCGCAGGCGACGAACGCCCGCTCCATGGCGGCGACGATGGCATGCTGGCTGTCGATCAACGTGCCGTCACAGTCGAACACCACAAGCCGCACCGTACTCACCACACCCACCCCTTCACGTGGCGATCTCTACCGTGGCGGACGTGCCACCCATGCGCGATTTTGCAGCGCGGCCATCGCCTGATCTCTTGCCATGCCCATGCGATCCGGGGGACCACAGCACCAGCGTTAGGGAAGTGAGGGGATGAACGCCCATGATCAAGCGCCTTTTGCTCGCCGCCGTGCTCGCCTTTGGCCTGAGCACGCCGGCCTACGCCCTCTCCGGGCTGTATCTGGAGCTCCAGGCGGGCGGTGCGCTCGGCGGCGACACGGCGTTGGAATTCTCCGATGTCGGCGGCAGTGACGAGAGCTTCAACGAGTACCCGCTGATCGCCGGTGCTGCTGGCATCAACTTTCTCGGCTTTCGCAGCGAGCTCGAGCTGACCTATCGCAATATCGACAGCGATTTTCAGGGCGGCAACGCCATGTTCAACCTCTGGTACGAGCTGCCCTTCGGTATCGCCGGGCTGCGTCCGTTCGCCGGCGGTGGCATCGGTGCGGGCTATTACGAGGTCACCGGCACCTTTGACGGCATCGAGGTCGACGACGATGTCGCCACGTTTGCCTACAATCTCGGCGCCGGCGTGGCCGTCGATATCGTGCGCAACATCGCCTTCACCGCCGGCTATCGTTTCACCGGCCAGGTGCCGGGCGATCTCAATGTCGGCCTGGATCGCAATGTCGGCGTCAAGCTGGACAGCCACGAGCTGCGCTTCGGCCTGCGCTTCACGCTCGGCTGATCAGACGTCGCGCAGATCGGCCAGCCTCGCGCCGGGATTGTCGCCCGGCTCGAAGCCGAAAAAGGCCATGCCGGCCTGAAACACGCTGGATGGCCTGGCGCGCACGGTCAGCCGGCCGCCGGCCGGGTGGGGCAGGTCCAGCTCGGCGGCATGCAGCATCAGCCCGCGCGGTGCGCCCTCGAGCCTGGCCCTGGCGCCGCCATACTTGCCATCGCCCAGGATCGGGCAATCGAGTGCCTGGGCGCAATGCACGCGGAGCTGATGCGTGCGTCCGGTTTCCGGCAACATGGCAAGCCAAGTGGCGATCCGCCCGGCGCGAGCAACGGTGACATAGCGTGTGATCGCCCGCTTGCCGGCCTCGGACGGCGCCATCTTTTCGCGCCCGGCCTGGTCGCCCTTGTCCAGCGGCAGATCGATGACGCCGTCGGCCAGTGCCGGCCGGCCGACCACCAGCGCCCAGTAGAGCTTGGTCACCTGATGCCGGCGAAAGGCCTCGGTCAGCGCGCGCGCCGCCCTGGCGTTGCGGGCAACGACCAACAGGCCGCTGGTATCCTTGTCCAGCCGATGGACCAGGCGGAGCTGCTCGTCGCCTTCGGCCAAGGCCGGCAGCAGACCGTCGATATGCCGCTCGGTCTTGGTACCGCCCTGCACCGCCAGCCCGGCCGGTTTGTTGAGCACGATCAGCTCGGCGTCCTTGTGCAGCACAAGATCGGCGATGAAGGTACGATCATCGTCACTGATCCGGCTTGGCGCTCTCGGCTTCGCCGGTGCCGGCGCGTCGCTCGGCGGCAAAGGCGGCACACGCACGTTCTGACCGGCTTCGAGACGAAACCCGGCCTGGACGCGCTTGCCGTCGACCCGCACCTGGCCGGTGCGCAGCAGCTTTTGCAAGGCCACGTGGCCGAGCTGCGGGTAGTGCTTTTTGAACCAGCGATCGAGGCGCTGCTCGCCGTCGTCGGGTCGGACGGTGATCGTCTGCACGCCGCTCATGACCGCGCCTTGGTGGTGCGCTGCCTGCGCCATTGCGCCAGCCGCTCGGCAAGGCGCGCTTCGGCGCCGCGGCCGGTCGGCTGATAGAAATCCACGCGCTCGAGCGTGTCGGGAAAGTAGTTCTGGCCCGAGAACGCCTCCGGGCTGTCATGGTCATAGGCATAGCCCTCGCCGTAGCCGAGCTCTCTCATCAGGCCTGTCGGCGCGTTCAGGCTGTGTAGCGGCGGCATCAGCGAGCCGCTTTTCTTGGCGACCGCCATGGCCTGCTTGTAGGCGGTGTACAGGGCATTCGATTTCGGCGCGCAGGCCAGATGCACGGTGATCTGCGCCAAGGCCAGCTCACCTTCGGGCGTGCCCAGACGTTCATAGGCCTCAGCGGCGGCAATCGCGTGCGTCAGCGCTGCCGGATCGGCCAGGCCGATGTCCTCCGAGGCCATGCGCACCAGCCGGCGCGCCAGATAGCGCGGGTCCTCGCCGCCATCGAGCATGCGGCACAGCCAGTAGAGCGCCGCATCCGGGTCCGAGCCGCGCACGCTCTTGTGCAGGGCCGAGATGAGGTTGTAGTGGCTTTCCTGCGCCCGGTCATAGCGTGGCCGGCGGCGCTGCAAGAGCTTGGTCAGATCATCGACGCCGATCGTGCCGCTGCCCTTGAAGGTCGACGCGACGGTTTCGATCATGTTGAGCAGATAGCGGCCATCGCCGTCGGCATAGGCGATGAGTTGCGCCCGGGCCGCATCGTCGAACGCCAGACGGTCGCCCAGGGTGTGCAGCGCGCGATCGAGCAGCGTGCCCAGCGCCGGGGCATCGAGCGGCTCGAGCACGAGCACCTGGCAGCGCGACAGCAGGGCCGGCGTCAGGGCAAATGACGGGTTCTCCGTGGTCGCACCGATCAGCGTCACCGTGCCGTCTTCGACCTGGGCGAGCAGGCCGTCCTGCTGCGCCCGGTTGAAGCGGTGGATCTCATCGATGAACAGCACGAGATGCTGGCCGGCACGTGCCCGCTTGTCGGCCTCGTCATAGATCTTGCGCAGCTCGGCGACGCCGGACATGACCGCCGAGATCGCCTGCATCGGCCGGCCCACGGCATCGGCGAGCAGACGCGCCAGCGTGGTCTTGCCGCAGCCGGGCGGTCCCCAGAGCACCAGCGACGGCAGGCTGTGCGCCTCGAGCATGGCGCGCACCGGGCCATCAGGGCCGAGCACCTGGTCCTGGCCGATGATGTCATCCAGCGTGCGCGGCCGGAGCTGATCGGCCAGCGGCGCGGTCTTCGCGCTCTTGCGCTTGGGCGCCGGGGGCGGCGGCACCTCGCCGAACAGATCGCTCATCCGCGCAAGGAGACTTCCAGCCGCTGGCCATCGCGGACGATGGCGATGTCGAAGCGGTTGCCGGCGCGATCCAGCGCGCGCTGCAGATCACCGACCGTCTCGATGCCCTGGCCGTTCAGCTCGGCGACCAGATCGCCCGGGCGCAGGCGCAGGCGATCGGCCGTGCTGCCCCGGCGAATGCCGGTGATCATGACGCCGCGACGCATGGGATCGAGGTCGTTCTCGATGGCAAAGGCCGGCGACAGGTTGACCACGCGCGCGCCGGCGAACGGATGCGGGCCGCGCAGATCGGTCGGGTTCGGTGCCGGCTCGAGCGGCGGCGGACCGAGTTCGACGGCCAGTTCGCGCTCGCTGCCGTCGCGCCAGACGGTGATCGTGGCCTGCTCGCGCGCCCCGGCCAGGGCCAGGCGATAGTCCAGCCCGGCTTCGGAGGCGACATCGACGCCATCCACCTTGAGAAGGACGTCGCCGGTGCGGATGCCCGCAGCCTGTGCCGGCCCGTCCGGATAGAGATCGCGCACGAGCAGCCCGGCCGGCCGATCGAAGCCCAGGCTGTCGGCGATCCTGGCATCGACGCCCTGCACCGCCACGCCCAGCCACGGCCGCACGATGCCGCCGGCATCCGCGCCGGCGACGAGCACGCGCACCAGATTGGAGGGTATCGCGAAGCCGATGCCGATCGAACCGCCTGAGCGGGTGAAGATGGCCGTGTTGATGCCGATCAGCTTGCCGTCGACGGTCACCAGCGCACCACCGGAATTGCCCGGATTGATCGCCGCATCGGTCTGGATGAACGAGACATCATCGCTCAGGCCGCGGCCGGTGCGTCCCAGGGCCGAGACGATGCCGCTGGTCACCGTCTGGCCGATGCCGAACGGGTTACCGACGGCAAGCACCAGATCGCCGACCTGCAGCGTGTCGCTGTCGCCGAGCTCGAGCGCCGGCAGATCGCCGACCGGCTCGGTGATGCGCACCAGCGCCAGGTCGGCGCCTTTGTCCGAAGCGATCATCTCGACCTCGAATTCGCGGCGATCAGCGAGCGACACCAGGATCTCGGCGGCGTCTTTGATGACATGGTAGTTGGTGACGATCAGGCCGCTGGCATCGATGATCACGCCGGAACCGAGCGCATTTTGCTGCTGGCGCGGCTGGTTCGGCAGCGGCAGGCGCATGCCGAAATCCTCGAAAAAGAATTCGAAGAACGGATCGTCCAGCAGGCTCGGTACCTGGCTGCCGCGCGGCTGGCTCTTGGTGGTGATATTCACCACGGCCGGCGCCACCCGCTTGACCACCGGTGCAAACGACAGGCGAATCTCGGCGGACGAGCTCGGCATGGCGCGCTGAACGTCCTGGCCGGCCGCCGGTCCGATGCCGGCAAGCAGCAGACACGCAAACAGGCCGGCCCACCAGGACCGGCCCGTCATGCATGTGCGCGGCAAAGGCTGGATCATCCCTGGCCCTGCCCTTCAATCGCCTCAAGCGGCGCTGTCGAAGTCCTCATCGACCTCGGGCTTCGGACCGCTGTCCTGGCCCTTGGCGCTGACATCGCGATCGACCAGCTCGATGACTGCCATCGGCGCGTTGTCACCATAGCGAAAGCCGGCCTTGAGCACGCGGGTGTAGCCACCCGGACGCTCGGCGTAGCGCGGGCCGAGGACGTCGATCAGCTTGGCGGCCGTGGTCTCGTCCTGGGTGTGGGCGATGATCTGGCGACGGGCATGCAGATCGCCACGCTTGCCGAGCGTGATGAGCTTTTCGACATAAGGCCGCAGCTCTTTCGCCTTGGGCAAGGTCGTGGTGATCTGCTCATGCTTGACCAAAGCGACCGCCATATTGGCGAACATCGCCTTGCGGTGCGACCAGGTCCGGTTCAGCTTGCGGCCGCGTAAGCGGTGGCGCATCGTCTTTCTCCTTCATTCACACGCTTTTGGTGCGTGTTGCCCCTTTTTCGGGCTGCGGGATTCAGGTTGATCTTAAGATCGGCGCTATGACCGATCAGCTCAAAACGGCTCTTCAGCTTAGAAGGGCTCTTCGACCTTGCGAGCCAGCTCCTCGATGTTTTCCGGCGGCCAGCCGGGCACTTCCATACCGAGCGCCAGGCCCATCTGGGCCAAGACTTCCTTGATCTCGTTCAAGGACTTGCGGCCGAAATTCGGCGTGCGCAGCATCTCCGGCTCGGTCTTTTGCACCAGATCGCCGATATAAACGATATTGTCGTTTTTCAGGCAGTTCGCCGACCGCACCGACAGCTCGAGCTCGTCGACCTTGCGCAGCAGGTTCGGGTTGAACGGCAGCTCGGGGCGCTCGGCCTCGGCGACCGGCGCACGCGGCTCCTCGAAATTGATGAACAGCTGCAGCTGGTCCTGCAAAATGCGCGCGGCCAAAGCGACGGCATCATCGGGCGTGACCACGCCGTTGGTCTCGACCGTCAAGATCAGGCGATCATAGTCGGTGACCTGGCCAACACGGGCATTATCGACCTTGTAAGCCACCCGGCGCACCGGGCTGTAGATGGCATCAATGGCGATCAAGCCGATCGGCGCGTCCTCGGACTTGTTCAGATGCGCCGGGACATAGCCCTTGCCGTTGCGCGCAGTCAGCTCGGCATTTAGCACCGCACCGTCATCGAGATGGCAGATAACGTAATCGGGATCGAGGGTCTCGACGTCATGAGCACCCTCGATCATGCCGGCCGTCACCGCACAAGGGCCTTCAGCGCGCAGCTGCAGGCGTTTGCTGCCCTCGCTGTGCACGCGAATGGCGACGCCCTTCAGGTTGAGGACGATATCGGTGACATCCTCGCGCACGCCCGGAATGCTGGAAAACTCATCCAGCACGCCGTCGATCTGTACCGAGGTGATCGCCGAGCCCTGCAAGGACGACAGCAGCACACGGCGTAGCGCATTGCCAAGGGTGACGCCAAAGCCGCGCGCAAGCGGCTCGACCAGAAGCGTGGCCTCACGATGCGGACGATAGCCGGGCTGAACATCAAGCTTTTGCGGCTTGATCAGTTCCTGCCAGTTCTTTTGCAACACGGGTAACCTCGCTCTGGGCGACAGTGTGTACGAGTGCGCCTTTTGACCCCGCCGGTAGAGCATTTCGGGCCGAAAGCACGCGGCCGGCAGAACGCCGGCCAAGAAAGATCAGACGCGACGGCGTTTGCGGGCGCGGCAACCGTTGTGCGGGATCGGGGTCACATCGCGGATGGCGGTAATCGCAAAGCAGCAGGCCGACAGCGCGCGCAGCGCCGATTCACGACCAGAGCCCGGGCCCTTAACCATGACCTCGAGCGTCTTCATACCGTGCTCCATGGCCGCGCGGCCGGCCTTTTCGGCCGCAACCTGGGCGGCGAACGGCGTCGACTTGCGCGCGCCCTTGAAGCCCTGGGCACCGGC
>JBHJHH010000059.1:0-8618 GCA_050331015.1 Geminicoccaceae bacterium
CCAGATGGCCGAACTCGACATCAATGCCAGCGATTTCATCACAGAATTGAGCCAGAGCGGCAGCGGCAATGGCGCGGCGATCAGCCAGACCGGCATGGCGCTCATGGCCGTGGTCAGCCAGTCCGGCGGTGACATGGCGACCCTGACGCAGCACGGCACGGGCCACAGCATCACGCTCACCCAGGACGGCGGCGCCACGGCCACCTTGAACCAATCCGGCGGTCCGCAAGCGCTCAGCCTCAGCCAGTCCGGCGGCGATGTCGCCATGATCGCCCAGCGCGGCGCCAGCGGCAGCCTCGATGTCGTGCAAAGCGGCGGCAGCAGCCTGACGCTCGATATCGACGGTGGCGGCAGCCACAGCATCAGCCAAAGTGGCGGCGAAACCCAGATGGGCTTGGAGGTGAGCACCAATGCGCCGACCGGCATCACCATCAGCCAATATTGAGCCGAAGCTCATGCGCGCACGCGGCTGGTTGCTCGCCATGGCGCTCGGCACACTGATCTGGGTGCTGCTGCTCATCGCCGGCGCCTCACTTGTCTTTGGGAGAGCCGCGATGGCGGCGGACATCACCCTCGAGCTCTCGGCGCCGGGCAACGCGCCGACCGGCTTTACCATGAGCTGTGCGCTCACGCGCGGCGATGGCACGGAGCAGATCTTTCAAGACGGTGTCACGCCGGCACGGGTGACCTTCGCCGCCCGCACGGTGACCTGCGAGATCCGCGCCGAGGGTCCGCTCGAGGTCATCGGCACCAGTGCCAGCGGCAACACCACGCGCACGCGCACCAGCGGCGGTGTCGTGAGATTGAGCCTGTCATGAGAGCCATCGCCTGCCTGACTCTGCTGCTCGGCCTGTGGACTACACCCGGCTGGGCCGACCTGTACGACATCGACGGCCTGCGTCTGGGCATGACCCGGCTTGAGGTGCAACAGCGCCTGCCGGGCATCGAGATCCGCGATGTCGCTTACGAGAACGAGCGCATCGGCTTCAACTACAAGATCACCTATGGTCGGCTGGCGATCTTGCGCTACGAGGGCGAGATCCTGCGCGTCGGCGAGGCCGGTCGGGCCGATGAGATCCGCTTGAGCTTCACCGGCCGGGACGAGCTGTACGATATCCGCGTCACCCGCCTGGACGCGCGCCAGCGCTGCGCCGGCCATCTGGCCGCGGTCGAGACGCGCTGGGGCCGGCCCTTGATCGACGAGCGGCCGGCTTACGCCATGTGGCGCACCACGGTCGTGCTTGGTCCGCGGCTGTCGTTCCAGTGCCTGGATGACGCCCGCGGCCTGTACGAACTGCGCCTCGATCAGGAAAGTCTGCAGTCCGCCTATATCGACGATCTGTCCGAGGATCTCGGCCCGGCCCTGCGTGAGGCCATCCAGTTCCTGCTCGGCCGCTGACAGCCCGTTTTTTGACGTGCACGTGGTTTTGCCAAGCGTCGGAGCGCTTGACCTGCGCCCCTGTGGCCGCCTCGCACAAGGATTGATGGTGACGTTGTTGTAACGTTTACGCGAGGCCGTGAAGAAGGGAGAAGGTCAGAACCGCTATCGCCTCAGCACGACCGCCTGTCCTCTCGATAAAGCGGGCAACCGAGTATTCAGGCGAACCACCAGCGATGGTAGCCGCGTGCACCATCGAGTTCCCAAACGGCCGCAATGCTGTCTTCGTGCATGACATTCTCCCGCCGGGCCGAAGTGCGGTTTCGGAAGAATGGCACGATCGTGCCGCCGTCGTCGCGGCAAAGCGATTGCATCTCGGCGTACATTTCGGCGCGCAGTTCATCATTGAGCTCGGACTTCGCTGCGAGCAGCAACGCGTTGAAGCGCTCGTTCCGCCAATGGCTTTCATTCCATTCCGCATCCGCTTTGTATGCCAGTGAAAACATCACATCCGGCGTCGGACGGGCGGCCCAGGAGACCACACAAAACGGCTTCTTCAGCCAGACATTCGACCAATACCCGTCGGCCGGCTCGCGTATGACGGTGATATCGAGCCCGGCAGGCCGGGCCTGCTCGGCAAAAAGCGAGCACATGTTCACAGCACCCGACAACAGCGTATCGTTGACCGAGATGTCCACGGCCAGCCGGTCATGGCCGGCCTGCTTCAGATGATAGCGCGCTTTGTCGAGGTCCTGCTCACGTTGGGGAAGATCGGCGAAGTAGGGCATGGTCGGCGAAATCGGGTGATCATTGCCAAGCGTACCGCGGCCGAACAGGATCTTGTCGACGATTTCCTGCCGCCCAATGGCATGCTTGAGCGCAAGGCGCACATTGACATCATCAAACGGCGCGACGTCGCAAAACATCGGCATGGTGATGTGCGTGCCCGACGGCACGTCATCCAAAAGCACGCCGGGTGCGCGTTGCAGCAAGTCGGCGGTCTTCAATTCGACATCAGTGACCGCATCCACAGCGCCGGTCATAATCGCGGTCTGGCGCGCGCTCGGATCGTTCAGCACGGTCATTTCGACTGCGTCGAACCAGGCGCCCGTATTCGCCCTGTGCCAGCCCTCATGGCGTTCGAACGTGGCACCGATACCGGGGTCGAAGGACGTGACCCGGTACGGGCCGCAGCCGATCCCGCCTTGCCAATCGATGCCGCCCTCGGCCGTCGCCGGCACAATCACCAAGTGGTAGTCGGATAGCAGATACGGCAGATCGGCATTGCCCCGCGCCATCGTGAAAATGACGGCGTGATCGCCATCCGCCTCAATGTCCGTGATGTCCGTCATCAACGCTGCGGCGGCCGAGGTGGTTTCGGGTCCGCGATGATAGTTCATCGAGGCGACGACATCGGCAGCTGTGACCGGGCGGCCATCGTGAAAGGTCGCGTTGTTGGCGAGTTCAAAGCGCCATTTTGAGGCGTCGTCGGCAATCGCCTCCCACGCCGTCGCCAGGTCCGGGCCGAGCGTGTTCTGGTTGGTGATCTCGGTAAGATATGACCGCGCCACGTGACTGGCGTGGATCATCATGATGCTCTCGGTTGTACCTGGATCCCAGTTGTCGGTCGTGTTGCCGTCATGGACGCCGACACGGAAGGTGCCGCCGCGCGTTGGCGCCGCAACGGCCGGCTGCGGCAACGCCAGGGGTATCGCACCGGCGAGGCCAAGCGCAGTCGCACCTTGCAGCACGTCGCGGCGGTTGGTGCCGCGGCGCGGCCAGCAATGTTTGGTCATCGAGCTATCCTTTACGCATCACGATGCGAGGGGACATGTTGACTTTCGCCGAGGCATCAAGGCGGCGCTGACAATCGGATGTTTGCACGGTCTCTTGCTGGCGCGTTGAAGCTCGCCGGCTGGACAACAGGCTCGTTCTGCGGTTCGTTGTTAACGCCAGCGCAACGCCTGGCTCTTCGAGGGAGCCTGGCTGCCGTCAATCGGTCGGTGCAACGCCGAGTTCGGCCAGACGCTTCTTCAGGCGTTCGACTTCCTGGTTGGCATGGATTTGCTCGGTGACGTCGTATTGCACGCCAAGATAGTACAGGAGCTGGCCGTTACTGTCGAAAAGCGGCGTCAGTGCAAGATGGTTATAGAACAACTCACCTGATTTTTTATAGTTGCGAATATCGACCTCAATCGCCAGTTGGCGCTCGATGGCTTCGCGCAAACGGAAACGCGCTTCCTGGTTGCGATCATCGCCCTGCAGGAATCTGCAGTTGCGGCCAAGGGTCTCCGATTGTGTATAGCCGGTCATCGTCTCGAACGATTTGTTGGCGTAAATGATTGGCATATCCTCGATATCGGGGTCCGATAAGGTGATGCCGTTATTGGTTGAGTCCAAAATCGTTGAGAGCACTTGGGGAATGAGGCCCGGATCTTTTTCAACAACAAAGGTCATCGTGCTACTCCCTGTCGACCTCGATTACCCGTCTCAGATCTTTTCCGACGGCGCGCCTGGAATTCGATAAGCCGCTTGAGATTGCCGGTCGTGCGCACAGCGCCGTCTTGCACCACCCGACGGATGAGCTTTTCGAAGGGCCGCATGTGCGGCCGCAGCTCGAAGCCCTCGAAGATGAAGGTGAGCTCGGTCGCCGCGCCATCCTCAACCGGCACAAGATCATACGTGCAACGAAACGGATCGGGCACGCCTGAAAAAACCAGCTGCTTATGCGGCTCGAATGCCGTGACCTCGAATTTCGATTCGATGCGCCGGCCTTGATCGGTGCGCACCTGGCGCGCCAGCATGCCAACACCCATCGCGCCGTCGCTCAGTTGATTGAGCTCAACCACTTCCGGCGACCATTTCGGGTAATTGGTGAAGAAATCGACACCGATATACTGGAAGACAGTCTCGGGCGGGCTTTGGATGACGGCGCTCGCGCGGCCAACGATTGGGTTCTCAAGCTTCGAATTGAACATGTGGCATCTAACTCCCCCCTTCTCGTTGCCTCGCAGGGCATCGCCTAACATTGCAGGCCTCACGCACACGCGTTTATTAGGCTATAGCCTGAAGGATTGCTGACAAGTTTCTATGCTCTTTTTGCCAATACGTTTCACCTACTCAGAGAGCCAGCGAGAAGGCATCTGGGTCTTCCAAGAGACGCGCTTGCTTTGGCTCGATCGATGTGGCTTACACGGGGGCCAGCCGAACTCAAACAGGCCATGTCTGTCATCTGCACACAGGGCGCCGATGACCGGCTTGCTGACAGAGGGCGCATACGGTCTGGTAAACGCAAAACAACAAGAGAGCATTGCCTGAGAGGTTTGCATGGTACACGAGCCGACGGAAGACGAACTCCGCAGTTTGTTGGACGCCGACGAAGCAGAGATGAGTGTGGTCTTTTCCGATCCGTCGCGCCCGGACAATCCGATGGTTTATGTCAGCGAGGAATTTGAAGCCCAAACAGGCTACAGCGCTGCCGAAGCCGTGGGGCGAAACTGTCGCTTTCTCCAGGGGCCGGAGACCAATCCTCACGCTGTCGAGGCCATCCGCCATGGTCTCAAGGCGCAGACAGTGTTTTCGATCGACATTCTCAACTACCGCAAAGACGGCACGCCGTTCATGAATCGGCTCAGGATCCGGCCGGTGTTCGACGAAAGCGGTACGCTTCGCTATTTTGTTGGCGCGCAAAACCCGGTTTAGCCATCGAGCACGCGCAGGCGTTGCCGGCGCACAGGTCTGCCGAGAGATCATCTTGGCGAGCCCGACCACATCCAGATGGCCCGGCTCAAGGCATCATGCGATCAATGCGTGACGCCGATGTCGGCAGGTTGCAAGGTCACGCGGCGCGATACGCTTTGGCAACTTGCCGTCTCCGGAGCCGAGTGACGTCTGGCGGACGCCTTTCGTCAATCGCCCGTTCAGCGGCGATGTTCGGCTATCAACCCATGAGTTCGAGGTTCTGGCTTCGGGGCTTGCTGCCATTTGGGCGCCAGAAGACACCGGTGCCGCTTTGTTCGATGCCCTGCACGCCTAAGCAGAAAATCGCGATTGCCATTTGTCGAGGCGTCAGGCTCCCTTTGCGATAACAGGTTGAAAACACACAGGGAGGGTCATCATCGTGGCGGATGAAGGCTGGCAGGCATGGGTCGGGCGTACGCAAACGCTGGAAGACGGTATGGATCTGTGGCCGGTTCGCGGCCTGACCGCCACGCTCGGGTTAGCGCACAGTTCGGTCGTGACCAAGGGCGATCCGGTGCCGTTTCCCTGGGTGTGGATGTATTTCCTCGAGCCAGCGTCCAGGGCTGAACTGGGGCCGGACGGCCACCCGAAGCGCGGCGGCTTTCTGCCGCCGGTGCCCTATCCGCGGCGGATGTGGGCGGGCAGCCGCTGCACGTTCCACGCGCCGGTCCGCGCGCTGCAACCGGCGCAGAAAACCTCAACGATTCTGAGCGTTACCGAGAAAGCTGGCCAGGCCGGGCCAATGGTCTTCGTTACCGTGGCGCACGAGATCATCTCCGATGGCGTGCGCGCCATGCGAGAAGAGCAAGACATCGTCTACATAGAGATACCGGACACATTCCGACCACCGGAGCCGAAATCCGTGCCGCCCTGCGCGCACATCGAGCGTGTCGATGTCGATCCGGTCATGCTGTTTCGCTTCTCCGCGCTCACCTTCAACGGCCACCGGATCCACTACGATCGCTCATACACTATGGATGTCGAGAAGTACCCAGGACTGGCGGTGCACGGGCCGCTGCAGGCTGTGCTGCTCTATGACTACGGTACGCGCCTCTATCCGCAACGCACGCCAGCGGGGTTCCGCTTTCGCGGCATGCGTCCGCTGTTCGATTTCGACGATGTCAGTCTGCACGCCCGCGAAGACGACGCCGGTGAGCTGGAGCTGTTCACGGCAAACGGCGAGGGCGCGATCAGCATGAAGGCGACGCTCACTTGGGCGGCATGAGTCCCTGCCGGCCATCGTGCTGGACCCTCTTGGATCGCACCGACTGGCAAAGCCGCTGATCCGGCCAATCTGACAGGTGGTCGGCAAGCGCCGGCAAACGGCTGCAAAGCGCAACCGGGCAGACAGCACAGCCTGGCAAGCAAGAACGATCGATCAGGGAGATACCATGGTCAAAATCCTCGAAGGCATGCGCATTATCGAAGGTTCCGCGTTCGTGGCGGCGCCGCTGGCGGGCATGACCCTGGCACAGATGGGCGCCGACGTTATTCGCTTTGATCGGATTAAGGGTGGCCTCGATTACGAGCGCTGGCCGATGACCAAGGGCGGCCGCAGCTTGTTTTGGGCCGGGTTGAACAAGGGCAAACGTTCGATCGCCGTCGACATGTCCAAGCCCGAGGGCCAGGAGGTGCTCACCCAGCTGATCTGCGCGCCCGGCGAGCAGAACGGGATCTTTCTCACCAATCTCCGTGTACGCGGCTGGATGTCGTACGAGGCGCTCAAGAAGCACCGCGACGACCTGATCATGCTTTACATCAAGGGTGATCGCCGTGGCGGGCCACAGGTCGACTACACGGTCAATCCCGCGGTCGGTTTTCCCATGGCGACCGGGCCGGAAGGCTCAAAGGAGCCGGTCGGCCATGTCCTGCCGGCATGGGATTGCATCACGGGTCAGCAGGCAGCGCTCGGCGTTCTGGCCGCGGAGCGCCATCGGCGGCTCACCGGCGCCGGCCAGCTCGTCGAACTGGCGCTCAAGGACATGGCGTTGGCCATGCTCGGCAATCTGGGCATCATCGGCGAGGTGATGATCAATGATTACGATCGGCCGAAAATGGGCAACGCCCTGTTCGGTGCCTATGCCCAGGACTTCGTGTGCAGCGACGGCGCGCGCGTCATCGTGGTGGCCTTGACCTCCAGGCAGTGGCGCAATCTGAAGACCGCGACCGGCACCGAAGCTGACTTCGCCGCACTGGCCAGCCAGATCGGTCATGATCTGGAAGATGAGGGCGCCCGCTTCGAGCACCGCCAAGCGATCACGCAGATCCTGACGCCGTACTTTGCAGCGCATCCGCTTTCGACCATCGCCGAGACCTTCGACAAGGCCGGCGTGACCTGGAGCCAGTACCGAACGTTCAAGCAAGCCGTGTGCGAAGATCCGGATCTGTCCATCGACAACCCGATGTTTTCGATGCTGCATCATCCGGGCATCGGTTCGTTCCTGACCCCGGGCAACCCGATCGCGTTTTCCGGCACGGAGCGGATCGAGCCGCGGCGTGCGCCATCGCTCGGCGAGAATACCGAAGAGATCCTGTTCGAGATCGGCTACACCGGCACGGACATCGCCCGCTTGCACGACGCCGGCATCGTTGCCGGCCCGGCCGGATAGTCCCTCGGCGCCTGGGTACCTGGCCCGGGGCCTAGGGCACAGTGGAGTGGGCCCCTTGGGCCGGACGGTTGGAGCGGAATGAATTGACCGGGTGCGCCGGGCTTCCGAAGGATGGAAGCTATGGCAAGACACCGATCCCACAGCGTCGCGTTCAAGCGGCAGGTGGCGCAGGAGTTCCTGGCGGGTGAGACCATGCACGGTCTGGCGAAGCGTCACGGCATCTCCCGCAACCTGATCCGCATCTGGGTGGAGAAGTACGAGGTCGGCGCGTTCGATGAGGACGCGCAGGCGGCGGACCTGATCTAGGTCGATGAGGCGCGGATCGCCGCGCTCGAACGCCTGGTCGGCAAGCAGGCGCTCGAGCTGGGGTTTCTGAAGGGGGCTCAGCGGCCAGGACGACCGCCGAGAAGCTTGCCCATGTGCGTGATCGCCGGCCCCGCGGCCTCACCGTCGCAGCAGGATGCCGACTGATGGGGATCACGCGTTCCACCTATCACGATGCGCCGAAGCGCGCCGCCGATGACATCGCGCTGATTGACAATACCGACCAGCCTGGCGGGCCCTATGGACGCTTGCGCAGCCGAGAGTAAAGAGGCGCGACTCTCGCAGGACTGCATGGCGGTTCTCCAAGCCGTCGAGGCGGGTATCGACCGGCAAAACAAACTGATCGAATCGCTGGATATTGGCGAGCGACGCACGCGCGAAGCGGCCAAAGACTTGGTCGAGGGTGAGTTGCTACGACGCGCCTCCCGAAATGCGTCATTGGCGCTCACGAGGAAAGGGCGCCAGCACCTCAGCAGCTTCACCGGGAGAGCCGACTGACCCCGTCCAGAACTCCCCGAGCTTTGGACGCGAATTGGACACCAGGATCGCTCGTCCGTAACTGTCCA
>JBHJHH010000060.1:0-3945 GCA_050331015.1 Geminicoccaceae bacterium
GGCGGCTGCCTCATGCGGACGCATTTTCGATCGCGTTTTACCTTCAAAGGTGATGCGGCCTTCCTGCGGGTGATAAAAGCCGTTGATAACGTTGAGCATCGAGCTCTTGCCGGCGCCGTTCGGGCCAATAATCGCGCGCACCTCACCTTGGCGAATATTGAAGCTGATATCGCTTAGCGCTTTGACGCCACCGAAGCGCAGCGAAATGTTCTCGACATTCATAAGAACATCGCCGATCTGGCGCGCGCGATTGACCTGGGCCGCCGCGTCGGCACCTTCGCCGGACTTGGCATCGATCGGCCCGTCAAAGGCATGCGCGGTGCCGCCGAGCGCGCTCATTCGGCCGCCACCGGCATGGCCGCATCGCCGCTCGGCAGATCGCGGATCTCGACATCGGCCTGAACCCGGCCCTTGCGGCCGTCTTCGAAGGTTACCTCGGCATCGACATGGTAGGTGGTTTCGCCCGCATAGATCGCCTCGATCAGCTCGGCATAGCGCTCGTCGATGACGCCGCGGCGCACCTTGCGCGTGCGCGTCAGCTCACCGTCGTCCGCATCCAACTCCTTGTAAAGCAATAGGAAACGCCGCAGGCGCTGCGCCTCGGGCAGGCTTTCATTGACCTTCATGACCTCGCCCTGGAGCAACTCGTAGGTGGATGCATTGGCGGACAGGTTGGTGTAGCCGGTAAAGGCGATATTGTGCGCTTCGGCCCATTTGCTGACCATGGAAAAGCGAATGCACAGAATTGCGCTCAAGAACGGCCGGCGGTCGCCTAGCACCACGCATTCGCCGATATAGGGCGAGAATTTCAGCTTGTTTTCAATGAATTGCGGGCTGAAGCGGACACCGGCTTGCGTCGTCGCGATGTCCTTGACCCGATCGATGATGGTCAGCCGGTTGCGTTCGTCGAGAAAGCCGGCATCGCCGGTCGCCAGCCAGCCCTCGTCATCGAAGATCTCGGCGGTGGCCTCGTCATTGCCGAAATAGCTGGTCATCATGCCGGTGTGCCGGACGTGGACCTCGCCGACGCCCTGCTCGTCGGCGCCGACGATCTTGAGTTCGGTATTGTCGAAGGGCTGGCCGGAGCTGTCGTAATCCAGGCCGTCCTCGGGTCGCTGCAGCGTATAGGCGCCGCAGGCCTCGGTCTGGCCATAGAGCTGTTTGAGCGGCACGCCCATGGCGAGGAAAAAGCGGAAGGTCTCCGGCCCGAGTGCGGCGCCACCGGTGGCGGCCGCTTTGACCCGGGTAAAGCCCAGGCGATCACGCAGCGTGTCCATGACGAAGCGATGCCACCAGGACGGTGACTCGCCCCTGTCGAGCGCAGCCAGGGCGCCGGCAACGGCGTTATCGAAGCTCCGGCGCGACCAGCGATCGGCATCCAGAATGCGCGAACGGATATCGGCGGCGATCTGCTCCCAGACCCGCGGTGCAAACATCACATGGGTGGGTGCGATCTCGCGCAGATCGCTCATCGCCGTGTCGTCGCTCTCGGCGAACGACACCCGATAGCGCGTCAACAGACCCATGAAGACGACGTAGACCTGCTCGACGATCCAGGGCAGCTGCAGCAGCGAGACATATTCATCGCTCGGATCGCGCGGCTCGGTGCGCAAGAAGGCGCGGGCATGATCCAGCACGGCCCGATGGCTGAGCTGGGCGAGCTTGGGGTTCGCGGTCGTGCCCGAGGTCGTGCACAGGATGCAGACATCGTCCGGACTGCCGGCATCGATCTCGTGATCGAAGGCGTTCGGCATGGTTCGGTGCAGTTCGCGGCCGCGGGCGAGCACGTCGCCATAGCCGGCCAGCAGCGGGTTGTCGGCGTGTTTGCGCATGCCGCGCGGATCATGGAACACGACCTTGCGCAGGGCCGGCAGATCGCCCTTGATCTCGAGGAATTTGTCGACCTGCTCCTCATCCTCGACCAGCGCGAAGGTCGCGCCGGCAAAGCCGGCCAGATAGGCGACTTCCTGGGCAAGTGCGTCTTGATAGATGCCGATCGTCTTGCAGCCCAGGGCCTGCGCGGCCAATTCGCCGAACACCCAGTTGGGCCGGTTGCGGCCGAGCAGGGCCACGACATCGCCGCGCTCGAGGCCGAGCTCCTTCAGACCGAGCGCCAGGCCGCGCACGACATCAAGCGTCTCGGCCCAACTATAGGTGTGCCAGATGCCGAGATCTTTTTCACGATACGCTATGTCATCGCCGTACGCGCTGGCGTTGGCGCGCAGCAGCGTGGCGGTGGTGTCCTGGCTGCTCGTCCTCGCGGCGGCCTGATCCACGACGCAACACTCTCCCTCGAGCCAAGTCGCGCGCATTGCTTTTGGCGGCGTCCCCGGCGAGCTTCCCTGGTAGTCGGAGGTTAGGTGAGAGCGCGCAGCCGGTCAAATGGCTGTATCGACAAAACGACTAGGGTGCGTCCTTTAGGAGGGCGTGCAGCTCGTACAAGACCGCGAGCGCCTCGCGCGGGCTGAGATCGTCGGGCCGGAGTTCGGCCAGGCGTGCCTCGATCCGGCTGGGCTCGGGCGAGCGTGCCGGCGCTGGCGCGGGTGCCTTGGCCAGGGCGGCGAACAGCGGCAGATCGTCGGCCAGCTTCGCTGCCGTGCTGCCGCTTTCCTCGGCTTCGAGCTTTTCCAGCACGGCCTGGGCGCGCTGCAAGACCGCTTCCGGCAGCCCGGCCAGACGGGCGACATGGATGCCGTAGGAGCGATCGGCACTGCCTTCGCCGATCTCGTGCAGAAAGTGGATCTGGCCACGCCATTCCTTCACGCGCAGCGTGCGGCACACGAGGTGATCCAGCTTGGCGGTCAGCGACACCAGCTCATGGTAATGCGTGGCGAACAGGCCGCGGCAGCGGATGCGATCGTGCAGGTACTCGACCACCGCCCAGGCCAGCGACAGGCCGTCATAGGTCGCCGTGCCGCGGCCGATCTCATCGAGAATGACCAGCGAGCGATCCGTGGCCTGATTGAGGATGGCGGCGGTCTCGACCATCTCGACCATGAAGGTCGAGCGGCCGCGCGCCAGGTCATCGGCCGCGCCGACGCGGGAGAACAGCTTGTCGACCACACCGATGCGCGCGGCCGTGGCCGGGACGAAGCTGCCGAGCTGCGCCATGATCACGATCAGGGCGTTCTGGCGCAAGAACGTGCTCTTGCCGGCCATGTTCGGGCCGGTGAGCAGCCACAGGCGGCGCGCCGGCGACAGATCGGCATCGTTCGGCACGAACGGCGCATTCTCGGCGGCGAGCGCCTGTTCGACCACCGGATGGCGGCCGCCGACAATGGCGAACGCGTCGCTGTCGTCCAGCTCGGGGCGAACATAACGCTGCGCGACGGCCAGATCCGCCAGGCCGGCTGCGACGTCGAGTTCGGCGAGGACATCGGCGGTGCGCGCGATGGCATCGGCCCTGGCATTGACGGCCGCAACCAGACCATCGAACAGCGCCAGCTCATGGCTCAAGGCCTTGGCACCGGCTTCGGCAATGGCTTCGGCCAGCTCCGCCAGCGCGCCCGTGGTGTAGCGGGTGGCATTGGCCATGGATTGCCGCTGGATGAAGCGTTCCGGCACCTTGGCGCGCTGCGTCGCCGAGACCTCGATATGATAGCCGATCAAATTGTTGTGGCGGATCTTCAAAGACGCAATGCCGAGCTCGCGGCGCAGATCGGCTTCCATGGCGGCGATCTTCTGACGACCATGATCACGCAGGTTGCGCACTTCATCGAGGTCTTGGTCGGCGCCCTCGGCAATGAAACCGCCCTCGCGCGCCAGCAGCGGCGGCTGCTCGATCAGGCAGCCCAGGAGTTGCTCGGCCAGATCGGGGCAGGGCTCGCTGCGCGCGACCAGGACTTGCAACGGACCGGGCCTGGCTTCGAGCTCGTGCTGCAAGGCAGCGGCGACGCGCAAGCCCTCACCGATGGCGCGCAGATCGCGCGGCCCGCCGCGGCCCAA
>JBHJHH010000061.1:0-16931 GCA_050331015.1 Geminicoccaceae bacterium
TGGTGACGCCCTATCACGACGATTTCTCGCTGAACGAGGCGGCCCTGGCCGAGACCGTCGACTTCCTGATCGGCGCTGGCGTGCACGGCCTCATCGTCGCCGGCACCACCGGTGAGTATTACGCCCAGACGACCGACGAACGTCTCTATTTGATGCAACGGGTCAAAACCCTGATCGACGGCCGCCTGCCGCTGGTGGTCGGCACCGGTGCCATCCGCACCGAAGACAGCGTGCTGTTCGCCAAGGCGGCCAAGGATATCGGCGCCGATGCCCTGCTGGTCGCGACACCGCCTTACGCCTATCCGACCGGCCGCGAGATCGCCCTGCATGCGCTCGCCATCGACCGCGCCGCCAATCTGCCGATCATGCTATACAACTATCCCGGCCGCATGAGCGTCAACATGGACGAGGACTGCCTCGATCGCCTGGGCCGCTCGCCGAACTTCTGTGCCATCAAAGAGAGCTCGGGCGATCCCAATCGCTTGCATATGCTGGCGCGCGATTACCCGCATATTGCACTTGCCTGCGGCATGGACGACCAAGCGCTCGAGTTCTTCGCCTGGGGTGCGCGCGCGTGGGTCTGTGCCGGCAGCAATTTCGCCCCCGAAGCCCACATCGCGCTCTATCGCGCCTGCGTACTTGAAGGCGATTTCACCAAAGGCCGGGCGATCATGTCGGCCATGCTGCCGCTCATGCGCGTCCTCGAGCAGGGCGGCAAGTTCATCCAGTGCATCAAACATGGCCTGACCTTGCGCGGCATCGCCGCCGGACCGCCGCGCAAACCCTTGCAACCGCTGAACAAAGATGACCGCCGCCAGCTCGGCGAGGTCATCCGCACCATGAACAGGACCATTGCCGCAATCGAGGGAGGTGCCGCATGAGCGATTTGCTCACCAAGGCCGAGTATGCCGCGATCGCCGCCGACCTCGATCTGCCGGCCACGCCCTTCATCGATGGCAAGTTCCGTCCGGGCACAGGTCCGGCCATGCCGACGATCAATCCAGCCACTGGCGACACTCTGACCACCATCGCTTCGACGGGGCCAGCTGACATCGAGCTGGCGGTGGACAAGGCGCGCGAGGCGTTTGATCAGGGCCACTGGTCGAAACGGCACCCGGCCGAGCGCAAGCAGGTGCTCATCGAGCTGGCCAAGCTGATCAAGCGCAACCGCCGCGAGCTGGCGGTCATGGAAAGCCTGGATAGCGGCAAGCCGATCCGCGATTGCGCGCTGATCGATCTGCCCGAGACAATCAACACCATCCGCTGGCACGCCGAGACGATCGACAAGCTCTATGATCAGGCCGGCCCGGCCGGTGACGACGCGCTGTCGCTGATCGTGCGTGAGCCGGTCGGCGTGGTCGCGGCGATCTTGCCCTGGAACTTCCCGCTGCTCATGCTCGCCTGGAAAATCGGTCCGGCCCTGGCTGCCGGCTGTTCGGTGATCGTCAAGCCGGCTGAGCAAACACCGCTCACCGCCCTGCGCGTGGCTGAGCTGGCGCACATCGCCGGCGTGCCGCGCGGCGTCTTGCAGGTGCTGCCCGGCGACGGCCCCACGGTCGGCGAACCGCTCGGTCGGCATGATCGCGTCGACATGGTCACCTTCACCGGCTCAACTGAGACCGGCCGGCGTTTCCTGCGCTACGCCGCCGACAGCAATCTCAAAAAAGTCGTGCTGGAGTGCGGCGGCAAGAACCCGGCCATCGTGCTCGAAGATGCCGAGAACCTGGATCACGTCGCCAGCCATGTGGTCAACGCGGCTTTTTGGAATACGGGCGAGAACTGCTCGGCCGCATCCCGGCTGATCGTGCACAAATCGATCAAGGCGCCGTTAATGGCGCACATCACCGCGCGCTTGCGCGAATGGAAGACCGGCGATCCGCTCGATCCGGTCAACCATCTGGGCGCGCTGATCGACACTGAGCATTGCGCCAAGGTCGCCGGTTACTTGCGCGCCGGCGATGCCCCCGAAGGCCCGTTCGTCACGCCCAAAGTCTACGAGGTCACAGCCGACGAGCCGCTCGCGCGCGAAGAAGTGTTCGGCCCGATCTTGAGCGTCATCGAGGTCGCCTCCACCGACGAGGCCATCCAGCTCGCCAATGACACCGCCTATGGCCTGACCGCCAGCCTGTTCACCAGCAATGTCCGCACGGCGCTGCGCACCGCCCGCGAGATCCGCGCCGGCACGGTGACAGTGAATTGCTACGGCGAAGGCGACATCACCACGCCCTTTGGCGGCTACAAGCAATCCGGCTTCGGCGGCCGCGACAACGGCCTGCACGCGCACGACCAATACACCGAACTGAAGACCATCTGGATCGATCTGACCGATCCCAAGGACGGGGATGTCGTCGCATGAGCCAAGCGATCGCCGAGGGCCGGTCCCGCCGGGGGCGCACTGCCCGCAAGGCGGCGCGCGAGACCCGTGATGTGCGCATGTTGCCAGCGCTGAGACGTCGGCTGCCGCTGGTCGAGCCGATGGACCCGGCGCAGATCGAGCGCATCGATGCGGCTTCGATGCATATTCTTGAGACTGTCGGTGTCCTGTTCCGTGACCCGATCGCGCTTGAGGACTGGCGCAAGGCGGGGGCCAAGGTCGACGGCGAGATGGTTTATCTCGATCGCGGCCTGGTGCGCGGCCTGATCGCGACGATCCCCGAGACCTTCACCATCCATGCGCGCAACCCGGCGAACAATCTGCCATTCGGCGGCGATCATGCCATCTTTGTGCCCATGACCGGCGCACCTTACCTGCGCGATCTGGACGACATCCGCCGCAACCCGACGCTCGATGATCTGGCCAATTTCCACAAGCTCGCGCACATGCTGCCGGCACTGCACTCAAGCGCGCATCACATCGTCGAGCCTTACGATCACCCGATCAGCCAGCGCCATCTGCGCATCACCTATTCCTCGATGAAGCACTCGGACAAGACGTTCATGGGCATGACCACCAGCCCGAAGAACGCCGAGGATGTTATGGCGATGTGCGCCATCCTGTTCGGCGCTGAGTTCATGGAAAGCCACCCGGTCGTTACCGGAAACTGCAATGGCAATTCGCCCCTGGTCTGGGACGAGGTCATGCTGGGCGCCATGCGCGCCTTTTGCAGGCACAATCAGCCGGTGCTGTGCTCGCCCTTCGTGCTCGGCGGCGCCAACACGCCGGCCTCGGTCGCGCCTGCAGTCGCCCAGCTCAATGCCGAAGCCCTGGCGGCGCTGGCCTACACGCAAGTGATCCGCAAGGGCTGCCCGGCGATCTACGGCCACTATCTCTCGACCGTGTCGATGAAATCCGGTGCGCCCATGGCCGGCACGCCGGAAATCTCGCTGATGAATTTCATGATCGGCCAGATGGCGCGTTACTACCGCGTCCCCTGGCGCAGCTCGAACACGCTGGGCGGCGCCAAGACCTTCGACGCCCAGGCGGGCTATGAAAGCGCCATGACCCTCAATGCCGTGCTGCTCGCCTGTGCCAACTATATCTGGCACTCGGCGGGCTGGAACGAGGCCGGCATGCATTGCTCGACGGCCAAATTCGTCGTCGATGCCGAGATGTGCGCCATGGGCTACCGCATGGCCGAAGGCATCAACTGGGATGATTTCGACGAGGGCATCGCGGCTGTCGCCGATATCGGTCCTGGCGGCCATTATCTCGGCCATCCGCACACGCTCGAAGCCTTCCAGCGCGCATTCTTCATGCCCGAGCTGTTCGACAACAACTCGATCGAGCAATGGCAGGCGGAGGGCGGCAAAGAGATCACCGAGCGCGCGCTCGCCCATGCCCGCAAGTTGCTCGCCGACTACGAAGAGCCCAAGCTCGACCCGGCGATCGACGAGGCCTTGCTCGACTATATCGCTCGGCGCGAGCGGGAAATCCCCGCCGCCGATGCCTTGAACCAAACCTATTGATGCGCGCCATCACCGTCAGCCGTCTGCCCAAGGACCCCGGACCGGCCGGGTGGCATTGTCTGCTGCCCGAACCGCAAGCGGCGACACCGCTCGAGGGGACGCAGACCGCCGATTGGCTGGTGATCGGCGCCGGCTTTGCCGGTCTGGCCGCCGCAAGGCGCCTGTCCCAGCTCTGTCCGGGCGATCGCATCACGGTCTTGGAAGCCAAGCGGGTCGGCGAGGGCCCGGCCGGGCGCAATTCCGGCTTCATGATCGATCTGCCGCATGATCTGGCTTCGGACGATTATGGTGGCGCGCTCGAAAACGATATCGCGCAGACCAAGGCCAACCGGCGCGGTATCGCCTTCGCGCAAGACATGGCCGAAGCCTTCGGTCTATCGGCAGAAGCCTTCGCCCTGTCCGGCAAGATCAATGCGGCGGCGAGCGCGAAGGGCGACCAGCACAACCGCGATTATGCCAGGCATCTGAGCGCCATGGGTGAAGCCCATGAGCACCTCGATGCCGACCAGATGCGCGCGATCACTGGCTCCGACTATTACCAAAGCGGCCTGTTCACGCCTGGCACGGCGATGATCCAGCCGGCCCTGTTCGTGCGCGACGTCGCCGCCGGTTTGCGCTCGAACCGCATCGCGATCCTCGAACACAGCCCGGTCACGGCGCTGGAAAAAAGGGGCGATTGGTGCGCCACCACGCCAAGCGGCCGAATCAGCGCACCACGCGTCATCCTGGCGGTGAACGGCCACCTAAACAGCTTCGGCTATATGCGTGGCCGGCTAATGCATGTCTTCACCTATGCCTCGATGACCCGCGCGCTCGGCGCCGACGAGGTCACCCGTCTTGGCGGCGAGCGGCGCTGGGGCGCGACGCCGGCCGATCCCATGGGCACAACCGTACGCCGGATCTCAGGGATCGGCGGCGAGCGCATCATCATCCGCAACCGCTTCACCTTCGATCCGAACATGGAGGTCAGCGACGCGCGCATCGCCTCGGTCGCACGCGATCATGACCGGGCCTTTGCCGCCCGCTTTCCGATGCTGAGCGGTGTGTCCATGGAGTATCGCTGGGGCGGCCGGCTATGCCTCAGCCGTAACAATGTCCAGGTCATCCGCGAGCTCGATGACGGCCTGTACGCTGCCTGCTGCCAGAACGGCCTCGGCACCGCCAAGGGGACCTATGCCGGTCTGCTCGCGGCCGAACTGGCTGCCGGTGAGCGCTCAGAAGAGATCGATCAGGCTCTGGCCGCGCCCCAGCCCACGCGCCTGCCGCCAAGGCCAATCGCCTGGCTCGGCGCCACGGCTCATCTCAAGCTTGCCGAAGCCAAGGCCGGCCGCGAACTCTGAGGTCGTCCGGCCGTGCGCATCGCTGGCGATCTTGGCGAAGCGTCAGGGTAGGCGATCGGTGAGGCTGGCCCAGCGCCCTTGTGCTGCGAACGCGCGCAGATTGCCCTTCACGCGCGCGATGTCGAGTTCGCCGGCGCTGAACCAGCCCTCCTCGCTGAAACCGATGCCGTGGCGCTCGACGATCTTGTGCGTGAAGTGCGCGGCGCTGGTGACGATCGGCAGGCCGGCGCCGGCGGCGGTGTAGATCGTATAGGGCATGCTGATGTCGTCATTGATGCGATAGACGAAGTCGATCCGATCGCGGAGCGCGGTTTCGTCGATGTCGGGCTCATCGACATGCAAGACATCGTCGCCGGCGAGCTGTGCGTGCGATGACACCAGCAGGCCGAGCCGGATACCGGCTTTGGCTGCGAGCGCCTGAAGATGGGCGAGACGCTGGTTGTGCACGCACTTGGCATGGCTCGAGCCGATCGCCATGCCGATCTGATCGCAGCGGGCGCGCAGCCTTTCGAGCCCGGCCAGCGTCGCCGGCTTAATCGAGCCAGTGCGCTTTTGGCCGAACGAAATCGCCTCGACCTGGCTGTTCTCGCGAAAGTACAGCTCCTTGAAGAGCTGGTCGGTGACGAAGACTTTCTCCGCTGTGCGCCAGAGTGTCGCCCGGCGCAGCCTGGTCCAGAACGGAAAGTGATCATACGACTCGCGGTCAATATTGTGCAGGATCCAGAAAATCCGTAAGTCGAGCCAGCGCCGACACAAACATATTGTGGCCAGAAGACAGGTGAACATGATCTCTAGGAGAATATTCGGGCTGGAGTTCATGTAGCGAAAGATCAGACACTTACTGCCAGACAGGCGCAGGAGCTGTGTAAGCTGCGTTGCCGTGTCGAAAAACTTCGCGCGTTCGCCGATCGGCTTGAGCCAGGAGCGGGCTTTGAAGTCCGTGCCCTGGATGATGTAGTGATCGCACACGTGTACGCGCCCGATCGGCGCGAACGGCCGTTCATGTGCGGCCGCGCGCGAAAGGGCGGCCATGGCGTCGGCTGCTAGCGCCCGGTGCAACGCGCTTCCCGCTGGCGGGGACGTGACGGTGCGCATGCGCGCATCGTTGGAAGCTGTGGTCATTTACGGGGCGGGATACTTTTTCTCATGATCAACACGACGGGCTGGACAGCGAGCTGGGCTGCGCGGCGGCGACAGCGCCATTTTGGCCGAAGCAACACTAAGCCAACCGCGTGGTCACCAACGACCTTTGTCGTGGAGCGAATAGCCGAGTAGGTCGCCCGGCCTTGGCCCTTGGCCGTGCGCGCGCGGTGGCGTCAATAGCGTTTGCCGCTTCGGGCCAGGGCTTGCGCATACCAGCGCGTGGCCGGTTCGGCGGTGACGCCGTGCAAGATGACACTCAGCACCACGGTCAGGGCCACGGCCGGCGGCAGACGGGTCGGCTCCATGAAGCCCTCTTTCTCGAGAACGAGAAAGAGATAGAGGATCGAGGCGACGCCGCGCGGTCCGAACCAGCCAAGGAACAGGCGCGTCCAGATCGTCGTGTTCGTGCCGATGAACGCCAGCGCCACCGGGATCATGCGGATCACCGTCAGGCTCAACACGGCATAGAGCGCATGGCGCCATTGCAGATCCTCGATGAAGTGGGGAAAGGCGATCGCGCCGAATAAGGTGAAGGTCGCCAGCACGAGCAGCTGGCCCTCGGCTTTGGAAAAGCGGCGGATCGGCTCGATGTCCTCACGGCTCAGGCCATTGCCGAAGGTGAGGCCGGCGACGAAGGCGGCGATGAAACCGTTGCCGCCGATATACTCGGCCGCGAAAAAGGACAGCGCCGCCAGACCAAGCACGGCCATGCCGCGCAAATGGCCCTCGACCCAGTGCCGACGCAAGGCCGAGCGCACCAAAAGGGCACCCAACCAGCCGATCGCGGCACCGGCTAATGGCCCGAGGATGAGCTGCAGCGAGATGAAATGCAGCCAGCGGTCCCAGAACTGCATGTCCAGGCCCAGGACCGACAGGGCCAGGGCGAACAGCAAGATCGGCAGGCAGACGCCGTCATTCAGGCCGCTATCGGTGTTGAGCGCTTCTTGCACCGGTTGCGGCATCTGCTTGGAGGCAAACACCGGCTCGCACAAGGCGGCATCGGTCGGCGCCAGGACAACGGCCAGGACGAGCGCTTCCTGCCACAAGAATTCGGGAAACAGGCCCTTGCCGACAAGCGTGCCGGCCAGAATGATCAGGGGCAGGGCGACCAGCAGCAAGCGCCCGGCAAGATGCGCGAACTCGTTTTGTTCTCTGAAACGCTCGAGCCGCAACAGCGAGGCGTCCTCGAACAAGATGATAATCAAGGTCACTTCGGCGACGATGTACACCAGCTCATGCGCATCGGCATCGATCCAGTGCACGCCCAGCGGTCCCAGGACGATGCCCAGGGCCAAGAATACGATCGGTCCCGACAGCAGGGCGTGGTGCAGCGGCCGCGCATAGACCGAATAGGCGAACAGCAAGGCCGCGATGGCGATAACCGCCTCTTCGGTCATGACCCCCCATCCTCACGGCTTTACGCAACAGGCTCATCAACAAACAGCTGATCTAGGCGCTTTGCATCACAGCATGACGACAACCGGCGCGCGCCTCACGGGCTCGCCTCATCCAGCACTTTGCGGGCAACGCGAAAGCACTCGAGCGCCTGGGGCACACCGCAGTAGATGCCGATGACGTGGATGATCGCGCGGATTTCCTCGCGCGTGACGCCATTGTTGAGGGCACCACGGCAATGGGTTTCCCACTCGTGGAGCTTGCCGAGCGCGCCCAGCATGGCGAGGTTCAGCATCGAACGGGTCTTGGCATCCAGCGTCGCATCACCCCAGCCAAAGCCCCAGCACCATGCGGTCATGGCTTCCTGGAAGGGGCGGGTGAGGTCGTCGGCGTCGCTCATGACGCGCGCGACATAGTCCTCACCCAGCGTCGCCTTGCGCTGCTCGAGACCTTTCAAGAACAGGTCCTCGTCGAATAGGTCGGCCATGGCTGTCGTCTCCAAAGCTGGTGTCGGCATTGAATTCTCGTGCATCACAGCATGACGACGATGTCGCTGCGCCGGGTTGCAGCGCCTCGCCGGGCGCACCGCGGACGGCAAAGAGGACCCGTCGCCTTGTCGCGGCAACGACGATGACGGCGCAGCCGCTCATTCGGGCAGATCTGTGTGCCAGCCGCCGTCCGGGCTGGCCGCCACCTGACGGCCGAGGTCGGCCAGCCGGTTGGTGATTTCCGGATCGAACGGCTTGATGTCCGGATCGGCGACGAAATCGTCCGGGATGGCGGCCCAGCGCAGCTCGATGGCGTCGATACCGCGTGCGCGCGCGCTCTTGGCGGCGATCATGCTCTGTTCCAAAGGCGCTTTGAAGGCGGTCAGGCTCATCGTCTGATAGCTGCGATAGAGGATATCCAGCCAGCTCAGGCCAACCGCTTCGGATGCGATGTCGAGCTGGTTGTTGTAGATCCACCAAAGGCGGATCTGTGGGAAGGGGCGCTCGCCCTGGCGCGCTTGCCAGGCGGCGCGCAGGATCGGTGCCGCTTGCGGATCGATCGCCGGAATGCCCTGCACGGCATAACCGTCGGCGAACAGACGGTCATCGATGATCACCGGTGGGAACAAGCCCGGAATGGCGGTCGCCGCCATGAGAATGTCGACCAGGCGCGGCGCGGGCTCGAGCCGTTCTGCCGCGACCTCGCCCAGGTCCCAGTATTGCAGGCGGCCGTGATCGAGATTGGTCGTGCCGGCCAGCACCGGGCGGTCATCGGCATAGGCGTGGCGCAGATCGGCGATGATCGCCGGATCGAGCGCCGCTTCGATCTCGGTGCGGATCTTGCCGGTATCCAGGATCGACGTGCTACTTGGCAACAGGCGGGTCAGGCCGTGAAACTGGATCCAGTCAGCGCTGGTATTGCGGTAAAAATCTTCGATGCCGGCATAGCGTTCAGGTGTCTGCCCGGCGATATAGGTGGCGATCAGGGCGCCGGTGCTGATGCCGGCGATGATGTCGAATTCCGGCATCGGAAAGGCGGCCGCATCGCCCAGTTGCTGCCATTGCGCCAGATAACCGGCGCCGAACGCGCCCCAGTCGGCGCCGCCGGAAATCATCAGGACGTCGAAGGTGGCATCCTCACCGCGGCCATCGACCAGACGCTCGGCGCGGGCGACAATTCGATCGATGCGCGCGACGCGTTGTTCGTGCATGGCGGCCAGATAGGTATCGGCCTCGCTCGGCACCTGTTTGATCGCCAGCGGATCGCGCTCGGGCGCGGCGCAGGCGCTGGCGGCGAGCCAAACGGCCAGCCCGAACCAAGCGCACAGGCGCGTGCGCAGGCTTGATGATCGATCCGACGGGTCGCGCCAGGCAGGCTGCATGGGCAAGGCTCCAACGAAAAACGGGGAGGGTGACCGGCACCCGCCCCGATAGCATGAACTTGGGCGCTTGCGGCGTTAGTTGCCGACGGCGCCACCGGTCTCGAGTTTCTCCATTACCGCGTCGATCGTGAAGCTGCCGGGCGTCTGGCGCGGCGGGTACTCTTCGAAGGTCGACAGGAAATCGGCGACATAGGCCTGTGCCGGGGCCAGGGCGAACAAACGCTCGGCCCGCCACATCTCGTAATTGGCGCTCTCCTCAATCGCCCGCTCGAACGGATCGGCGTAGAGGTTCAGCAGCTTTGGCGTGCGCAGGAACACGAACGGCTCCTCCCAGACGGCGAAGCCCTCGGCCCGCTGCTCGGCAAACACCAGCTTCCACTGACCATAGCGCAGGTTCAAAAGATCGCCGGTGTCCGAGAAATAGAAGAACTCGTTGCGCGGCCCTTGCTCGGCCTCGCCCTGCCAGCGCGGCATAAAGTTGTAGCCATCGAGATGCACCTTGGTGTTGTCCTCGCCAAAGGGCGTCTCTTCGAGAAGCTGCTCTTTGAGATTGTCGTCACCCAGCGCGCCGGCGATGGTCGGGAACCAGTCGAGATGGCTAATGATGTCGTTCGATCGCGAGCCCGGCTCGATCACGCCCGGCCATCTGACCAGCAACGGTACGCGGTAGCCGCCTTCCCAATTGTCGTTCTTCTCGCCCTTGAACGGCGTGGTGCCGCCATCCGGCCAGGAGAACACCTCGGCGCCATTGTCGGTCGAGTACATGACCACCGTGTTGTCGGCGATGCCGAGCTCGTCCAGCTTGTCGAGAAGCTGGCCGACATGGCCGTCATGTTCGACCATGCCGTCGGGATAGATGCCCAGGCCGGTGACGCCCTGGCTCTCTTCCTTCAGGCGGGTGAAGATGTGCATGCGGGTGGTGTTGAACCACAAGAAGAACGGTTCGTCCTGTTCCACCGAGCGCTCCATGAAATCAACCGCGGCGCCGAGGAATTCCTCGTCGACGGTTTCCATGCGTTGGCGCGTCAGCGGCCCGGTATCTTCGATTTCGCCATCGGCCGACGCCTTGATCACGCCGCGCGGACCGAACCGCTCGCGAAACGCCGGGTCATCCGGATAGTCGACGTGCTCGGGCTCCTCTTCGGCATTCAAATGGTAGAGGTTACCGAAGAACTCATCGAAGCCGTGATTGGTCGGCAAATGCTCGTCACGATCGCCCAGATGGTTCTTGCCGAACTGGCCGGTGGCATAGCCCTTGGACTTGAGATACTCGGCAATGGTCGGATCGCGCGGGTCCATGCCCTCTGCCGCGCCCGGCAGGCCGACCTTCAAAAGGCCGGTGCGAAAGCCGGATTGGCCGGTGATGAAGGAGGCGCGCCCGGCGGTGCAGGACTGCTCGCCATAGGCATGGGTGAACAGCATGCCTTCTTCGGCGATGCGATCAATATTCGGCGTCTCGTAGTCCATCATGCCCTGGTTATAGGCGCTGATGTTCCAGTAACCGATATCATCGCCCCAAATGATCAGGAAGTTGGGCGGTTGGTCTTGGGCCTGGGCAACACCGGCCGACATGGACGCGGTCAAGGCGAGCAGAGCAAGCCCTGTCAGCTTCCGTTTCGTGCGCATCAGCATGTACGCTGTCTCCCGTTTTTGCCTACCAACTGACCCGGCCAACTACACAAACGTCGATGACGGTTTTGTGCGCGTCGGGCTGGCCGGGCGTTCAGGGCAGCACCGCCGCGCTCAGCCGCGGCGCGCGCTTGTGCGCAGATTGGAAATCATCTGGTTGATCAGGGCAAGTGCGGAGGTGCGCTCGTCGTCGGACAGTCCGGTCAGTGCGCGCCGGTTGACCTCTTGTGCCGCCGCCTTCGCCGGCGCTTCGAGGGCGCGCGCGTGCTCGCTCAGCCAGACAAGTTGTGCCCGGCGATCCTCGGGATGGCGCGAGCGCGTGATCAGGCCATCGCGTTCCATGCGCTTCAGCGTGTTCGCCATGGTCGCCTGTTCGACATCCAGCCTCGCGGTCAACTCGGCCTGGGTCAGGCCATCTTGGGACCACAGCTCGAGCAGGGTCATGAACTGCGCCGGTGCCAGACCGAGCGGCGCGATCTCGCCGTGCAGATGATGGGCGAACAGGCGGGCCAGGTGGTTGGTCACAAAGCCCATGGAGGCGGTCTTTTCGAAGGTCATCTTGCGCCTTGCATTTGCATAGCATGCTTTGTATCTAATGATAGCAGGCTATTCAAATCCAGGAAAGGGCAAGCGCATGAGCATGAAACATCGGGTGCATCCGATCGCTGGCGGCGTCGCGCTTTTGACCATCGCGACGTTCTGGCTGTCGACGGTCGTCTCGGAACTGTTCGGTTCGGTGGCCTGGATCGTGCAGGTCAAGACCCTGATCCCTTGGGGCTTCATCGTCCTGATCTCGGCGCTGGCGCTCACCGGTGCCAGCGGTTTCGCCCTGGCGCGCGGTTGCAAGAGCGGCCTGATCGAGCGAAAGCGTCGGCGCATGCCGCTGATCGCCGGCAACGGCCTGTTGATCCTGATCCCATCGGCCCTGTTCCTGGCGGCCAGCGCCAAGGCCGGCGTGTTCGACACGCGTTTCTATGTCGTGCAGGTGATCGAACTCACGGCCGGTGGGATCAATTTCTGGCTGCTCGCGCGTAACGCCCTCGATGGCCGGCGGATGACCGCCAACAGGCGTGCCGGCCGGGGAGTGGCCGCCGCACCGGGGCCGGCGGGGATCGGGCGCTAGTCGTATCATGGAGCGCCGGTCGGCGGGGCGGGGCGTACGCGGGTGATGTGCCTTGCTAGCCAGGGAGCAAGTGGCATGAAGCCACCCATGCGCGACACCCGATCGATCGGCGCCGCACCATGCTCACTGAAGCTGCGAAAAATCGCATCAAGGCAGCCACGCCCGCGCGCCTTCGGCAGGTTCTGCAGCCGAGGGCCGGCCGGGCCTATGGCATTGGCATTGAAAAGACCGGCACGACCACGCTGGCCAGGCTGTTTCGGCCAAGCGCGCGCAGCGCCCATGAGCCGGACTGGATCGATACCGTCGCGCAGATGCATGCCCATGCGCACGGCGCCATCGGCGACGACGCTTATCGCCAGTATCTGTGCGCGCGCGATCGTCGGTTGTGGCTCGATCTGGAATCGTCCTGCCTGATGAGCTTTTGCGCGCGCGACCTCGCCGAGCTGTTTCCGGAGGCTCGCTTTGTCCTGACCGTGCGCGGTTGCAAAAGCTGGCTCAAGTCGGTCATCAATCACCACAAGACCCACAAACGCGGCGATCCGAGCATGAACCGGTGGTACGGCTTAAGCTACCGACCGGACGCTTTCGCCTACAGCGCCCATGATCGCGTGCTCGAAGCCCATGATCTGTTCCCGCTCGACTGTTTTCTTCGCTACTGGGCGGGCTCGATCGATCGCGCACTGACAAGTGTCCCGGGGGAGCGCCTGTTGATCGTGCGCACGCATGAGTTGTTCGATCAGGCGCAGGCCATCGCCAGGTTCATCGGCCTGCGTGCACCGAGCCAGGGGGACGGCGCGCGACCGGCGAACGCGGCGCAGCGCGATCACAAGATCCTTGAACAAATCGACGGCGACTATCTCAGCGAGCGCATCGACGCCCTGTGCGCACCGCACATGCAACGGTTCTTTCCGGCTCGCGCGGCAGCCTGCCAGGAAGCCTGATCACGACACATCGCGATAGATGCCGTGGGCGCCGTTCGGGTCGGCGAGACGGAAGAACTCGCGCGTCTCGATCTGGCTGAATCCGAGGCCGAGCTGGGCGTTCACGGCCGTGATGAAGTCTTGCAGCCAGAAGCCGTTGGTGATCGTCGAGGCATGGCCATCCGCAAGCGTGCGGTGATAGGGTTCATCGCCAACGCCATTGATCAACGGCCGCGAGCCATCGATCGTCGCCGCCTCGATGCGTGTGCCGGCGAAGCGATCCCCCCAGATGCGTGCGGCATGCGCGGCGCCGCTGACAAAGGCGACGTCGGCATCAGCCGCAAGCGCTTGCAGCCCGGTTTCGAAGCGGCCGTAAACGTCTTGGATCCTCTCGATAGCCCGGGCATCGAACGTGTCGGCCTCGACACCGATGCCATTGTAGTCATGCGAGGTGCCAACCAGGGCGAAGCGCATGTCTGGGCGCAGGGCGCGCACGGCGCTGATGGCCTGGCCAATATCGGCCAGACAGGCATCCACGCGCGTGTTTGCCTCGACTACATCGCCGGCGGCCCAGCGGTGCAGATGGCTGAGCTGGCCGAAATCATTGATGCCGATGCGAATCACGACCAGGCCCGGCTGGTCGGCGCTGGCATGCTCGAGCAGGCTGGTCAGGCCACGCACCTGGTAGGGGTAATGGAACAGCTTGCGGCAGGTGGCACCGGAAAAGGCGAAGTTGTAGCGGTAATCGGCCTTGGCTTTGACCCGGTAGCTCAGGCCGAGCCAGGCGCGCAGGCTGGCGAACTTGGCATTGGTACCCCAGATGCCGCGCGGTCCCATGTCGACCTCGGCCGGGCGGAGGATCTGCCAGATCTCCGTCCACTGGTAGGCAACGTCGTGGTGGGCACCGCCGCGCGCGACGCCGTTGACCGCATCGCGATAGGTATGGCTGTCGGAGTCGCCAAGGACATAGATCTTCAAAGCACGCGCCTCGGCCGGCGCAGCACAAGGCACGAGGGCGCAGGTCAGCAGGGCCAGCAAGTGCAGCCATCTTGGGAGTGCGAGCATCGGTGGCGGGTCGTCGTCGGCTGTTCAGGGTGTCCCAGAAACAGCAGACCCGGCCACTTCTGCGCACAGCCGATCGCGCCAAGAGCGTACGCCGCTACACAAGGCAGGCCGGGCGCAATCTCGTCCGGGCGTGCCCATACCGCCTGGGCGGCAGCCGCTGATCAGTGATGGGTGAAGCCGCCGTCGACATTGATCGACTGACCGGTGACATGCGCGGCCTCGACGAGGTAAACGGCGAGCTGGCCCATATCCTCCGGCGTCTGCGCCACGCCCTGGGGCAGGAGCACATCCTGGTGGCGGGCCCAGGACTGCTCCTCGGTCTCGCCCTCCTGCTTCCACTTGGCCGACAAGCCGGCGCCGCCGACCCACATGGCCGTGCCGACGATGCCCGGGCAGATCGCATTCACGGTGATGCCGTCGCGGGCGACCTCTTTTGCCAGGGCATTGGTGAAGCCGACCACGGCGAACTTCGATGCACTGTAATGGGCCAAGTCCGGAAAGCCCTGCTTGCCGGCAATCGAGGCGACATTGATGATCCGGCCCCATTTTTGCGCCTTCATCGGTGCAAGTTCGGCCTTGCAGCACATGAACACGCCCTTGGCGTTGACATTGTTGACGAAATCCCAGTCGTCCGGCGTGAGGTCTGCGACCGATTTGATGCTGATCACGCCGGCATTGTTGACGGCGATATCCAGCCGGCCGAGATCGCGGATCGTGCGCTCGACCATGGCCTGAACCTGGTCCCAGTCGGTGACGTCGGTGGCCATGGCACTGGTGCGCCGGCCCAGGCCCTGGATCTCGTCGGCAACCGCCCGGGCGTTCTCTTCGCGAATGTCGGCCAGCGCGATATCGGCGCCAGCCTTGGCCAGGGCCATGGCGATGCCCTTGCCGATGCCGCGACCGGCGCCGGTGACCAGCGCGACTTTGCCTGACAGGTCCATGCGCAACACCTCCCGTATTGTCTCTTGGCTGATGGATGTCGGTTAGCATGGCGGCGCACGGGGATTTTGTGCGCTGCAACACTTTTCATGTTAACACGCGACTGTTCCAGGCGACAATTGAATGAAACGCATGCCTTCCCTGACGCGCGCGCGGCGCTAGCTCACCAGTACTTGTCGACGATCACGAGGGGTGGGGACATGATCAGGGCATGCCGCTGGCTTGTGGGTGTGTGTTTACTTGCGGTGCCGCTAGGGCTTGCAGCGCCTGCGCCGGCCGAGGCGCAGCAGACCATCGACGTCGATCTCGAGCTGGTCCTGCTCGCCGATGCGACCGGCTCGATCGACAGCGCAGAGATCGCCTTTCAGCGTCAGGGCTATGCCGAAGCGATCACCGATCCGGAAGTGATCAACGCCATCCAGACGACCGGACGCGGCCGCATCGCACTGACCTATGTCGAATGGGCCGACGCCACCTCGCAGCATGTCGTCGTCGACTGGACGGTGATCGACGGGGCGGCTTCGGCAAAAGCCTTTGCTGATGCGCTGGTGGCGCCGCCGCGGCAGGCGTTCGGGCGCAATGCCATCGGGGCGGCTCTGCTGTTCGGCAAGGACATGATCGAGAACAATGCCCATTACGGCCTGCGCCGGGTCATCGATTTGTCGGCGGACAGCGCCAACAACTGGGGCGGTCCGACCATTGCCGAGGCGCGCGACGCGGTCGTGGCGGCGGACATCACCATCAACGGCCTGGCCGTGCTTTGTCGCACCTGTTCCGGCCGGCCGATCTCCTACGATCTCGAGCAGGCGTTTGCCGATCGCATCATCGGCGGCTTCGGCGCTTTCGTCATCACCGCGGACAGTGCCGAGACCTTCTCCGATGCCGTGCGCCGCAAGCTGATCCTCGAGATCGTCGGCGTGACGCCGCCATCGGACTTCGCCGCATACCAGGATTAGGCGATCAGACCGAGCAGCCGGTCGATGAACCATGAGCCCGCGATGGCACCGACGCCATACGCCCCGACTGTGGTGGCGCGCCGTCCAGGCGAAACGGCCAGACGACGGGCGAGCGCCACGGTGATCAGGAACAGGGCGACAAAGGCGAGCTGGCCGAGTTCGACGCCGATATTGAAGGCCACAAGCGCCAGGGGCACATCGCCTTGCGGCAACCCGATATCGCCCAAAGCCCCGGCAAAGCCCAATCCGTGCAGCAGGCCGAACACGAAGGCGATCAGCCATGGCGCCTGACGCATGAGACTGCGCTCACCCCGCTGCGCCTTGATCACTTCGACAGCAAGAAAGACGATCGACAGGGCGATGACCGCTTCGACCGGTTTCGGCGGCAGGCTCAGATAGCCGAACGTGGCCAGGGCCAGCGTGATGCTGTGCGCCAGGGTGAAAGCCGTGATCGTCTTGATCAGGCGCCCGGCGCCGTCGACGAGCAGCAGCAGCCCGGCGACAAACAGCAGGTGATCGAGGCCTTCGAGAATGTGCTCGAAACCCAGCCTTGTGTAGGACAGCGCCACGTCCAGTGGGCTTGGCGTCATGGGAATGACCACGCTCGGGGCTGACTGACTGACCCGAAGGGTCTGGCCGCTGCCA
>JBHJHH010000062.1:0-5751 GCA_050331015.1 Geminicoccaceae bacterium
ATCAAAGCGACTGGTGTTTTTGACACTCTATCACCCTATTTCGTGACGCCAACATATATTAGCATAGTTGATTCTGATTACAATGTAGTACACACAGGCTTCTCAAATGGGTGGGATCTTGTTGACTACAGTATAAGAAAAAATGGAACTTATTATATAGTTTCGCATGCGGATGGCGTGGGTAGATTTAATTATGTGCAGAGAGAGAAGCTTTTTGAAGATGATTTTGGTAGCGATCAAGTCCTCGCTAAAAATATTGGGAATACATTCGACGGCGATTTGATAATCAATGACACTCGACAGGGCGATAGTGACTGGATTAGATCGAGCCTTAAGGAAGCTACCGAAATTACCGTCACGCTTTCTGGCTATGGTCACTATGATTTTGGTGGTCAACACACCGGTGCTCATCCAAATGACGAGCAAGTAGCAGCAACCGATCTCTATATCTACAACGCTGCTGGCGCACTGCTTGCTTCGACTGAGGGCAGATCTCTACATAGCGGGGTTAAATCAGTTACGCTAAACCTTCCAGAAGGGCGATTTTACATTGGCACGTATACCAGTGAGGACGTCGAGCCGTATTACTATGCCCTGAACATCGACGTAGAGCCCAAGCCTTACGGAGAACCCGAGCCGGAACCCGAACCCCAACCAGAACCGGAACCAGAACCGGAACCAGAACCGGAACCCGAGCCGGAACCGGTCTCACCGCCGCCGGCCGCCGGGCCGGTCACCGAGCCCGAGCCGAGCAAGGCGGTCCTGCGCGGGACGCAACAGGCCAACAACATCAAGGGCACCGACGCCGACGAAATCATCTATGGCCGCGCCGGCAACGACAAGTATCTGCGCGGCGAGGGCGGTGACGACGAGATCTACGGGCAGAACGGCCATGACCATCTCGACGGTGGCCCGGGCGATGACGTCGCCTATGGCGGTAGCGGCAAGGACATTTACTGGTATTCACGCGGCGACGGCACGCTGCTCATCGTCGAGGACCCCGACCGGGGCTATGACCGCGTGCGCTTTCGCGATGTGCGCGAGGACGAGGTCGAGATCGCCTGGGCGGCCAACGGACTGGACGCCGTGTTGTCGGTCGATGGCGTGCCGGTGATCACCATCGAGGACTACGCTGCCGGCGGCACCATCGAGGATGTCAGCGGCAAGGTCGGCAACTGGGCCTGGGACACGGCAACGCTGGATTTCCTGATCGATGACAGCGGCGGCCGCCTTGGCATCACCGGCACCAACCGGAGCGATGACATCAAGGGCACGATCGCCGATGAGCTGATCAAGGGCCGTGGCGGCAACGACAAGGTGCTGCGCGGCGGCGGTGGCAACGACAAGATCTACGGCGAGAACGGCAACGACCACCTCGATGGCGGGCCCGGCAGCGACACCGCCGTGGGCGGCCGCGGCAACGACATCTACTGGTGGCGCGAGGGTGACGGCAATCTGCGCATCATCGAAAAGCCCGGGCAGGGTACCGATCGCATCCGTCTCGCCGATGTCCTCGAGGAGGATGTCGGCGCGGAATGGGCCACGGGCGGCACGGCCGTGCTGACCATCGACGGTGCGCCGACGATCAGCATCAAGAACTTTGCCGGCGGCGGCACCATCGAGCAGGTCAAGGGCGACGGCTGGCTGTGGACCGGCGCCGAGCTGGACGATCTGCTGGGCGATCCGCCGGCGGGCTGACGTCTCGGCGCTTATTGTGGCCGGGCGGGGCACATGGCACACCGACGCCAAGCCTCAGGCGGCCGGATCGCCGATCGGGTCCGCGACCAGATAGCCTAGGCCGAGCTATTGCGAGAACGGCACTTCGCGCCATGTCAAGAGAAATGTTCACAAGCGTCAGGTGCTCCTTATGGGCTACTCGCTCACCCTCGGCCGCCTCTTTGGTACGCCCGTGCGATTGCATGTCACGTTCGTCGTGTTTCTGCTCGTCATCGGCGGCGTGGCTTATGCGCAAGGCGGCGCCGCGTCCGCCGTCGCCACGGTCAGCCTGATCGCGCTGCTGTTCGGCTGCGTGGTCTTGCACGAGTTCGGTCACATTCTGGCCGGGCGCCGCTATGGCGTGACGACGCGCGACGTCATTCTGTTGCCGATCGGCGGTGTTGCCCGCATGGAGGGCATGCCGCGCAAGCCGGCGCAGGAGATCGTCGTGGCGCTCGCCGGTCCGGCCGTGAATGTCGTCATTGCCGCCGTCTTGTTCCTAGCGCTGGGCGGTCTGCCGAGCGTCGACGCGACGATGCAACCCGATGCGTCCGGCATCGCCGCCCGCCTGCTCTATGCCAATATCCTCCTGGTCGTGTTCAACTTGATCCCGGCCTTTCCGATGGACGGCGGCCGCGTGTTGCGCGCGCTCCTCGTGACGTGGCGCGGTCCGGCAATGGGCACGCGCGATGCCGTCCTGGTCGGGCGCGCGTTCGCGATCCTGTTCGGCCTCACCGGTCTGGCCAGCGGCAACGTTGTGCTCGTTTTGATTGGTGTCTTCATCTTCTTCGCCGGTGCGTCCGAGAACCAGGCGGCACAGGTACGCCATGCCGTGCGCGGCTTGCGCAATAAAGACGTGATGATCACGCAGTTTGCCACGCTCGGTCTCGACAGTTCGTTGGGCGATGCCATCGATTGCCGTCTGCGCACCGGCCAGTCCGCCCTCCCGGTGACCGACCGGGCAGGCCACTTTGCCGGCCTGGTACCGCGCGATGTCCTGTCCAAGCGCTACGCGCAGGCTGGCATGGATGCGTCCATTGTCGCCTTCCTGACCAGGGATACGCCGCTGGCGAACGAACATGCTGCGCTTGAGGTGACCGTGGACCTGATGCAGCAAAAGCAGGCCGCCGTGGCCGGTGTGCTCGATCGTGACGGCGCGCTGGTCGGGCTGGTTACCCAAGATACGCTGCGCGACGTCATGGCATTGAGCGGTGGTGGTGGTCGACACGCCGGGATTTGGCGGGGCGGCCCCAGCGAACACCCGGCTTCATGAGCGGCCTTGCCGGCCGCGCGCTTCGAAACGGCTGACAGGCTCAAGAGTTCGGCAGCCGTGCGCTGCGTAAAGGTCGGTGGCAGGGCCTAAGATACGCCTGCCCCTTGCGAAAGCGTTGCTGGCAGGCGATCAAACCGCTTGCCGGCACGCTGCCGCCATCAATCTCATCGGTGCATGGATAGGCAATCAGGTTCCCTACACGCCGTCGTCGCTCTGGTGCGGGCACGGCCATGGCGCTGGCTCGCCGGCTTTCTGGCGCTGGCCATGATCGTCGTCGCGCTCGCCCAGCTGGAGCGCATGCGCTCCGGTCTGCTGATCTCCCATGAGACGGTCGGCAGCACACCGGTCACCATCTTCCGGCAGACCTCGGCGCCGCCGGCACCGGCGGTGATCATTGCGCATGGCTTCGCCGGTTCGCGCCAGTTGATGCAGGCTTATGCCCTTACGCTGGCCCAAGCCGGCTATGTGGCGGTAGCGTTCGATTTTGCTGGTCATGGTCGCCATCCCCTGCCGATGTCCGGGGATCTCGACGCCATCGAGGGCACCACGCAGCGCCTGATGCAGGAGACTGGCGCGGTCACCGACTTCGCGCGCAGCTTGCCTCCGGTCGATGGCCAGGTCGCCTTGCTCGGCCACTCCATGGCAACCGACATCCTTGTGCGCCAGGCGATTGTCGACGCAGACATTGCCGCGACGGTGGCGATCTCGATGTTCTCCGAGGCGGTCACGCCGTCGCTGCCGTCGTCGCTCTTGATGATCGCGGGCCAGTACGAGGCTTTCCTGCGCGAAGAGGCGCTTGGCAAGGTCCGGCAGATCGACCCGACGGCATCCGAAGGCACACAGGTCGGCGCGTTCGCCGACGGCAGTGCCCGCAAGGCGGTCGTTGCGCCTGGGGTCGAACATGTCGGCGTTCTCTATTCGGCGAGCGGCCTGCGCGAGGCCCGCGCTTGGCTGGACAGCGTGTTCGATCGGCAAAGCGATGGCCCGGTTGCCGCGACCGGCGGGTGGATCCTGTTGCTACTGGGCGGCATCGTGTTGCTCGCTTGGCCATTGAGCGCTGCTTTGCCCGCGCGGGTCGGTGCGCCAGATCGGGCAAGCTGGCGGGTGTTTCACCTAGCGATCTGGGTGCCGGCATTGGCAACACCGTTGGCGCTCAGCCTGATCAACACGCGTTTTCTGCCTGTTCTCGTCGCCGACTATCTGGCCGTGCATCTTTTCCTTTTTGGCGTCTTGACGATAGGTGTGCTCAAGCGTGCCGGGGTGCGTATGGCGCCTGTCGCCTGGTGGTCAAGCGTTGCGTTCGTTCTCTACGCGCTGGTGATCTTCGGCGGTGCGTTGGATCGTTATGTCGTGTCGTTCATGCCGCACAGCGGCCGGCTGCCCATCATCCTCGCCCTGTCGGCGGGGGCGCTGCCGTTCATGCTCGCAGACAGCCTGCTGCTCGAGGGTGGCCGTGCGGGGTTGGCACGCGTTGCCCTGGCGCGCACCGCCTTTTTCACATCGCTCGCTATCGCAATTGCCATCGATTTCGAGCGGTTGTTTTTCCTGATCATGATCATGCCGATCATCTTGCTGTTCTTCGTGGTGTTCGGATTGATCGGCGGCTGGGTCGGTCGCCACACGGGCAGTCCGGCGGCAAGCGGCGTGGCGCAGGGGCTGATCCTCGCTTGGGCGCTGGGCGTGACGTTTCCGACCTTCACTGCCGCCTGAGCACGTGCGAACCGGGTCATCAGCGCGTTCGGGTGCAAGTGCAAGGTCGCCAGTCGCCAAGACACTGATGCAGACATCATTCCAAACAGACCGTAAGTAAACATAAAGCTGAAGACTGCACAGCAAGTGAAACAATAAAGCCAAGTGAGTGCGCGCGGCTATGTTGCTAGCCATTGCGGCGCGCTGCGTCACATCGCCGGCACGCAATGGTCAACGCGCCGATACGTCAACATGGACCCGCTGACGGCCGCCAAGGCCGAAACCGGAGCCGCCGTCGCATGAGCAATGTGCGAAAGAATCTGGACACTACCCTGCAAAACGCCGTGGAGGCGCTGAATGCCGATCAGGACGCTGCGCTGGCGGCGTTTTCGAGCGGTGAAGAGGGCTTCAAGGACCGTGACCTGTACCCCTATTGCGGCGACGCCGAGGGCTATTTTTCCGCCCATCCGAGCCTGGTCGGCGAAAGCCTGATGACCCTGCAGGACAAGCGTGGCAGGGCTTTCGGTGAAGCGATCTACGCGTCGGCCAAGGACGGCGAGGTTAGCGAGGTCGAATATATGTGGCCGCGGCCGGGCGAGGAAGAACCGGTACAGAAGGTCGCGCTGGTGACCAAGGTCGGTGATCAGGTCTGCGCTGTCGGTTATTATGTGCAATAATCCTTAGACTAGCCCGCCTATTTGCGCATTCGACGCCTCGCTGTACCCAGCGAGGCGTCACAACCTTGCCGCAACGGATCAAGCGCGCGGCCCGGTCCTTGTTCACTACCACGGTAGATCCAGGGTGCGCGCCCAGGCAAGCTGGCCGATCGCGCTTCTTTGGACAGAGCCGGGATTGCCCGTGTCCGGACCGTCGCTCTGGCCGCGCGCGCCGGTTCCGGCCGCCTGCAGCGCCGTTCAGCCAGCGTCCGGCTTGTAGTATTTGTTCAGCAGCGGATAGCGCTTCGGATTGTTGGTAACCTCGTTCTCAATGCGCTGAAAGACCTCGGCACTAGACAACTTGGCATTCATTGCCTTGTGTTCTTGCGCCGCCTTGACCTTGAGCTCGGCCATGCG
>JBHJHH010000063.1:0-12256 GCA_050331015.1 Geminicoccaceae bacterium
TCCGAAGGGCCGTAACGTCGTCATCGAGAAGAGCTTCGGTGCGCCGCGCATCACCAAGGACGGCGTCACCGTCGCCAAGGAAATCGAGCTTTCCGACAAGTTCGAGAACATGGGCGCGCAGATGCTGCGCGAGGTCGCCTCTAAGACCAACGACGAGGCCGGTGACGGCACGACCACCGCTACCGTGCTCGCCCAGGCGATCGTGCGCGAGGGTGCCAAAGCGGTTGCCGCCGGTCTGAACCCGATGGACCTGAAGCGCGGCATCGACATGGCCGTCGACGCCGTCGTCAACGACATCAGGGGCCGCACCCGCACCATCTAGACCGAGCAGGAAGTCGCCCAGGTGGGCACCATCTCGGCCAATGGCGACACCTCGATCGGTGAGATGATCGCCCAGGCCATGCAGAAGGTCGGCAAGGAAGGCGTCATCACGGTGGAAGAGGCCAAGGGCCTGCACACCGAGCTCGACGTCGTCGAGGGCATGCAGTTCGACCGCGGCTATCTCTCGCCGTACTTCGTGACCAACTCGGAGAAGATGACCGTCGATCTCGACGAGCCGTACATCCTGCTCCACGAGAAGAAGCTTTCGGGCCTGCAGCCGCTGCTGCCGGTGCTCGAGGCCGTCGTGCAGTCGAGCCGTCCACTGCTGATCATCGCCGAGGACGTCGAGGGCGAGGCCCTGGCCACGCTCGTGGTCAACAAGCTGCGCGGTGGTCTGAAGGTCGCTGCCGTCAAGGCGCCGGGCTTCGGCGATCGCCGTAAGGCCATGCTCGAGGATATCGCCATCCTGACCGGCGGTCAGGTCATCAGCGAGGACCTCGGCATCAAGCTCGAGCACGTCACCCTCGACATGCTCGGTTCGGCCAAGAAGGTCACGCTGACCAAGGAAGAGACCACGATCGTCGACGGTGCCGGCGAGAAGAGCGCCATCGAGGCGCGCTGCGGCCAGATCCGTGCGCAGGTCGAGGAGACAACCTCCGACTATGACCGCGAGAAGCTCCAGGAGCGTCTGGCGAAGCTGGCTGGCGGTGTGGCCGTCATCCGCGTCGGTGGTGCTTCCGAGGTCGAGGTCAAGGAGAAGAAGGATCGCGTCGACGACGCCCTGCATGCGACCCGCGCGGCCGTGGAAGAGGGCATTGTTGCCGGTGGTGGCGTGACCTTGGTCTACGCCATCAAGGCGCTCGAGAAATTGACGCCGGGCAATGACGACCAGCGCGTCGGCATTGAGATCGTGCGCAAGGCGCTGACCTTCCCCTGCCGTCAGATCGCTGAGAATGCCGGCCAGGATGGCTCAATCATCGTAGGCAAGATCCACGAGAGCTCGGACACCAACTGGGGCTACAACGCCGCAACCGACACGTTCGAGGATCTGATCAAGTCCGGTGTCGTCGATCCGACCAAGGTGGTCCGCACCGCCTTGCAGGATGCGGCATCGGTTGCTGGCCTGCTGGTGACCACCGAAGCCATGGTCGCCGAGAAGCCCGAGAAGAAGGCGGGCGGTGGCGCGCCTGACATGGGCGGCATGGGCGGTATGGGTGGCATGGACTTCTAAGTCCACGCAACCGGCACTGTCTAACAAACAGGAAGGGCCGTGCTTGCGGGCACGGCCCTTTCTTTGTTGCGAGCGTCGTCTTGGCGATCAGTCCTGCGGCGGGATGCGCAGCACCTGACCCGGATAGATCATGTCCGGATTGGTAATCATCGGCTGGTTGGCCTCGACGATCGCCTCGTACTTGGCGCCGTTGCCATAGTACTTCTCGGAGATCGCCCAGAGCGTGTCGCCCTTGGCGACTTCGTGGAACTGCGACTCCGGACCCGTCTGCTCGGTCTCGATGGCCTCGTCGACGGCGCTGATGCCTTCGACATTGCCGGCAGCGAGCACGACCTTCTCGCGCGTGGCCTGATCGAGGGCCTTGCCTTTGACCTTGACGGTTTCGCCGTCGACCTCAACGTCCAGATCCTTGACGTCGAGATTAAGCTTTTCGATTTCTTTCTTGATCGCGTCTGAAGCGACCGCCGTGGCGTCGATGCCCGGAGCCGCAGCCTTGGCGGCTTCGACCTCAGCCTCGGCCTCCGGGGTCATCTCCGAGGCTTGCGCCGACTTGATGATACCGCCGCCGCCCTTGTCGTCGCTCTCGACTTTCTTACCGGCGTCTTTCTTGAAGAAGCTGAACAGACCCATCCTCGTCCCTCACACTTGGCAATAAGCACAACTTTTGGCTTGCCAAGCAATGGCGACGGACGCGTGACAGTTTGCCGATGCGGGCGCGCTTGATCGGCAACACAAAAGGCGCCGCGTGACGGATCAGGCGACGCCTCGTGTTTCTGTTGACCATGCCGGCGAGGCTTGCGCGCAGCGCACCAGGACAGGCGCGCGCAACGACATCGTCAGCCCTGGCGGGTCTTCATGCGCGGGTTGCGCTTGTTGATCACGTACACCCGGCCCTTGCGGCGGATGACGCGGTTGTTCTTGTCGCGGACTTTGGCCGCTTTCAACGAATTACGCACTTTCATCGGATCGATCCAACGCTAACGTTGTAGGCGCTTGCCGCGCGGGTCACTTCTTGCGGCGGAAGCCCTGGAAGCGCTTGTTGAAGCGGTCAACCATGCCGCCGCGGGCCTGGATGTTGCTCTCGCCGGTCCAGGCCGGATGGTTCTTCGGGTCACTGTCCAGCGTCAGCGTGTCGCCGGCTACACCATAGGTCGACCGCGTGGTGAAGGTCGACCCGTCGGTCATGACCACGGTAATCTCGTGGTAGTCGGGATGAATGTCGGACTTCAACGGCTTTCTCCTCGCCAAGGCCGCGGCTGTATACAAGCCTCGCTTTGGCTGGGCAAGGACCGCTTGGCGTTGTCGCGCCGGCCAGATCGGTATCTGTTTTTTGTGTGGGAGGTGAGCACATCATGCGGGAGGCGTCGAAGAGCGCGTCGGCCATGATGGGTCAGCGGGAAGGCTCAAGGAAACTCAGCCAGCTTGGCCGCTTGGCGAAATACATAACGCCCTATCGCACCGCAGCAGCGATCGCCTTGCTCGGTCTCGTGCTGGCCGCCGGTGCGGTGCTGGTCATCGGTGTCGGCCTGCGTCACCTGATCGATGGCGGCTTCGGCGAGAACGATCCGCAGGCACTCAACCATGCGCTCAAGGCGATGCTCGCCGTCATCGTTGTCCTGGCGTTCGCCACATTCGCGCGCACCTATTATGTCACTTGGCTGGGCGAGCGCGTCGTCGCCGATCTGCGCAAGGACGTCTATGACCACATCCTGTCGATGCCGCCCGGCTTTTTCGAGGTCACGCGCACCGGCGAGGTCATCTCCCGCCTGACGACGGACACCTCGGTCATCCAGACCGTGATCGGTGCCAGCCTGTCCCAGGCCTTGCGCAACCTGCTCATGCTGGTCGGCGGCCTGATTCTGCTGGTCGCCACCAACCCGAAGCTAACCGGCCTGGTGGTCATCGCCGTGCCGCTCGTGGTCGTGCCGATCGTCTTTTTCGGCCGCCGCGTGCGACGTCGCTCGCGCGTGGCGCAGGATGAGATCGCGGCGGTCAGCGGCCATGGCGAAGAGACGCTCAATGCCATCCGCACTGTGCAAGCATTCAACCAGGAAGACACCGAGCGCGGCCGGTTCGGCGCGCTGACCGAGCGTGCCTTCGATGCCGCCGTCGACCAGGTACACGCGCGTGCGCAGCTGGGCATCTGCGTTATTCTGGTCGTCTTCGGCGCCGTCGTCGGTGTGCTCTGGGTCGGCGGTCATGACGTGCTGGCCGGTCGGATCACGCCCGGTGAGCTGTCGGCGTTCATCTTTTTTGCCATCGTGGTCGCCAGTGCGACCGGCGGCCTGTCGGAAATCTCGGGCGATTTGCAGCGCGCAGCAGGTGCCACCGAGCGCTTGTTCGAACTGCTCGATCGCGAGCCCGAAATCGCCGCGCCGGCCGAGCCGATCGCGCTGCAGGAACCGATCGCCGGCGACGTTCGCTTCGATGACGTGACTTTTGCCTATCCCTCGAGGCCGGATACGCCGGCGCTGGACGGGTTCTCGCTGCATGTGCGTCCGGGAGAGCGCGTTGCGCTGGTGGGCCCGTCGGGCGCCGGCAAGAGCTCGGTCTACCAGCTCCTTATGCGCTTTTATGATCCGGGCAACGGCACGATCCGCATCGACGGCAAGCCGATCGACCGGCTCGAGCCAACCGCGTTCCGACGGCATCTGGGTCTGGTGCCGCAGGACCCGGTGATCTTTTCCGCCAATGCCTGGGACAATATCCGTTACGGTCGGCCGGACGCCTCGGATGACGAGGTCCTGGCAGCGGCAGAAGCGGCGTACGCTCTAGATTTTCTGCGCGCGCTACCCGACGGCCTGAGCAGCTTTCTCGGCGAGAAAGGCGTGCGCCTGTCCGGCGGCCAGCGCCAGCGTGTCGCCATCGCGCGTGCGGTCTTGCGCAATCCGAAGATCCTGCTGCTCGATGAGGCCACCAGTGCCCTGGACGCCGAGAGCGAGCGCGCGGTGCAGGCGGCGCTTGACGGGCTGATGGCCGAGCGCACCAGCATCGTCATCGCGCACAGGCTGGCGACCGTGCTCAAGAGCGATCGCATCGTCGTCATGGATGCCGGCCGGACGATTGCCAGCGGCACCCACGACGAGCTGGTCACCCAGGGCGGCCTGTACGCCCGTTTGGCCGAGTTGCAGTTCGATCTGGGCGCGCGCGTTGCCGCCGAATAGCGCTCAGCGCGTGGTCAGCTTGATCTCGATGCGCCGGTTGCGCCGGAAAGCCTCGTCGGTCAGGCCATTGTCGATCGGCTGATACTCGCCAAAGCCCGTCGCAGCCAGGCGGTTGGCCGGAATGCCCTGGCCAATGAGGAACTGCACGACCGAGATTGCGCGCGCGGCCGACAGCTCCCAGTTGTTGGCAAAACGGCCTGAGGTCACCGGGCGGCGGTCCGAGTGGCCGTCGATGCGCAAGATCCAGGGCAGATCGCTGGGAATCTCGGGCAGTATCTCGCGCAAGGTGGCCGCCAGTTCACGCAACTGCTGGGTGCCGCCCGGCTCGATCACCGCCGAGCCGCTGGCGAACAGCACTTCAGCCTGAAAAACGAAGCGGTCGCCCTCGACGCGGATGGTCTCGCGATCGCCGATCACCTCGGTCAATCGCGCAAAGAACTCCGAACGGACCTGCTGCAGTTCCTGCACCTTGTCGGCCAGGGCGAGGTTTAGCTGGCTGCCCAGATCGGCGATGATCTCGTTCTGCGCGCTGACGCGCTCCTGCTCGAGATCGAGCGCATCCTGGATCGAAGCGAGTTGGTTGCGCAGCTCCTCGATCTGGACATTGAGCAGCGCCATCTGGTTGCGCGCTTCGATGAGCTGACGCTGCTTTTCGATTACCTCCAGCTCCTGTTCTGACGATGCGCGCAAGACGTCTTCCAGGCGCACTTCGGTTTCCTGCAACTCGCGCTGGGCGAGCAGCGTCGTATCCTGCGCATCGGCCAGCTCGGCTTCGAGGGCGAGCGAGCGGTCGCGCGCCTGGGCCAGTTGGTCGCGCAGTGCTTCATTGTTGCCGATCGCCGCGGCGACCTCGGTCTCGAGGCGGTTGCGCACCTCGCGCAGCGTGGCGATGTCGCGCCGTAACGTGACCAGTTCGGCAAGCTGTGCCTCGATGGTCTCCTTGTCCGCGCTGACGGTCTGATTGAGGGCTTCCAGCTCGGCCTGGACCTCGTCGCGCGCGGCAACCGCCTGGTCGCGCTCGCTGCGCAGTGTCTCGATGACGGATTCGAGCTGACGCTGCTGGCTCTCAAGCACCTGAATGCGATCTTCGGCAGCGAGATAGACCGCCTGCACATCCGTCAGTTCGCTGGCCAGGTCATCGCGCTCACCGAGCGTGGCTTCGAGCACGGAATTGAGGCGCGCCAGGCTGTCGCGCAGCTCTTCATTGCTTTCTTCTTCGAGCCCGAGCGCCTGGCTCAGGCTGGAGACTTCCTGTTCGAGCTCACCCAGCGCTTCGTCCTGCCCCTCGACCACCTGCTGCAAAAAGAACTGGCCGAGCACGAAGACGGTCAGCAGAAAGATCGTGACCAGCAACAGGGTCGACAGGGCATCGACGAAGCCTGGCCAGACATCGGCGCCTTGCTGGCGGATTTCGCGTCGCGTGCCGATGCTCAACGGGCAGCTCCCGGATCGCCGGCGACATGGGCGATCGTGCGCGAGACCATTTTGATTTCGCTGCGCAACTCATTGACCATCTGTTCCCGGCCGCCGATCAGCTCTTGCGCCAGTCGGCTCAAATGGACGTCGAGATTGCGGATATGGCTGCGCGTGGCGTCATCGATCGCACCGCTCTGATTGTCGGCGTGTGCCAGACGCTGCAAGGTAGGGGCGAGGTCCTGCTGCTGGCGGACCATGGTCGAAAGCAGGTGGTTCTGGTTCGACATGTGATCGCCCAGTTCGGCCAGGCGCTCAGACACGGCGGCCGTGGCATGCTGGGCGGCGGCGCGGTTTTCCTCGCTGCGCATCATGATCTGCTGCAGGCGCTCGAGGTTGTCGGCGGTCTGCTCGAGCAGGGCCTGGATATAGGCCGGCACCGAGCCGTCGCCGTCGACCGGGCCGAGGCTGATGCCGCTCAGCCGCGTCAGGCCCGAGAGCCATTCTTCCATGTCATTGTAAAAGCTGTTCTGCGCGCGGTTGGCCTGCAGATCGAGAAAGCCGAGGATGAGCGAGCCGGACAGGCCGAACAGCGATGAACTGAACGCCGTGCCCATGCCGCTCAACGGCGCGGACAGACCGCTTTTCAGATCATCGAACATGGTGACCATGTCGCCGGAGCCGATCGACAGGCCGTTGATGACGGCGCCAACCGCATTGATCGTCTGCAAGAGGCCCCAGAACGTACCGAGCAGGCCGAGAAAGACCAGCAGGCCGATCATGTAGCGGCTTACGTCGCGGGTTTCATCCAGGCGATTGCTTACCGAATCCAGGAGATAGCGCGTCGAGACCGCAGACAGCGCCGAGCGTCGGCGGCGTTCCTGCTCACCGAGATAGCTGGCGATCGGTGCGAGCAATCTCGGCGGTGACTGCATCGAGTAGCCGGGGGCGCTGGTGCGGTAGGCCTCGATCCAGCGGATTTCCGGCCACAGCGACCACACGCGGCGGAAGCAAAAGCCGATGCCGAACACAAGCACGCCCAAGATCAGGCCATTCAGTGCCGGATTGTGAAAAAACGCACGCAAGACGACTTCATGCAGCAGCGCCACGACGATGACGGCCAGGACAAGAAAAACGACCATACGGGTCACGAACCGGCCGGGCTTGGTCATAAGCACTCCTGAACAGGTTTGCCGCCGGCCACGGCCTCGTTTTTCGTAAAACGCGCCTGGTCCAAGCGACGCACACCGTATTTTGTCGACAAAAGCACCGCTGCTGCGGTTACCCTATCCTAGAAATGATAGGAAAACACAAGAACTGCCGCTAAGCCTATCATTTAGCTGGCGAGATTGATGTTCTTGTCGTTGCGCAAACGTCATGCTTGCGCCTTTTGTCAACGCCTTGATGTGTTGGCGAGCGACCGAACGCTGGGAGATCAAGTCACGCATGCACCGGGTTCTTGAAAGCTTCCGGATCACCCGCCTGGGCGAGGCTTGGGACACCGCCGTCGGCCGCCTGCGCGCCCGCGCGGTCGGCGCCAGCGTGTTGCCCGAGCGTTTGCCGGCGGCGCGCAGCTATCTTTTGTCCGGGGCCCCGTGCAAGCGCAGCGGCGATGTCCGCTTCGGTGCGATCGACAGCGCCAGCGAACTGCTGGGCTTTTGCGATCTGCGCCTGCGCGATGGCTACGTGCAATATCTGTTCACCGCTCCGGAACAGCGCGGCAGCGGCGTCGGCACGGCGTTGTTGGCGCGCGCCCAGCGCGAGTGTGGCGGACCGATCTGGTTGCTGGCCCATGCGGTCAATGACCGTTCGGTCTTGTGGTATCTGCGCCGTGGCTTCCGCATCACCGGTGGCCATAGCGAGCGTTGGCACGGCGCCGATGTCGTCTGGCTGCGCCTCGCGCGCGAGAGAGCTCAACCCGCCTGATCTCGCCTTAGGCGGTTTCCTTGAGGAGTTTGCTCAACGGGCTGTGCAGGTAGGCGTTGGCCGCGACCAGGGTTTGCTGGTCCATGAGCGGGTCGCCGCCATGCAGCTCGGTGACCGTGCCACCGGCTTCGCGCACGATCAGGATCCCGGCGGCAACATCCCAGGGCTTCAGCCGGTACTCCCAGAACGCCTCGTAGCGACCGGCGGCGACATAGGCCAGATCCAGGGCCGCGGCCCCGAAACGACGCAAGCCGGCAACGCGCGCACCAACCGCCTGGGCTTGGCGGTAGTAGTCGTCCTGGCCCGGCCAGTTGAGCACCGGGATGCCGCAGGCGATGACACTGTCTTCCAGATTGGTGCGCCCGGAAACGCGGATGCGCCGCTCATTGAGGAAGGCGCCGCCGCCACGCTCGGCGACGAAGCGCTCACCCTTGATCGGATCGTAGATCAGCGCCGAGACCAGCTCGCCATGCTCCTCAAGGGCAATCGAAATACAAAAATGCGGCAGGCCGTGCAGGAAATTGGTCGTGCCATCGAGCGGGTCGATGATCCAGCGGCCGCGACCATCACCGGCGATGTCGTCCCCCTCTTCACGCAAAAAACCATGGCCCGGCCGAGCGCGTGAAAGTTCCTGCACGAGGACCTCTTCGGTGCGCCGGTCGGCGATCGAGACGAAATCGCCCGGGCCTTTGCGCGAAACCTGCAGGTTCTCGACTTCGCCGAAATCGCGCACGAGCTGGCGCGCAGCCTTTTCGGCCGCGTTGATCATCACCGTCAGATTGGCGCTGCGAATGGCCATCAGCCGTCCCTTGTTGCCGTCGCCGGCTCAGTCCTTGGCGCGCTCAACATAGGTCGAGTCGACCGTGTTCACGACCACGCGGGTGCCGGCCTCGATATGCGGCGGCACCATGATGCGCACACCGTTGTTGAGCACGGCCGGCTTGTAGGATGCGGCGGCGGTCTGGCCTTTGACCACCGGGTCGGCCTCGACCACTTCGAGGATGACCGTTTCGGGCAAGGTCGCGCCGAGCGGGCGTCCTTCATAGCTCTCGATCGTGACCATCATGCCCTCTTCGAGGTAAACGATTGCCCCGCCGATCACGCTTTTGTTGAGGCCGATCTGCTCGAAGCTTTCGGTGTCCATGAAGGTCAGCGAGTCGCCTTCCTCATAGAGGTATTGATAGTCCTTTTGCTCGAGACGGACGCGCTCGACTGTCTCGGCAGCGCGGAAACGCTCGTTCAACTTGGTGCCGTCAACCAGATCCTTGAGCTCGGCCTGGACATAGGCCGGACCCTTGCCCGGCTTGACATGATCGGTCTTAACCACGCCCCAGAGCCTGTCCTTGTGCTCGATGACGTGGCCGGTGCGAAGTTCGTTGCCGTTAATTTTCATCGAATGAACCAACGTGCTGGTGCGGCCGGTACTGCGCAGTCGACCGCGACCCGTGAAATTGACCAATGCGCAGCCCGTCTAGCGCGGGAACCAGCCGGTGTCGACGGCGTCTTGGTAGGCTTCCAGCATTTCGCTGCCGCTCAGCCAGACATGCGCGCCGGGATCGACGAAATCGGCGCCGGCCTCGGCCAGGCGTTCGGTTTGCTCGAGCGTGAAGCTGCCGCGCACCAGGGCGGGCAGGGTGAACAGGCTGGTCCACCAGGCAACCAGATCGAGCGCATCGTCGAAGTCGTCCTGGCTGTTGGCATCGAACACGACAAGATCGGCACCGGCCTCGCCGACTTCCATCGGCGTGTGGCGCTCGATCGGACAGCGCGCCGCCAGGATGGTGTTTTCCGGCAGGCGCCGGCGGGCATGCGTGATCAGCTGGGCATCGCCTGAGAGTTCCAGGCCATCAAGGCGAAAGCTGAGCGCGCTGTCGATGTCGTCGGCAAGGAAACAGGCCACACCAACCTCGCGGCAGAGCGCGGCCCGCTCGTTCAGCCGTGTGCAGCCGAACGGTAGCAAAAGCCCGGCCGCGCGCGCGGTTTTCAGGCTGTCGGAGAGCTTTTCCTGGGCAAACGAGCCGGCGAGGTCGGTCGGCAGGCGCAGGATGAGCCGGCAGCCGACCTCGTCGGTTTCGAGAATGTCAGCCTCGCTGATCACGCGACCGACTGGTAGATCTCGATGATCTGGTTCAGCAGCGCCAGGGCCTCTTCCTTCGGGCGCTGGAAGCTGTTGCGGCCGATGATCGAGCCATTCGCGCCGCCCTGGGCGATGCCGCGCACCTCGTCGAGCACCGCATCGGTGCCCTTGGCGCCGCCGCCAGAGAACACGCACAAGCGCTTGCCGCCGAAGCAGGCGTCCATGACATGGCTGACCCGCTTGGCGAGATCGTCAATGTCGATTTTCTCGGCCTCGTAGACCTTCTTGGCCTCGCCGAGCTCGAGGACCTCCGTGGGCGGCTTGACCTTGATGATGTTGGCGCCGAGCAGCGCGGCAATATGCGCGGCATAGGCGCAGATATCGACCGCGGTCTCGCCGTCTTTGCTGAGCAGGCCGCCGCGTGGATAGGACCAGACGACCACCGCCAGACCATGGGCCTTGGCCTCGAGCGTCAGCTCGCGCAGCTCTTCCATCATTTCGAACTGGTACTCGGCGCCCGGATAGATGGTGAAGCCGATCGCCGAACAGCCCAAGCGCAGCGCATCCTCGACACCCGCGGTGACCGCCTGATCCTTCTCGGTGGCCAGCGAATTCGAGCTGTTCACTTTCAAGATCAGCGGGATGCAGCCGGCATATTCGTCGGCACCCATCTCAAGCATGCCGAGCGGTGCAGCGTAGGCGTTCAGGCCGGCCTCAATGGCGAGCTCGAAATGGTTGTGCGGATCGTAGGCAGGCGGGTTCTTGGCGAAGCTGCGCGCCGGGCCGTGCTCGAAGCCCTGATCGACCGGCAAAATGACCAGCTTACCGGTACCGCCGAGCTTACCGGTCATCAGCATGCGGGCGAGGTTGGCCCGGGTGCCCGGGTTCTCGCTACCATACCAGCTCAAGATCTCTTTGACTTTCGGCGTCAAACGCATCGGCGACACTCCTTCAAGAAGCCACACATCATCCAAGCAAGAATGTGCCCTTTGACTACCACAAGCTAGGCTGGCTCACCATGCGCCGGCAGCCCGAGGGCGCGGGCTAGGGCATAGCGCGCGTGGTCGTTCGGCAGAAGCGTAATCCGGCGCTGAGGCAGCCCGTCGGGCGCGACCAGTTCGCCGCCGGACTGTTCGACCATGGCGTTCAGCCTGGTGCACAGCGGCGGCTCGAGCGTGCAGGTGATCAGCGTCGCTCTGGCATAGACCGCCTGCATGACGAGGCCGGCATCATCGCCACAGTCGAGCATCAGGGGCAAAGGCACGCGTTTGGCGATGCCGGCGAAGTAATCGACGCCGGTATAGGCCAGGGCGCCTGGCGGGTTGGTCAAGAGAACGTCCAGGTCGCGCTGCGCAGCCAACGCTGCCACGTCACGCGCCTGGCGCAGCGAGTGAACGGCGACGATCAGGCCGTGCGCAAAGAGGCAACGCCGGGCAGTTCCTTGCCCTCCAGCCATTCGAGAAACGCTCCGCCAGCGGTCGAGACATAGCTGAACTGCTCGAGCACGCCAGCATGCGCCAAAGCGGCCACGGTGTCACCGCCGCCGGCAACGCTCATGAGCTTGCCCTCGCCGGTCAGCTTGGCAGCCGCCCGGGCGACCTGGTTGGTGGCGGCATCGAACGGCAGGATCTCAAAAGCGCCCATCGGGCCGTTCCAGACCAGCGTCTTGCAGTCGGCCAGGGCATCGGCGGCGGCCGCCGCACTTGCTGGCCCAACATCGAGCATCATGCCATCGGCCGGGATCTCGGTGACCGGCAGAACCTCATAAGGCGCGTTTTCGGCGAACTCCTTGGCGATGGCGCCATCGCTCGGCAGGACGATGGTGCAGCCCTTGCCCTGCGCTTCGGCCATGATCGCTCGTGCAGTATCGGCCAGATCCTTTTCACACAGCGACTTGCCGACATCGACGCCCTGGGCGTGCAAGAACGTGTTGGCCATGCCGCCGCCGATGATCAGAACATCGACCCGCCCGGTGAGATTGGTCAGCACATCCAGCTTGGTGGACACCTTGGCGCCGCCGACCAGGGCCGCGACCGGCCGGGCCGGGTTGCCCAGGCCGCCTTCGAGCGCTTCCAGCTCGGCCTGCATCAGGCGACCGGCATAGGCCGGCAGCTTGTCGGCCAG
>JBHJHH010000064.1:0-6341 GCA_050331015.1 Geminicoccaceae bacterium
CGACGTGCACTATAGTTTCGCCACCCTGCGTTACTTGGACTATAGCGAAGCCACGGTGAGTGACGTGGACTATAGTTTCGCCACGCTGAGTGACGTGGGCTATGGTGGCGCCAAACTGAGCAAAACTGCCTTCGCGACTTCCGCCCGAACGAATGTTTCCTTCGAACGCGCTGAGTTCTTTGCTGGCGTGACGGGTCTGACCGACGAATAGCTGGCGCAGGGACACTGGCGCGGCGACGAGGAGTTGCCCCCAGCAACCAACTAACTCACGACAAAGCCGTGCTTGTAGGGGTCGCGGTCGTCGATGAAGAGCGTGTTGAGGCCGGTCAGGCGCGCCCAGCCTTCGATCGAGGGGATGATCGCCGGTTGGCCGGCCAGTTCGGTGACCGCCTCGATCTTGCCGGTGAACAGCGAGCCGATGATCGATTCGTGCACGAAGCGCTCGCCCTCGCGCAGCAGGCCCTTGGCGTGGCGCTGGGCCATGCGCGCGCTCGTGCCGGTGCCGCACGGGCTGCGGTCGATGGCGCTATCGCCGTAGAACACCGCGTTGCGGCCATCGGCGCCGCTTTGGCTCGGCCGGCCGGTCCAGAGCACGTGGCTCAAGCCCTGGATGGTCGGATCTTGCGGGTGCACGAAGCTGTAGCGCTCGTTCATCGCGCGGCGTAAGCCCGGCGACCAGCGCAACAGGTCCTGCACGCTGACCTCGGCGAGGTCGGCAAAGCGGGTTTGCGGCTCGATAATGGCGTAGAAATTGCCGCCATAGGCGACATCGACCACCAGCTCGCCCAGGCCCGGGACGTCAACCGGCAGCTCGGTGCTGTGCAGGAAGGCGGGCACGTTGACCAGCTTGACGCGATCGATGAAGCCGCCGTCTTCGCGATAGTGCGCTTCGACCAGCCCGGCCGGCGTGTCCAGCCTGAGCGTGCCGGGCGTGCCGGCCTGCACCAGGCCGTGTTCGAGGGCGAACGTGACCGTGCCGATCGTGCCGTGGCCGCACATGGGCAGGCAACCGGTGGTTTCGATATAGAGGACGGCGATGTCGCAGTCGGCGCGCGTTGGCGGATAGAGGATTGCGCCGGACATCATGGCGTGGCCGCGCGGCTCGTACATCAGGCCGGTGCGGATCCAATCGAAGCGCTGAACGAAATCCTGACGTTTGTCCGACATGGTCTGGCCGTGCAGCCGCGGCCCGCCGCCGGCGACCAGGCGGACGGGATTGCCGCAGGTATGGCCGTCAATACAGAAGAAGGTGTGGCGCATGGGTTAACGGTTCACGTGTCGTTTCGAGCGCGGCGCATGCCTTCGATCACAGATCATTCGGCAGATCGGGGCGGGTTTCGATCGCCTCGCGCACGATCTCCTCGACATATTGCCGCTGGATACCGTCCAGCGGCAACCGGGGCTCGCGCATGTGCTCGGGATCGCCGTGCACCAGGGTTTCCACCAGCTTGATGTTCTGCACCAGCTTGGTGTTGACATCGAGATCGAGCAGCGGGCGGAACCACTGGTAGATCACGCGCGCTTCGGTCAGGCGGCCGTGATGGGCGAGCTGCCAAAGGGCGACGCTTTCCTGTGGGAAGGCGTTGCACAAGCCGGCGACCCAGCCGTCAGCGCCGGCGCAGGCGGCCTCGAGGGCAAGGTTGTCGACACCGATGAAAATCTTGTAGCGATCATCGAGCAGGCGGCGGATCTCGGTGATGCGGCGGACATCGTCGGAGCTTTCCTTGATGGCGACGAAGCGCCATTCGGCCGAGAGTTCGTCGAACATCGCCGGGCTGACGTCGACGCTATAGGCGACCGGGTTGTTGTAGATCATCACCGGCAATTCGCTGGCCAGCGCCACCGAGCGCAGATAGCCGACGGTTTCGCGATGATCGCTGTGGTACTGCATCGGCGGCAGGACCATCAGGCCATGGGCGCCAGCCTGTTCGGCTTCGGCGGCGGCAAGGCAGGCGGCGGCGGTGTTGGTCTCGGCGATGGTCGCGAGCACGGGCGTGTCGTCACCGGCCACCTGCAGCGCGATGCGCACGAGTTCGAGCTTTTCTTCCAGGCTGAGCACGCCGCCTTCGCCGAGCGAGCCGGCGACGATCAGACCATCGACGCCGCCTTCGATCTGGCGGGCGAAACTCTGCGCGCAGGCATCGGGATCGATCTCACCGGTCTCGGCGAACTTGGTGGTCACCGCGGGGAAGAGGCCCTGCCAGGCGGTTTGCGTTTCCAGTGTCATGGCCCTGAATCCTCCCAAAGATCCGGCACGCGCGCGTCTTCAGGCCATACGCCCTGCGCTGCGACGGCTCAATAGCCGTGAACATCTATGGCATTCATCCGCGGGTGATCGGCTGAAGGGCGGACCGGCGTTCGCGTGATCAGATCCACACGCGCGTGCCATGGATGATGGCTTCGCCATGGCGTTTCAACCAGTCGCGCTTGCGCCGCCAGGCCGGATCGAGCTGCTCGACCACGGCCCAGTACCGCGCGCTGTGATCGCGCAGGCGCAGATGTGCAAGTTCATGGGCGACGACATAGGCGTGCACTGCTTCCGGCGCGAAAATCAGCCGCCAGTTCACCTTCACCGAGCCGGTTGACGAGCAACTGCCCCATAAAGTACGTGCATCGCTGGTTCGGATCTCGTTTGGCACCAGGCCGTGCGCTGCAAAGGCGTGCGCCAGCCGCCGGCTCTCGGCGAGTGCGCTCGCGCGCAGGTGCCGGCGCAAAGCAGCGCGCAGGGCGTTCTGTTCGCCAGACACGTCGAACCCGCAAGGCACCAAGACATCGAGCCGCTTGCCGGCATCGACGATGCGCAAGCGCTTGCCCTCGCTTGCGATAAGGTTCAGCGCCACGGCCCCGTGGCGGACCGGCAGACAGGCACCATGGCGCAGGCCGTCGGTCGGGTGATGACGCGTGAGATCGGCGTAGTGCGCCTGACGGCGTTCGATCCACGGCCGGTGCTCGGATACGAAGCGCTCGATCATCGCCGCCGGACAGCCCGGCGGTGCGGTCACCATGACCTCACCGCCCTGCACGCGCAGACGCAGGCGACGCGCGCGCGGGTTGATCGTTACGCGGTAGCGTGGCGCAGCGCCGAACAGCCCTAGCATGCCGGCTTGTGCGCCAGGGCATCGGCCAGGGGATCTGATGGCCGCACACTCGACAGCCGCGCCGGGACACGCCATCTGCGAAAGGAACCGCTAGTCGCAGGACAAGGGAGTGCGCTATGCCAGCTTTGGAAACGCCCGCTGTCGAACTGGGCAGCAAGCCGCCCGCATTTGATCTGCTCGGTACCGACGGCAAGCGCTACACGCTTGACGACGTCCGTGGGCCGAACGGCACGCTGGTCATGTTCATCTGCAACCATTGCCCGTTCGTCAAAGCGATCATGGGCAAGCTCGTGCGCGAAGCCAACGCGCTCGCCGACCTCGGCATCGGCACGGTTGCCATCAGCGCCAATGATGCGATCGCCTATCCCGAAGACAGCTACGAGAACATGCAGAAGGTCGCGGCTGAGCAGGGCTTTCCGTTCCCCTATCTGTATGACGACACGCAAGAGGTCGCCAAAGCCTACGGCGCCGTCTGCACGCCGGATTTCTTCGGATATAATGCCGACGACACGCTGCAATACCGCGGCCGCCTGGACGAGTCCCGCCGCGATCATGTGCCGGATGCCAAACGCGAGCTGTATGAAGCGATGAAGCAGATCGCCGAGACCGGCGTTGGACCGGCGCAGCAGGTGCCGTCGATCGGCTGCTCGATCAAGTGGCGCGATGCCGCCTGATCAAACGTCATCGGAGGCAGCGCGGTCGATAGCGCCGCGCTGCAACGGCGCCCGGTCCTCATTCCACAAGCGCTCGCGCACAAGATCGATATGCGCCCGCAGGCTGTACAGCAGGTTGGTGTGCGCCAGCGGCAGCTCGATCTGCGTGACCTCGTCTTCGATGTCGTTCAGCTCGCCGATGAGCTGACGGCGTGTGGCCGAGGTCAGCGCCCCCTCGCGTGCCTGCGCTTCCACGGCGCCGATGCGGCCATACCAGCGGTAGACCCGCATGCGCGCGCGCCAATTGAGGTAGGGTGGCAGGAAGCGTAGCAAGGGCAGCGCCAGCAGCAGCAGCGGGATCAGCATGATCGCCCAGCGCTCAACCCAGGATGCCCACCAGAAGGGCAGGTAGTGCTGCAGTGCGCTCGGGCCGCGCTCGAACCAGCGCTCGGCCACCGGGTGCAGCGGCAGTTCAACATGGTGCTCGCTCGGGAAGGTTTCCGGCGGTGAAAAGATGTCGCCGCCGCCGTGCACCTCTTCCAGGACCTGCAGATAGAGCTGGACGGTGTCGGCGTGCAGGTCTGGCCGGGCAACCAGCATCGAGTGGTAGGCGACCAGTTCGACGTCGCTGCGCGGACGATCTTGTGCCAGGTCGAGCACGCCGCGGTGCAGCGTGACGTGGCTCAGATAGCCGTTGCCTTGGGCGTAACCTTCGGCGCGCGTGAAGGAAATCAGGCTCAGATCCGGATCGGCCAGAAGATCGTCCAACAGATCGGCGCTCATCGCCGTGACATAGGCAAAGGCGTCGACTTCGCCCTTGCGCAGCGCCGCCACCGCCGTCTTCGGCTCGAGCGGGATGAGCGTGGTGTTGGCATCGTCGATGCCGTTCAGGGCAAACAGCTTGCGCACGGCCGGCTGCGTGCCGCTGCCATCCGGACCGAGGGCGATGCGCAGGCCTTGCAGGGCCCGCTCGTCGTCGATGTCCAGGCCCGGCCGGACGAACAGCCACAAGGGTTCGACGACGACCCCGGCCAGCGCGACCAGATTGGCGGCCTTGTAGCTGTCGAGCACACCACCTTGGACCAACGCCGCATCCACGCCACTTTGCGGATCGGCCAGCAGTGCCAGGTTCTCGATCGAACCCCCCGTCGGCCGCAGGTGCAGCGTTACATGATGCTCGGCGAACGCGGCGCTGTAGGCGTCACCGAACGCGGCGAACCCGCCGCCGTCCGGCCCGGTTGCCATGGTCAGCGCCGGCGGCGGCCCCGGGCGGACGAACTGTGCTGCGATGAGGAAGGCCACGACCACCAGGACCGCGCTCGGGGTCACGATTTTCCATAAGTCGCGGTTGTGGGTCATGCTCGTCTTGGCCAGCGGCTTTTTGGGTGATCGGTGTTGCATGCGGCAAAGCGACCGGTTTCTCAAGACCTTGCCGTTCTATCCTGGTGTCATGCGGGCGTTGGTCACAAGCGACCACGCCGCAACGATGCGCCCGGCGGCCGCTTGGGTCTGGCGTGCGATCGTGTGTGCAGATCCGGAGAGGAGCCGCTCTTGGCTTACGCAAGTCTCCGCTATTTCATGGCCAGGCGGGAGCGCACCGGCCGGCTGGGGCGCGTGCGCGCGCCGGTCAGCCCGGTTCTGGAAATGACCGAGATTCACACGCGTCTCCTGGCGGAAGGCGGCCCGGCCGTCGTGTTCGAGAACGTCGAAGGCGCCGAGATGCCGGTGCTGATCAATCTGTTCGGTACCGTCGAGCGGGTTGCCTGGGGCATGAACCGTGAGCCGCACGAGTTGCGCAAGCTGGGCGAATTGCTGGCTTTCTTGCGCCAGCCAGAGCCGCCGCGCGGCTTCAAGGATGCCATGGAGATGGCACCGATCCTCAAGCTGGCGCTGTCCATGCGCGCCCGGACGCTCAGCCGGGCGCCTTGTCAGGAAATTGTGCTGCGCGGTGCTGACATCGATCTCGGCCGGCTGCCGATCCAAAGCTGCTGGCCGGGCGAGCCGGCGCCGCTGATCACTTGGCCGCTGGTGGTCACCAAGGGCCCGTCCAAGGCCAAGGAGGACGACTTCAATCTCGGCATCTACCGCATGCAGGTGACCGGCCGGGACACCACGCTCATGCGCTGGCTGAAACACCGTGGCGGCGCCCAGCATTATCAGCGTTGGAAAGGCACCAAGCCGGAGCCATTGCCGGCGGCTGCCGTGATCGGGGCCGATCCGGGCATCATCCTGGCAGCGGTGACGCCGGTGCCGGATACGCTTTCCGAATACCAATATGCCGGCTTGATCCGCGGCGCGCGCGCTGAGCTGGTGGATTGCGTTTCCGTGCCGCTCAAGGTGCCGGCGCAGGCCGAGATCGTGCTCGAAGGCCATGTCATGCTCGATGAACATGGCGACGAGGGACCGTATGGCGATCACACCGGCTATTACAATGCGGTCGAGCGCTTCCCGGTGTTCAAGATCAGCGCGATCACCATGCGCAAGCAGCCGATCTACCTGTCGACCTTCACCGGCCGGCCACCGGATGAGCCCTCCGTGCTCGGCGAGGCCATGAACGAGGTGTTCTTGCCCCTGTTCACGCAGCAATTCC
>JBHJHH010000065.1:0-49894 GCA_050331015.1 Geminicoccaceae bacterium
GCCGCTGATCACCTGGCCGCTGGTGGTCACCAAAGGCCCCTCCAAGGCCAAGGAAGATGATTACAATCTCGGCATTTACCGCATGCAGGTGACCGGCCGGGACACCACGCTCATGCGCTGGCTGAAACACCGTGGCGGCGCCCAGCATTATCAGCGCTGGAAAGGCACCAAGCCGGAGCCATTGCCGGCGGCTGCCGTGATCGGGGCCGATCCGGGCATCATCCTGGCAGCCGTGACGCCGGTGCCGGATACGCTGTCGGAATATCAGTATGCCGGACTGATCCGCGGGGCGCGCGCCGAGCTGGTGGATTGCGTTTCCGTGCCGCTGAAGGTGCCGGCCCAGGCCGAGATCGTCCTCGAAGGCCATGTCATGCTCGATGAACATGGCGACGAGGGGCCCTACGGCGATCACACCGGCTATTACAACGCGGTCGAGCGCTTTCCGGTCTTCAAGATCAGTGCGATCACCATGCGCAAGCAGCCGATTTATCTCTCGACCTTCACCGGCCGGCCACCGGATGAGCCCTCCGTGCTCGGCGAGGCCATGAACGAGGTGTTCTTGCCCCTGTTCACGCAGCAATTCCCGGAAGTGGTCGATTTCTGGCTACCGCCTGAGGGCTGTTCTTACCGCATCGCGGTCGTATCGATGAAGAAAGCCTATCCTGGCCATGCCAAGCGCGTGATGATGGGCGTCTGGTCCTATTTGCGCCAGTTCATGTACACAAAATTTGTCATCGTGGTCGATGACGACATCAATGCCCGGGATTGGAAGGACGTGATGTGGGCGATCTCAACGCGCGTCGATCCCACGCGTGACTTGACCTTGATTGACGGCACGCCGATCGATTATTTGGATTTCGCCTCGCCCGAGTCCGGCCTCGGCGGCAAGCTCGGCATTGATGCCACCGACAAGCTGCCGCCCGAGACCAAACGCGACTGGGGCCAGAAATTGCGCATGGACGACGCCATCATGGATCTGGTGGACCGCAAATGGGCAACCTACGGCCTACCTGGCAGCGGCAAAGACATCTGGCGGCGCGGCTAGCGAGTGAGCTTGTGCGGCACGCAAGACCTCGCCGAAGTCGCCATCGAGCAACTCGATGAGGCCATGCGGTACCAGAACAATCGGCGCCGAAAACGGGTTGCCCAGGGCATAGATGGCAAAGATCACCAGCCCGACATAGCTGGCGAAGACGCCGAGAAAGAACAGGTTGCGGCCATACGGCGGGTAGATCAGGTAGGGCACGACAACCGCCATCAAACCGGACAGCACACACAGCCAGAACAGGCCGTTGGACTCGTTGTGGTGCACCGATTGCCGCGTGGTGCGGAAGTTGGACACCTCGTCGATGTCGCTGAGCATGCTGGAGCGCAGAGCCTCCTGACGCGCGTTCTGCGGGCTGAGGTCCAAAACGCCGGTATAGACCTTGTCCCACAGCGCCCAGGCCTCGCCGGACAGGGTGCCGTGGCTGAGCATCTGCCATTCCTGATTGACGACCACGTCGACGTATTGCGCGATGGTGCGCTGCAAAGGTGCCGTGCTCGCTTCGTCATAGCGGCGAAGGTCGTAGAAGAGATCGGCCACGCTGTCCGCTTCCGCAACAAGGGATGCATGAACTTTCCGAAAAGCAAACTCTTCTTGGGTGAGAAAAAGGGCCAGAAGAAGCGAAAGAAGACTGGCCACACGAAAAATCACTGATGATGCGAGATCTTCCGTGCGCTGGTCGGTCACTTGCGGAAAGAGCCGCGCGAAAACAAAGCGGCTGAGGCCGTAAACCGCAAATACGACAACGATCGTGACCAGCACGGTCAGCAGACAGAAAACAACCGGATTGTTGGCAATCATCCACGGTCCTCACGACGTCGGCTGCCGCTCACCGAGCGGCTCCACCGATGCTACGGATTGTATGGGCTCTGCTGTTTGTTGCGTGGTCCTGGTTCGCGTCTGCTGTTATGGTTCCTACGCCTACGGGCAGAACGCAAAAGAGGGGGAAACACGATGACCAGCAGGTCTCTTGGTGTCACGGGTTTGGTCGCAGCGGCACTCTTGCTGAGCGTGAGCGTTTACGCCAGCGAGGGTGTCGAATGGGGCTATGAGGGCGACGTCGCGCCGCAAGCATGGGGTGATCTCAGCCCCGAATTCGAGGTGTGTGCCCGCGGTGTGCAGCAATCGCCGATCAATCTCGGTGAAACGGCAGTCGCCGCAGACATCACCGGCGCGCAGATCGCCTGGCAGTCGGTGCCGCTCGGCAGCATTGTCAACAACGGCCACACCATTCAGGTCAATGCCGACACCGACGGCTCCAGCCTGGCCTTCGGCGACACGCGCTATGATCTGAAGCAGTTCCACTTCCATCACGGCAGCGAACACACCCTGGACGGCGAGCAGTTCCCGCTCGAGATCCACTTCGTGCACGCCGCCGAGAGCGGTGACCTCGCCGTGATCGGCGTGTTCGTTGCCGAAGGCGAGGAGAACCCGGCCCTAGCGGCGATCTTCTCGGCGATGCCAACGGAAAAGGGCGAGGCCAGCGGCGACGGTGGCATCGATCCGAACGAGCTGTTGCCGGCCGATATCGGCTTCTATCGCTACAAGGGCTCGCTGACCACGCCGCCGTGTTCGCAGATCGTCGAATGGCAGGTGTTCGCCGAACCGATCCAGGCCTCGGCGGCGCAGATCGAGCAGTTCGCCAAGATGTACCCGAACAATTTCCGGCCGGTGCAGAACGCCGACCGGCGTTTCGTCCTGCGCAGCTTCTAAGCCGGGCTAGCAGGTAAGGGCGGCGTCGCCGGCGCATTCATGGCGGGCGACGCCGCCGCGTGCATTCTGTTCGAGCCACGCCATGGCGCGTTCATGCCAGCCCTTGGGACGCACATGGCTGCCGCTGTGCAGGCATAGGGCGAGGGGCTCGCCGCTCTGGCAGCTCTCGCGCCATTCCCGGCAGCGCAAAGGTCCATCGACGTCGTAGTGATCGGCATTGGCCTGGCAGCCATTGGTCGTGCGCAAGAGCTGCATGCCTTCGAACACGTCACCCTGATGCCAGCGGCCGTCGCGAATGCCGCGGCCCTCGAGTGGCACCATGCCGTCGGTAAAGCCATGGATGTGCAAGAGCGCCACCGGTCCGCCCGGGCAGCTTTCCGGATGCGGCCGCCAGAAGGCACCGGCCACCGGCGCGAACGCGGTGTACGCCGAGCCCCGCTGGCAGGCGAGATCCCAGGCCATTGAACCGCCTTGCGAAAAGCCGGTGACCAGCAGGCGCTGGGCATCGACATTGAAACGCGCGAGCAGATCGGCGCGCACCTGGTCCATGAAGGCGATCTCGTCGCGCGCCTGCGATGGCGAGCCCTGGTGCGCCCAGGTCTTGTTGGCGCCGTTGGGCGCGACAAACAGGAAACCGGCCTCGAGGAACGGCTGCACCAAATCGCTGGCACCGATGGCCGCCTGCGCGCTCGATTGCCAGCCATGGAAATAGATCACCGCCGGTGCCGGCTGTGTGCCGTCATAGCCGTCAGGCGTGAGTACGAGATAGTCGCCGAGTTCGACTGTGCACGCCCGGTCGCCGCCGCAGCCGGGTTCGTTGGCGTTAGCAGCCCGGCCGTGGACGAGTAAGGCCAGGGCGATCAGCAGGCAGGACACGATGCGCATGGGCTCAATTCCCCCGGTATTGGCCGGTCCAGCCCTTGTAGGAGGTCTGCGGCCAGAGCGGCACGCGGAAGAAGCGCCGCCACGCCGCTTCCGGACGCATCTGCAACTGGCCACTCTCCAGCCCGCGGACAAGGTATAGCCCGGCATAGATGGCGGCCGTGCCGGCAATGACATAGCCGACCGCCTGGCCGAGCATGGCGCCTTCCGGCCCGCCCAAAGCCGCGCCGGCCCAGACGAAGGGCACCGTGCCGAGCGTCGCCCGGCCCCAGTTCGATAGCGTCGACCAGGTGGCGCGACCGAGATTGTTGAAGGCCGCGTGGGCGACGAACTGGCCGCCGAGGAACAGGAACCCGGGTGCCAGATACAGGCAGTAGAAGCGCACCAGATCGCCGGCCGCCTCGCCCAGGCCGAACAGGGCGACGATGTGGTTTTGCAGCAAGATGAGCAGCAGCCAGATGCCGAGGATGTACACCGTCAGGAACAGCAGGCTGTCGCGCAAGGTGGTGCGCACGCGATCGAACCGCTGCGCGCCGTAGTTCTGGCCATAGATCGGCCCGATGGCACCCGACATGGCGAACACGACGCCAAAGGCGACCGGGATCAGGCGGCCGATGATCGAATAGCCGGCCACCGCCTCGTCACCAAAGCGCGCCACCGTGGCGGTGACATATGCATTGGCCAGCGGCGTGGCGATATTGGTGGCCATGGCGGGCAGGGCAATGCCTATGATCGCGTTGAAATCCCGGGCAAACGCGCGGAACTGGAAACCGCCGAGCATGTCGTGGCGGTGGACGACGTTCCAATAGCCGATCGCAAACACGGTCACGCGCGCAGCGACCGAGGCCAACGCGGCGCCGTGCAGATCGAGGTTCAGCGCGAAGATCAGGATCGGGTCGAGGATGGCGTTGATCAGCCCGCCGCCGAGCGTGGCGTACATGGCCCGTTTGGGGTCGCCGACGCCGCGCAAGACGCCGCCGGCGGCCATGGCCAGGGCCAGAATCGGCATGGCCGGCACCAGGATGTACAGATAATCCGCGGCGAGATCATGTGCCCGCCCGGCAGCGCCGAGCTGGGTCAGCAGCCAGGGCGTCCACCAGATCACCAACGCGGCGATGGGAATGGTGGTCATCAACGCGAACGCGGCGACATTGGCCACGGCGCGCTTGGCCCGCGTGCGATCGCCGGCACCGATGCGCTGGGAGACCAACGCGCCCATGGCGATCGCGATGGCGATGCAGATCGATGTCGTGAAGAACAAGATGGTCGCGCCGTAGCCGATCGCTGCGGCCAGTTCGACTTCGCCCAGCATGCTGATGAACAGCATGTCGACGAAATCGACGGCAAAGATCGCCATGAGGCCGAGCGCGCCGGTCGAGGTCGTGACGACGACGTGGCGCATTGTCGAGCCGGCCGTGAACGGGGCGCCGGAGGCCATGGTTGCGGCTGCGGACGGTGTCGCCATGACGTGGTTTCGCGATTCCTCGATCGCCGCGGAGCGTTTCAGCGGCTTTTGGTTGCATGTGAAGCTAGCCCGCGCGCCGTGACAAGCCAGCCGTGGCGCGACATGGCGCAAAACGCGCTGTATTGGTTTGCGCCGGCGCCGTCTTGGACTTGCTGCAGCCAGCCGCTATGCGTGGCGGCCACGGACAAACCGCGCGATGGGGCGATGTCTCGATGAAATGGCTGGCTGTTGGCATGGTTGCGGTTGCGCTTGCCTATATCGCCTATCCGTACTGGTGCCTGCACCGTCTGGCCGAAGGCTTCGATCGCGCCGATGCCGCTCTCATCGATCGCTATGTCGTTTGGCCGGAATTGCGCACGCACCTGAAGCGTGAAGTCAACGCCCAGCTTGATGCCGGCCTGGACAGCACCGGCCTGAACCAGAGCGATGCCGGCAGCCTCGCCAGCGGCCTCGCCCGTCTGCTGCTGCCCGGCATCAGCGAGCGCCTGGTCGATCATCTGGTGACACCGGAGGGTCTGGCCGCGTTGATCACCCAGGTGCGTCAGGCGGAGGATCTGAGCGAAATCGACCTGCCGGCGCTTCTGGCGCCGCCATCGAACAGACCCGCCGCGGGCGGGCCTGCGCCGTCATCGCATGACACGGGCAGTGCAGCGGCGGACGACGAGCAGGCCAGCACGTCGGACTCGAACCGCGTGCTCAGCCTCGATGATGTCGCGTTCGCGTTCTTCACGGCGCCGACGCGCTTTCAGGTCGATGTGAACGTCGAGGACAGCGACGAGCGGCTGGTCCTGGTTTTCCGCCTGGATGGCCTGGTCTGGCGACTGTTTGATCTGGCCCTGCCGAAGCTGGCATAAGCCTTGGCACTGGTCGCGGCGCCGCCTTTGCGCCACCTGAAGGCCAGAGGTCAGCCGCGAGATTGGGAGCGCGAACGCATGGCGATGAGCGATGCCGATGCCATCGAGAAGGTCTTGGAGCTTGCCGCGGGCGCCGGTGCAGACGGTTGCGATGCCATGGTCATCAATGCACACGGCCTCAGCGCCACGCAGCGGCTCGGCGAGCTGGAAATGGTCGAGAGTGAGGAAAGCCGCCGCATCGGCGTCCGTTTCTTCAATGGCCGGCGTCAGGCCGTGGTCAGCGGTGGCGATCTCAGCCCCGACGGCCTTGACCGGCTGATCGCGCAGGCGGCGGCGATCGCGCGCGAACTGCCTGAAGATCGCTATTGCGGTCTGGCCGAACCCGATCAGCTGCAATCGACGCCTGCCGGTCTCGAGACGCCGACCAGTGCGCCGCCCGCGATCGACCGGCTGATTGACCGCGCCCGGGCGTGCGAGGACGCGGCATTGTCGATCCCGCGCATCACCAATTCCGAAGGTGCCTCGGCATCCTGGAGCCTCGAGCGCATCACGCTCGGCGCCTCCAACGGCCTACGCGCCGCCTACGAGCGGCCGCGCCACAGCCTGGGCGTGTCGGTGATCGCCTCGGCCGACGGCCGCATGGAGGTCGGCTACGAGTATCGCAGCGCGGTTGTTGAAGACGATCTGCCCAGCCCAATCAAGATTGGCCGCGACGCCGCCACACGGGCCAGCCGCAAGCTCGGTGCGCGCAAGGTCGCGACCCAGGACGTGCCTGTCGTGTTCGACCCGATGGTCGCCAACGGCCTGATCTTGAATTTCCTTAGCCTGATCAGCGGCCCGCGCGTTACCCAGGGCACAACCTTCCTCAAGGACCGCATGGGCGAGGCTGTGTTCAGCGAAGCCATCATGCTACGCGAAGATCCGTTTCTTGCCAAAGGCCTGCGCTCGAGGCCGATCGATGCCGAAGGCTTGGCACCACGTGCCGTCAGCCTGATCGATGCTGGACGGCTGCAGAGCTGGCTGCTCGATCTGACCAGCGCGCGCCAGCTCGAGCTGGCACCGACCGGCCATGCCACCCGGTCCTTGAGCGGCACGCCTTCGCCGAATGCCAGCAATGTCTGGATCGAACCCGGCGCGCTCAGCCGCGCAGATCTGCTCAAAGACGTCGGCACGGGCCTCTACGTGACCGAGTTCGTCGGCCGCGGGTTCGATCCGATCACCGGCGATTACTCGCGCGGCGCCGCCGGCTACTGGATCGAGGGCGGCGAGCTGGCCTTTCCGGTCAGCGAAGTGACCATTGCCGGCAATCTCAAGGACATGTTTGCCCATCTGACCCCGGCGAACGACCTCGAGCTGCGCTATGGCGTCGATGCGCCAACGTTAGCAGTTGCGCGCATGACCGTCGGCGGCCAGTAGCGGCGGCGTCAAGAGCCATCCACGGAGCGTTCATGCCATGAGCAGGCCCTCGTTCGACGAGCGCATGCACGACCTCGACCTTGTGCGATCCGCCATTCGTGTGGCCGGCGAGCGCGCCATGGTAACCTTCCGCAGCGACCACACACCCTGGCACAAAGCGCCGGGCCAGGTGGTCACCGAAGCGGACATCGCCATCGATCGCCTGCTGTATGACCGTCTGATCGGTGCCCGACCCGACTATGGCTGGCTGTCGGAAGAAACCGCGGACACGCCGGAGCGGCTCGATCGCGCACGTGTCTGGGTGGTCGATCCGATCGACGGCACGCGCGCCTTCGTCGAGGGCAGGCCGGAATTCGCCGTTTCGGTCGCCCTGGTTGAGGACGGTCTGGCGGTGCTGGGGATGATTTTCAACCCGGCCACCGAAGAGCTGTTCGAGGCCGTGCGCGGCGGCGGGGCGTTTCTCAATGGCGAGCGACTGCATACCGGCAATCACGGCAGCGTCGAGGGCGCGCAGATCGTGTTTTCGCGCGGTGAGATTGCCAAGAAACCGTGGGGCAGCTGGCTGCCCGGTGCCGAATTGCAGACGATCGGCTCGCTGGCCTACAAGCTGGCCCTGGTCGCCGCCGGGCGCTTCGATGCGCTCGCCTCGCTGCGCCAGGCACAAGAGTGGGACATTGCCGCCGGCCATATCATTCTCGAGGAATCCGGTGCCTTCTTGAGCCAGGCCAGCGGCCGGCTGATCATCTACAACCACGCCAAACCGATCCAGCGCGGCCTGGTCGCCGCCAATCTGCGCCTGCACGATCATGTGGTGCGCGCGCTTGGGGCACGCGATCGCTAGCCGCCAGCGCGGACTTCACCGGACGTGGCACGCTAATCGATTGCGTGATGCGTTCCGATCGGCCATATCGCCGGCAAGGATTAGTCTGGAGGAAGACGGCATGCGGCGTGTAGGCGTTGTTGCGATTGCGGGTGCGCTGGTCCTGGCTGGCTGTGCTCAGGATGGGAACGTCAACAAGACGGGCGTCGGCGCGGCCGGGGGTGCCGTTGCCGGTGCCGTGCTCGGCAATGTGATTGCCGGCAGCGGTAACAAGACGGCCGGTACCGCCATCGGTGCCGCTGTGGGCGCCGCCGTTGGTGGCGGCATCGGCCGGGCGTTCGATGTCCAAGAACAGCGGTTCGAGGAGGCGCTTGCCGCCGAGCAGGCCGCCGGCCAGGCCGAGGTCGAGCGCGTGCGCGATGATCTGCTGAAGATCACACTGAACAACCAAGTCTCGTTCGACACCGGCAGCGCGGCGGTGAAACCGGCTTTTGGCCCGACCCTGGACAACATCAGCCAGGTCATGACCGAGTATCCGGACACGACCATCCAGGTCATCGGCCATACCGACAGCACCGGCAATGCCGCCTACAACCAGGATCTTTCCGTGCGTCGCGCGAATGCCGTGCAGGCCGAACTGGTGAAGCGCGGCGTGTCGCCGAGCCGCATCGGCTCAAGCGGGTTCGGTGAAAGCCAGCCGCTCGCCGACAACGCCACGCCGGAAGGCCGCGAGGCGAATCGCCGGGTGGAAATCTTCGTCGAGGCGGTGTGAGCCGGCGCACACAGGGCCGGTTGTATTTGATATAAGAGCAGCCCCGTTAGCGTCGTCACGTCCGCGGCGAGGAGAGGGGACCGACCGTGCAGGCACTTGCGCGCGTCATCATTGCGGGGTTGCTCGTTGTTTTCGGCGCGGTCGTTGGCGGGCCGGTCCTTGACGGCCAGCGCAATGACGGCTGGCTGGGCGGCATCTCCGACCAGCTGACGGGTACCTTCAACGTCCGGACACGCGACGATCGTCCGCACACCGCGTCGCTACCCGCGCGTCAGTCAGGCGCCGAGGCTGAGCCAGACGAGCCACGCACGCCGTCATCCGCTTCGGTCGAGCCCGCTGCGGTCGAGCCGGTCGATGCTGGCGCCGAGCCTGCGCCCGACACAGACACGGCCGCGGTCGCACCGCCCGAAATGACGGAAGCTGCCGCTGAGGACACCGCGCAAGCCGACTACGGCGATCTTCTGGACTGGATGTACCTGCCATCGGACGAACCGGCGATCGTCGCCGATGCCAGGCCGCCCGAGATTGCGGCGCTCGAAGAGTACATGCGTACCAACCCGGAGATGCGCACACGGGGCATCAGGTTGGCTCCGGATAGCGATGTCGTCGGGCAAACACCCTCAGCCCCGGTCAAGGCCAAGCCAGCGCCTTCCCCGGTGCCGGAACCGGTCGAGGCGACGTCGCCGCTACCCGTGGCTGATCGCGATCCGGAGCCGGACCGGCAGCGCTCGGCCATCATGGCGGCTTTTGATGCGTTGCGGGAGCAGACCGCGGGGCTGCTCCATGAAGGTGCTTATGCCGTCTATGCCGATCAGATCATGACCGTGGACACGGCACACAGCGTCCGCCTGCAGGTCGCCACCGATGCCGCGGCGTCACTGCCCGACGTCGAGGCCGACTTCTTCGAGCCTGGCGAACAGGTGCCGATGTCGGGCCAGATCGAGCCATTGCAGTGGTTTCGCTACATGGAAGCCGAGCTGATCGGCGGCAGCCAGTTCGATGTCTCGCCGAACATCGTGCGCGAGTTCGAAGTCAGGCCCGATGGCACCTTCGAGCCGATCGACTGGCGTGTGATTCCCAAGCGGGAGGGCCGCCTCAGCCTGACCATGAAGATCCGCCCCGACCTGCCATCGAACATCACCCAGGGCTGGCCGGTATCCAGCGTCGAAAAGGTGCGCACCATCCAGGTCGAGGCCAAGCCGATGGTCAATCAGGTGCGCGAGTGGTTTGCCGAGAATTGGGTCGATTTCATCGCCGGTGCGGTGTTTACCGGCGTGCTCTGGTTCATCGGCCAGCATCTCATCGCTGGGCTGCGCCGTCGTCGCATGCTGCCGCCGGCGGAAGAAGAAGGCGCTTAAACCCGCCGCCGCTCAGTGATTGAAATGGCGCGTGCCGGTGAACACCATCGCCATGCCGGCATCATCGGCAGCGGCGATGACCTCGGCGTCGCGCTTGGAGCCGCCTGGCTGGATGCATGCGCTGGCGCTGGCCTGGGCAGCGGCGAGCAGGCCATCGGCGAACGGGAAGAAGGCATCCGAGGCGACCACGCTGGCCAGCGCGCGCGGCTCGCTCTCTCCGGCATCGGCGGCCATGGCCTTGGCCTTGTTCACGGCGATCTGCACGGCATCCACCCGGCTCATCTGGCCGGCGCCGATACCGACCGTCATGCCCCGGCGGACAAAGACGACGGCGTTGGACTTGACATGCTTGCAGACCGCTTCGGCGAACAGCAGCTCATCGAGCTCTTCCGGCGTCGGCTCGCGCTTGGTGACCACCTGCAACGCGTGGCGCTGGGCATGTGCGGCATCGCGATCTTGCACGAGTAGCCCGCCCGAGACCGAGCGCCAGACCAGGCCGTCGCCATCCCGAGACGGCATCGCACCGGTTTCCAGAAGGCGCAGGTTCTCGCGCTCGCGCAAAATGAAATAGGCATCCTCATCGAAGCCCGGCGCGATGACCACCTCGGTGAAGACCGGCAGGATGCGCTCGGCGGTCAAGCGATCGACCTTGCGATTGAGGGCGACGATACCGCCAAACGCGCTGATCGGATCGGCCTTGTGGGCCAGATCATAAGCCTGCGCCAGGCTGGTGCCGTGAGCGACGCCGCACGGATTGGCGTGCTTGATGATGGCACAGGCCGGGGCGTCGAACTCGGCGACCAGCTCAAAAGCGGCGTCGGTGTCGGCGAGGTTATTGTAACTCAGCGCCTTGCCGTGGCGCTGCACGGCCGTGGCCACGCCCGGGCGCTCGTCCGACGTGACATAGAAGGCGGCGCGCTGGTGCGGATTTTCGCCATAGCGCAGCACCTGGCGACGCTCGGCCGTCAGGCTCATGGTCTGCGGGAAGACGTCGTCGGCCTGTGCCGACAGCCAGGCGGCGATGGCGGCATCATAAGCTGCGGTGCGGGCGAACGCCTTGCGCGCCAGGCTTCGGCGCAGCTCGAGGCCGAGGGTACCTGCGGTGCCCACCGCGTCGACGATGGTGTGGTAGTCGGCCGGATCGGTGACCACGGCGACGCCGTCATGGTTCTTGGCAGCGCTGCGCACCATGGCCGGCCCGCCGATATCGATCATCTCGACCGTCTCCGCAAACGACTTGCCCGCGGCGACCGTCTGTTCGAACGGATAGAGATTGACCACCAGAAGATCGATGCCGGCCAGGCCGTGCTCGGCCAGCGTCGCCATGTGGGTGGGCGCATCGCGCCTGGCGAGCAGCCCGCCATGGATCGCCGGATGCAGGGTCTTGACCCGGCCATCAAGCATCTCGGGAAAGCTGGTCAGGCTTTCGACATCGGTGACCTCCAAGCCGGCAGTGCGCAGGGCCGCCGCCGTGCCGCCGGTGGAAATCAGCTCACAGCCATGGCCGCGCAGCGCCTCTCCCAGCTCGATCAGGCCGGATTTGTCAAAGACGGAAAGCAGTGCGCGCTTGATCGGGCGATCGGTCATGGCGGGGATCCTTTCTTGCTCTTGGCTGCCCCCATCACACCGGCAGTGTCGTCGCGGCGAGACGGATGGCGCGGATGTTCTCGGCATAGGCGGCTGCGCCGCCCTTGAAGGTGGCGCTGCCGGCGACCAGCACATCGGCACCGGCGCCGACACAGTCCGCGGCGGTTCTGGCATCGACGCCGCCATCGATCTCCAGGGCGATCGGCCGGCCGGTCTGGCTGATCTTGCTGCGCAGCGTGCGGATCTTCGGCAGTTGCGCGCGCAGGAAGGACTGGCCGCCAAAGCCCGGATTGACGGTCATGACACAGATCAGATCGATCATGTCGAGGACGTGGTCGACGGCGCCGGCCGGCGTGCCCGGGTTGAGCGCAATGCCCGCCTTGCAGCCGAGATTCTTGATGCTCTGCAGCGAGCGGTGGATGTGCGGGCCGGCTTCGGCATGCACGGTGATGATCTGGGCGCCGGCCTCGGCAAAGGCGGCCAGATAGGGATCGGCCGGGGCGATCATCAGATGCACGTCGAACGGAAGATTGGAGTAGCCGCGTACCGCCTGCATGACGGCGGCGCCGAAGCTGATATTCGGCACGAAATGGCCGTCCATGACATCGACGTGGATCATGTCCGCGCCGGCTTGGGTGACGGCGGCGACCTCGTCACCGAGCTTGGCGAAGTCGGCGGCGAGGATTGACGGGGCGATTTGGACCGGATGTGTCATCGTTCTGTCTCAATGTCTTACGCGCGCAGGCGTGGGCCTGTCACGGACCATAACACGGCCCGCTCGCGGACGGTTTGCCGCGTTGAGAGGCGGTGGCCACAAGGTTCAGGCGGATTTGCCGATGCGCGCCATGAAAAAGCCGTCCATGCCGCCCCTATCCGCCAGATCGGCCGGGAAGGTACGCGCACAGCCGTCCGCATCGATGCGCAACGGGATGCCGCCGGCCTCGTCCGGCTTGATCGCGACCAGCTTTGCGTCCGGTCTGGCCTTGAGCAAGGCCGCGACGCGCTCTTCGCCTTCGGCCGGCAGGAGCGAGCAGGTGGCATAGACGAGCGCGCCGCCCGGACTGAGCAGATCGAAGGCATGGGCGAGCAGCTTGTCCTGCAAAACCGTGAGCGGCCGAACGTCTTGCGCGCGCTTGCCCCAGGCGATGTCCGGATGGCGGCGGATCGTGCCGGTCGCGGTGCAGGGTGCATCGAGCAGGATGTGGCTGTAGGCCGTTTCCGGCTGATAGGCCAAAGCATCCATGACCTTGACCTCGCCCGGCAGGCGCAGGCGTCTGAGATTGTCATGGATCAGTTCGGCACGTTTGGCGGCCTGCTCGATCGCCATGACCCTGGCGCCCTGGGCAGCGAGCTGGCAGGTCTTGCCGCCCGGCGCGGCGCACAGATCGAGCACGCGCTGGCCGCGCACACGTTGGAGCAGGCGAACCGGCAGGCTGGCAGCGACATCCTGGACGATCCATGCGCCCTGCTTGAAGCCCGCCAGCTGTTCGATCCGGCCGCCGGCCTCGGCCAGGCGCAGCGTGCCGTTGGGCAACAAATCGGCGCCGAGTTCGGCCGCCCATGTGGCGCCATCGCGCAGCGGCGTCAGATCGAGCGGCGGCGTCTGGCTGTGCACCGCGGCCAGGGCCTGGGCGTCCGCTGCGCCATAGGCCGCCAGCAGGGCCGTGCGCAGCCAGTCGCTGAGTTCCGCCGGTGCGGCCTCGACCGGCTCATCGGCGAGCTGTTCACGCTCCCTGGCAATCTTGCGCAACACCGCGTTGACGAAGCGCTGGTCCCAGGGTCGGGCACTGTCGATCAGGCCGACGCTTTCGCTCACCGCTGCATGGGACGGGGTGCCCAGATAGATCAGCTGGCAGGCACCCAGGCGCAACGCCGCCAGCGTACGCGCCTGTTCGGGCATTTTAGTGGCAAAGCGGGCGAGCACGGCGTCGATCTGGCTCAAGCGGCGCAGCGTCGTCGCCAGCATGACCCGCGCGAAGCCGCGATCACGCTCGCTCAAGGCATTGTAGCGCGGATGGCCGGCGAGCGTCTCGTCGAGCGACGCACCGCGTTCGCTCACGCGCAGCAGCACATCGAGCGCCAGCCGACGCGGGTTGGCACCACGATAGGCGGCGGCTTTCGGTGGACGTACCGGGCGGGCGCCGTTGGCCTGGCGCGTGGGCGGTTTGGCCATGAGATCAGCCCGCAGCCTCGTCGGTGGACAGGTCTTCTCCGGCGAGCGCGCGATCGATCAGGTGCTTGGTTTCGGCCAGGCCGTAGACTTCGGCGAACGGGCCGAAGCGCGGCCCCTGACTTTCGCCGAGCAGCACCTCGTACAGGCCCTGGAACCAGGCGCGCAGCGGCTCAAAGCCGTGGCGTTTGCCGATCTCGTAGACCTCGGTCTGCACCGCATCGCCGGATGTGGCCGGATCGGCGGTCGCCAGCCAGGCGGACAGCTCTTCGAGCGCGGCGCGCTCCCGGTTGGTCGGCGCCCGGTAGTGTTTGTTCGGTTTGACGAAGTCGCGGTAATAGGCGAGCGCATAGCCGATCAGATGATCGAGCAACGGCGCATTCTCCGGCGTGGCATCGGGCACGTATTTGCGCACGAACCCCCACAAGGTCTCCGGCGCTTCGGCGTGGCTGACGGTCGCCAGGTTGAGCAGCATGCCGTAGCTGATCGGCTGGCCGCCCGGGGCCGGTGGCTCGCCCAGATGCATGTGCCAGACCGGATTGCCCAAGCGCTTGTCGTCGTCCTGTTCGGCATAAGCGTCGACGAAGGCGGCATAGTCATCGACATGCTTGGGGATGACATCGAAAAACAGCCGCTTGGCCTTCTTCGGCGCCTGGAACATGAACAGCTCGAGCGACTTTTCCGTGCCGTAGGTCAGCCATTCATCGACGGTCAGGCCATTGCCGCGTGACTTGGAGATCTTCTCGCCGTTTTCGTCCAAGAACAGCTCATAAAAGAAGCCCTCGGGCTGGCGGCCACCGAGATGGCGGGTGATTTGACCGGCGAGCTTGGCCGAATCGATCAGATCCTTGCCGTACATCTCGTAATCGACATCGAGCGCACTCCAGCGCAGCGCCCAGTCCGCCCGCCATTGCAGCTTGCAATGGCCGTCGGTGACCGGCACCTCGACTCGCTCGCCCGTGGCCGGATCGGTGTAGATCACTGTGCCATCGGCCGGGCGGACCTCATCGATCGCCACCTGCAGGACCTGGCCGGTGCGCGGGCAAACCGGCAGGATCGGCGAGTAGGTCGCCCGGCGATCCGCACCCAGCACCGGCAAGACGACATTACGCACCGGCTCATAGACCTCGAGCAGCTTGAGCAGTGTCGGGTTGAACTGGCCACACTGATAGCAGGCGGTGGCGCTCTTGAAGCGGTAGGCGAAACCGAAGCGGTCCAGAAACGTGCGCAGGCGCGCATTCATGTGGTGGCCGAAGCTCTCATGGGTGCCGAACGGATCGGGGATCGCGGTCAGCGGCTTGCCCAGATGTTCGGCGACCATGTCGCGGTTCGGCACATTGTCCGGCACCTTGCGCAGGCCGTCCATGTCATCGGAAAAGCAGAACAGCTCGGTCGGCAGATCGCTCAGCCTGGAAAAGGCATGGCGCACCATGGTGGTGCGGAAGACCTCGCCGAACGTCCCGATGTGCGGCAGCCCGGACGGCCCGTAGCCGGTTTGAAACAGGACATAGCCCTTGGCCGGCGGCGCGCCGGACACCCGCTCGAGCAGGCGTTTGGCTTCGAGAAACGGCCAGGCCTTGGCGTTGTCGTACGTTTCTCGGGTCATGGTCATGGGTCTGGTATCCAGCGCGGGCGATGACGAGGCCCGGCGCTACGCCGCCGCTGCCCCCCGGTCAAGCCCGCTTGCGGCCACGACCTACCACACCAGGCTCGGGATCGCTCCGGTCGGCTGGTGCTCGAAGCGGGCGCATAACGCATCGAGCCTGGCCTGTTCCGGCATCTCGCCAGCGGCGATGTCAAGCTCGGCATGGAAGATCCCGCGCGTGCAGAACAAAGCGTCCATGCCAGCCAGGCGCGCCCCCGGAATGTCGGTCGTCAAGCTGTCGCCGATCATGACCGCGCGCTCGGTCCCTTGGTGACCCAGCATGTTAAGGGCGCGGTGATAGACCTTCGGGTCCGGCTTGCCGTGCCAGATGACCTTGCCGCCGCGGTTGGCGTACGCTTCCGCGATCCAGCCGGCGCAGCGCCCGGGCGGGCCGTCCTGGCGATGGATGACACGATCGGGATTGGCGCAGACCATGGGCATGCCCTGGCTGAGCGCGTGGGCGAGCAACGGCTCGTAGCGCTCGATCTCGTCGAGTTCCTGGAACGGGCCGATAACCAGGATGAACTCGGCATCTTCGACCGCCTCGACTTCCTGGTAGTCCAGCCCGTCGGCCAGATCGCCGCGCTGCTCGAGCATGTCGTAATTGATGCAGTAGAACCGCTTGCCCAGGCTGGCGTGATCGTCGTCCGGGCGATCACGCAAGGCATCGTGGGTCGCCTCGCCCGACGTCAGCATGACATCGAACAAGGCGCGATCCAGGCCGATCCTGCCGGTGAGCTGGCCCATGACGATCTCGCTGCGCCGCGGCGCGTTGGACAAGAGCGCGATCTTCTTGCCGCGGGCCTTGAGCGCCGCCAGGGCCTCGGGCACGCCCGGAAACGGCGTTACGCCGCCATGGATGACACCCCAGAGATCGAGCACGAAGGCATCATAACCGTCAGCGATATCGCGCAGGCTCGTGTGCCGGGGGATGCTGGCCATGGGTGCTCCGAACGTTGCTGGCAGTGCGATGGGGCTGGAATACGCTCGCTAACTGGCCCGCCGGGACGGATTTGTGAAGAGGCGATGCATGTCGGTGGCGGCCGCATCGGTCGCATCGTCCTCTTTGCAACAAAGCCTTCAATCCGTCGCATGGCCGTATTACCAAACGCGCAAGGCCGTCGCGAAAGACCATCGAGCGTGTCCAACGAAGGGGGACTGGCATGGCGTATGGTTGGGTAAAGCATCGCTTCAACGAGATCCGGCAGATCGCCATGGAAGATTTCGGCGATCTGGCGTCCAAGGGCCTGGATGACGAGCTGTCGGGGGCGGTCGCGGCGGCGACGGCCATGATCGCCTTTGCCGATGCCGATTCGATCACGGCCGAAAAAGAGCGCATTGTCGATGTGTTTGAGCGCGAGGCCGAGCTGGAAGACCTCGATTTTGAAGCGCTGTTCGGCGTGCTCGACAGGCTGAGCGACGCCTATATCCGTAGCGGCAACGAGGGCGTCAAACAAGCACTCGGCTATCTCGGCGAGTACCGAGACGATCCGGCGACCGGCGAGGTGGTCTTGCGCACGGCGCTGGCGGCCGGCAGTGCCGATGGCGAAATCGGCGTCAACGAAGAGGATGCGCTGGAGGCGATTGCCGATGCCATGGGCCTTGATCTGGACGACGTCATGACCCACGCGGTCGCCGAATACGAGGGCGAGGATCGCATCACGCGCTATCTCGACAATGGCGAGGACGATTTCGACGACGATGCCGGTGACGACGACGACGATTGAACGCCGCCGTCGCCACGCGCATCACGTCAGCGCTCAGGCGGCGCGCTTCAGCCGCTCGCGACCGTGCGGCGCGCTGTAGTCGATGTCCGGGCCTTTCGGCACGATACCGGTCGGATTGATCATCCGATGGCTGCCGTAATAGTGCCCCTTGATGTGCTCCATGTCGACCGTCTCGGCGACGCCGGGGATCTGGTAGAGCTCACGCACGTAGCCGAACAGGTTCGGGCAATCGGCGATGCGGTACCTGTTGCACTTGAAATGGCCAACATAAACCGGATCGAAGCGCACCAGCGTGGTGAATAGCCGCCAATCGGCCTCGGTGATCCGATCGCCGGTCAGGTAACGCTGTCGGCTCAGGCGCTCTTCCAGCCAGTCAAGACTGTCGAACAGCTCGTTGAAGGCCTCGTCGTACGCTTCCTGCGATGTGGCGAAGCCGGCCTTGTATACGCCGTTATTGACGGTGTGGTAGACGCGCTCGTTGACGGCATGGATCTCGTTGTGCAGCACTTCTGGGTAATAGTCATGGTCATTGCTGGCGAACGCATCGAAGGCGCTGTTCAGCATGCGGATGATTTCCGCACTTTCGTTCGACACGATCGTCTCGGTCTTGCGATCCCACAACGCCGGCACGGTCACCCGGCCGGTGTAGCCCGGATCGGCCTTGGTGTAGACTTCGTGCAAGAGGCGCTTGCCGTTGATCGGGTCGTTGCTCAGTTCCCAGCCGTTTTCCAGCATGAGATAGTCGACCACGGTGACGCCGATGACGTCTTCCAGACCCTTCAGCGCGCGGAAAATCAGCGTGCGATGGGCCCAGGGGCAGGCGAGCGAGACATAGAGATGGTAACGCCCGGGCTCGGCCTTGAAGCCGCTCGAGCCGTCAGCGGTCACCCAGTTGCGAAACGAGCTGTCCTGGCGCTTGAAGCGGCCGCCGGTCGATTTCGTATCGTACCACTTGTCCTGCCAGACGCCGTCGATGAGTAAGCCCATAGTGCATGCCTCCTGAAGCCATTGGTCGTGTCTGACCCGCCAGATAATGCCCAGCGTCGCCGGACAAAGGCCGCGCGAGCGCGAAGTTTGTTGGCGATTTTGCAACAATGTGCGCTGTTGCTTGCGCCTCCGGGCCAGGGGGTTACCTCAAAGCCATGTCTGACGTGCGCGCGCCGCCATCGCTGCTGCCTGAGGATTTCCGTGTCTGGTTCGCCCGGCGCGGCTGGCAGGTGCGCAGCCATCAGCTCGCCATGGTCGAGGCGGCGGCGCGCGGCGCGAGTGCGTTGCTGGTGGCGCCGACCGGCGGCGGCAAGACGCTGGCCGGCTTTCTGCCCTCGCTGATCGATCTGGCCGAACAGGGCAGCCATGGCGGTCTGCACACGCTCTATATCAGCCCGCTCAAGGCGCTGACGGCGGACATTGCGCGCAATTTGCAGGCGCCGCTCGAGGATATGGCCCTGCCGATCCGTGTGGAGAGCCGCACTGGTGACACCAGCCAGAAGGATCGTGCGCGGCAAAAGCGCAAACCGCCGGATATCCTGCTGACCACGCCGGAATCGCTGGCGCTGCTGCTGGCGAGCACGGATGCCGCCAACATTTTCGCCGGCGTGACATGCGTCGTCATCGACGAGCTGCACGCCCTGCACGGCAACAAGCGCGGCGATCTGCTGGCGCTCGGCCTGTCTCGCCTGCGCGGGCTCAGCCCCGGGTGCCGCATGGTCGGCCTCAGTGCGACCGTGGCCGATCCGCCGGCGCTGCTCGGCTTTCTCGGCACCGAGGATCGCCCGGCAAGGCTGATCATGGGCGAGGGCGGTGCCGTGCCGGACATCTCCCTGCTCTTGCCGGAGGCGCGCATGCCCTGGGCCGGCCATGTCGGTGTCTACGGCATGGATGACGTCTACGGCGCGATCAAGGCGCACGGTACGTCGCTGGTGTTCGTCAACACCCGTGGCCAGGCCGAGCGCGTTTTCCAGGAACTTTGGCGGCGCAATGAGGACGGATTGGCGATTGCCCTCCACCATGCCTCGCTCGATCGCGAGCAGCGCGAAAAGGTCGAGGGCGCCATGGCCGCCGGCCGCCTGCGCGGCGTGGTCTGCACCAGCTCGCTCGATCTCGGCATCGACTGGGGTGCGGTCGATCTGGTCATCCAGGTCGGCGCGCCCAAAGGCGTTTCCCGCCTGTTGCAGCGCATCGGCCGGGCCAATCACCGCCTGGACACGCCCTCCAAGGCCATGCTGCTGCCGGCGAATCGCTTCGAGGTGCTCGAATGCTATGCCGCGCTGGCGGCGATCGGGGCGCATACGCTGGATGGCCCGCCGCCGCGCCAGGGCGGCCTGGACGTGCTCGCCCAGCACATCATCGGCACGGCCTGTGCCGGCCCGTTCGATGCCGACGCGCTCTGGCAGGAAGTGCGCACAGCCGCCGGCTATCAGGGTCTGACGCGCGCTACGTTCGATGCCGTGCTCGCCTTCGTCGCCCATGGCGGCTACGCCCTGCGCAGCTATGAGCGCTTCCACAAGCTCACTAGGCTGGACGATGGCCGCTACACGATCGCCGATCAGCGGGTGGCGCGCAGCTATCGCATGAATATCGGCGTCATTATCGATGCGCCGACCTTGAAAGTGAAACTGAAGCGCCAGCGCGGCACCTTGGGCGAAATCGAGGAGTATTTCGTCAGCATGCTCGAGCCGGGCGACACGTTCGTGTTCGCTGGCCGCGTCCTGCGCTTCGAAACCATTCGTGACAACACCATCGTCGAGTGCACGCTGGAAAAGGCCGCCAGCGAGCCGATGGTGCCGGCCTGGGTCGGCGGCAAGTTTCCGATGTCGACCCACCTAGCCATGCGCGTGCGCGCCATGCTCGCCGAGCCCGCGCGCTTCAGCGGCCTGCCACTTCAGGTGCAGGACTGGCTTAGCCAGCAACAGCGCCTGGCCGATCTGCCACGCGCCGACGAGCTGCTGGTCGAGACCTTCCCGCGTGGGTCGCGCTGGTATCTGATCGCCTATGGCTTTGCCGGCCGCAATGCGCACCAGACGCTCGGCATGCTCTTGACCAAACGCATGACCCGCAATGGCACCAAGCCCATGGGCTTCGTGTGCAACGACTATGCGCTGTCGATCTGGTCGATTGAGGAGCCGATCGGCGTTGCCGATCTGTTCGACGTCGATATCTTGGGCGACGAACTTGAGGAATGGATGGCGGAATCGCACATGTTGAAGCGGACGTTTCGCAATTGTGCGGTCGTGGCCGGCCTGATCGAGCGGCGCGCACCGGGCGAAGAAAAGACCGGCCGCCAGGTGACCTTCAACGCCGATCTGATCTACGACGTGCTGCGCAAATACGAACCCGATCACATCCTCCTGCAGGCCACGCGCAACGAGGCCAGCGCCGGTCTGACCGATATCAAGCGCCTGGCCGACATGCTGCAGGACGCTCAGGGCAAGGTGTGTCATCGCCGGCTCGATCGCGTGTCGCCACTGGCGGTGCCGCTGCTCTTGGAGATCGGTCGCGAGCGCGTCGACGGCGATGTCATCGACGATCTGCTCGATGAGCGCTCGCTCGAGCTGGAAATCGAGGCCGGCATTGCCGAGCTGACGCCGGCATGAACGGCGCCATCGCGTTCGCCCTGAACGGCCGGCGCGTGCTGGCCGATCCGAGCGGGGCGTTGTGGCTGGCGGACGAGGCCATGCTGATCGTCGCCGATCTGCATCTGGAAAAGGGCAGCGCCTTTGCCGGCAAGGGGATCGCCCTGCCGCCCTATGACACGCGCGCGACCCTGGCGCGGCTTGAGCTGGTCGTGGCCGGCTACCAGCCGCGCACCGTGGTGTGCCTCGGTGACAGTTTCCACGATTGTGCTGGCCCGGCGCGCCTGGTGCCCGATGAACGCATCGCGCTCCGCCGGCTGACCGGCTCTTGTGACTGGCTGTGGCTCGCGGGCAATCACGATCCTGTGCCGCCGCGCGATCTGGGCGGTCGCAGCGCGGTCGAGCTCGATCTCGGCGATCTGGCCTTGCGCCATGAACCGCTCGCCGGCCCGGCCGCCGGCGAGATCGCCGGACATCTGCACCCCAAGGCCTCGGTGCTGGCGAGCGGCCGGCGGCTGTCGCGCCGCTGCTTCCTCACCGATGGCTGCCGGGTCATCCTGCCGGCGTTCGGCGCCTTCACCGGCGGGCTGGATGTACTCGATGCGGCCTTCGACGGCCTGATGCAGCCCGCGTTCCACGCGTTGTTGCTGGGTGAGCGCAAGCTACATGCGGTCAGCGCGCGGCGGCTGCACGCGGATATGTCCCGCGGCGGCGGTGCCGTGCATGCCACGCTGCGCGGTGCGCTCGGCCGGCCGACCTTCTAGCGAGAAAAAAGCGGAAAAGCGCGCGGTGGACTTCGCGCAGGCCTGCGCCATGTCGCGAGGCACGGGTGGGCCGGCTGCATCCAACTGGCCGCTTCGCTCGTATCACCTTTCGATAAGCATTCGAGAAAGAGGCAGCGCGTGGCCGATCGCTCCGGCACGATCTTCTGGTTTCGGCAGGACTTACGCCTGCGTGATAATCCGGCATTGCAGCGTGCGATTGCGCGCGGCGGCCCGGTTTTGCCGGTGTATGTGCTCGATGACGACACGCCGGGTGCCTGGAAGCTCGGCGGCGCTCAGCGCTGGTGGCTGCACCATTCCCTGCAAGCCCTGTCGCGCGATCTGCACGCCTTGGGAAGCCGCCTGATCCTGCGCCGCGGCCCGGCCGATCGGGTCATCAAGCAGCTCGTCGCGCAGACCGGTGCCGCTGCGGTTGCCTGGAACCGTCTCTATGAGCCGTTTGCCATCGAGCGCGACACCACGCTCAAGGCCGATCTGAAGAACCAGGGCATCGAGGTCATCAGCGACAACGGCGCCCTGCTGTTCGAGCCCTGGACGGTCGAGACCGGCTCTGGTGGCTTTTACAAGGTCTACACACCTTTCTGGCGCGCGGTGAACGATCTTGAGGCACCGGCCAAGCCGCTCGCCAAGCCCGCGAAGCTTGAGCCCTGGACGGAAGCGGTCGAGGGCGACGCCCTGGAGGATTGGCGACTTCTGCCGACCCGCCCGGACTGGGCCGGCGGCTTGCGTGCGACCTGGCAGCCCGGCGAAGCGGCGGCGCTGGATCGGCTGGAAACCTTCATCGAGGCGGATGTGCGCGACTACCATGAGGATCGCGACCGGCCGGATCTGGACCGCACCTCGCGTCTGTCTCTGCACCTGCATTTCGGCGAGCTTAGCCCGCGCAGCGCCTGGCATGCCGCTACGGGCAATGGCAAGGGCCGCGAAACCTTTCGCAAGGAGCTGGTCTGGCGCGAATTCTCCTATCACATCCTCTACCACCAGCCGCAGCTGCCGGAACAACCGCTGCGCGGCGAGTTCGCCGACTTCCCCTGGCTCGAGGATGCCGATGCGCTCAAGGCCTGGCAGTTTGGCCGCACCGGCTACCCGATCGTCGATGCCGCCATGCGCCAGCTGCGCCGCACGGGCTGGATGCACAACCGCCTGCGCATGGTGGTCGGCTCGTTTCTGGTGAAAAACCTGCGCCTTCACTGGCATCACGGCGAAGCCTGGTTCTGGGACAATCTGGTCGACGCCGATCTCGCAAGCAACAGCGCCAGCTGGCAGTGGATCGCCGGCTGCGGTGCCGATGCCGCGCCCTATTTCCGGGTGTTCAACCCGGTTTTGCAGGGCGAGAAGTTCGATCCCCGCGGTGCGTTCGTGCGGCAATACGTGCCGGAGATCGCCGGATTGCCCGACAAGCTGATCCACAAGCCGTTCGACGCATCGAAGAGCGAACGCGACGATGCTGGACTTCGGTTGGGCACGAGCTATCCCTGGCCGATCGTCGATGCCAAGCAATCGCGCAAAGACGCGCTCGCGGCCTTTGAAACCATCAAAAAGAAAGCCTCATGATGCAGCCTCAAGACGCGCGCTTTTGGTCTTGTCCGCGGATTGCCCGCCGATGAGCTCCCGTCAGCATGTTGCCGTGATCGGCACGGGCATTGCCGGCCTGACCGCGGCGTGGGTGCTCAACCGACGCTACCGGCTGACCGTGTTCGAGCAGGCGGACTGGATCGGCGGCCACAGCAACACGGTCGATGTCGATCTGCCCGAGGGCCGCTTGCCGGTCGACACCGGCTTCATCGTGTTCAACTACCGCACCTATCCGCTGCTCACCAAGCTGTTCGGCTCGCTCGATGTGCCGGTGCACGGCAGCTATATGAGCTTCGGCGTGTCAATCGACGGCGGTCGGGTCGAATACAGCGGCGGCGAACTGTTCAAGCTGTTCGTGCAAAAGCGCAACCTGCTGCGCCCGGCCTTTCATCGCATGTGGCTGGACATCCTGCGCTTCAACGCGCAAGCGACCACGTTGCTCGATGATCCGCATGAGGGCGATCCGTCGCTCGGCGACTACCTCGACCGGCACGGCTATAGCGAAAGCTTTCAGCGCTGGTACCTGTTGCCCATGGGTGCTGCCATCTGGTCGATGTCGATCGCGGGCATGCGTGACTTCCCGGCGCGCAGCTTCATCCGGTTTTTTCACAATCACGGCCTGCTCACGGTCATGAGCCAGCCGCGCTGGTACACCGTGACCGGCGGTTCGCGCGACTATGTCAAACGCCTGAGCGCACCGTTTCGTTCATCGATCCATACCAAGCGTGGCGTGCGCGCCGTGCGCCGGCTGCCCTCCGGACTGGTCGAGGTGATCGATGAGCATGGCCGCAGCGAATCGTTCGATCACGTCGTCATGGCCTGCCATGGTGACACCGCAGCCAGGCTGATCAGCGATCTCGAACCGCGCGAGCGGGCCATCATCGGCAGTTTCGGCTTTCAGCCGAACCGTGCCGTCCTGCATACCGATACCAGCCTGATGCCCAAACGGCGTGCCGTCTGGTCGAGCTGGAACTATCTGCACAGCACGCGCGGCGACCGGTCCTGCAATGTCTCGGTCAGCTACTGGATGAACAAGCTGCAAAACTTGCCGACCAAGACCGACGTCATCGTCACGCTCAACCCGATGCGCGCGCCGGACCCGGCCAAGGTGATCGCCGCGTTCGATTACGATCATCCGGTCATGGACCGCGCGGCCATGGCGGCGCAGCGCCGGCTGGCGGAGATCCAGGGGCGAAACGGCATCACCTTCGCCGGGGCCTATCTTGCCAATGGCTTCCATGAGGACGGCTGCCGGGCCGGCATCGAGGCGGCGCGCGTGCTGGGCGTGCTGCCGCCTTGGGAAATCGCCGGCGACCTGCCGCAGATCTTCAAGCCGCGCCCGGCGGTGGCCAGCGGCGTCATCGGCATGCCCGAAGGGGCCGTGGCGGAGCCGTCGCGGTGAGCGGCAGCGGTGTGCCGATGGACGAAGGCCGGCTCTATTTCGGCCAGGTCATGCACCAGCGCTTGCGGCCCTTTCGCCACAAGTTCCGCTATCGTGTGTTCACGCTACTGATCGACCTCGATCGCCTGACGAAGCCCGGCCGGCTGACTTGGCTGTTGTCGGTCAACCGGTTCAATCTGTTCAGCCTGCTGAACCGGGATCACGGTCCGCGCGATGGCACAGCGCTGAAGCCCTGGGCGGCTTTGCGCTTTGCCGAGGCCGGTGTGCCCAAAGCGGCGACGCGTATCCATATGCTCTGCTTTCCACGCCTGCTGGGCTATGTCTTCAATCCGCTCAGCATCTATTTCGGCTATGACGCCCAAGGACGGCTGCGCGGTATTTTGTACGAGGTGAAGAACACCTTTGGCGGTCAGCACGTTTATGTCTTGCCGGTGGCGGCTGACCATGGTGCGCGCCAGCCGGTGGTGCAGGCCTGTGACAAGGCATTTTATGTCTCGCCGTTCATCCAGATGGACGCGCGCTATCGTTTCCGCCTCAAGGCGCCGGACGAGCGCTTAACAATACTGATCCGGCAAGACATCGCCGAGGGGGCGCAACTCCTCGCCACATGGTCTGGCGATGCAGCGCCGTTGGACGACCGCAGGTTGATATACGCTTGTCTTGCCTATCCTTTGATGACGTTCAAAGTCATTGTCGGTATCCATTGGGAAGCGCTACGACTGGTGTTGAAAGGGGCACGCTATCGCAATGAGGCAACGAGCTTCGACGAGGCCGGCCGCTCACGACCAGGAGATGTAGCCGCCTGAGAGCGAGACGCAGCTATTCACCGATGCGTGCTGGGGAGGAGCTGGTGATGGACAAACACGAGACGAGCGCGCCTGACGCGACAAGCCAACCCGCGGCCTCCTGGCTGACCGCCCGCATGCTCGATGTCGCCGGTCGAATCAGCCAGGGCACCTTGATCCTGCGACTGCCCGATGGTGACCAGTATCGCGTCGACGGCGAGGCGGACGGACCGCTCGGCGAGCTGCACATCCACGATCTGCGCATGTTCCGGCGCTTTCTGATCGGCGGCGGTGTCGGTTTTGCCGAAAGCTATATGGACGGCGACTGGGACAGTCCGGATTTGGCGGCGCTGCTCGGCCTGTTCGCGCTGAACGAGCAGGTGTTCAAGGACCGCATGGCCGGCACCTTCTGGTTCGCGCTCTTCAATCGCCTGCAGCACTGGCGCAATCGCAACACCAAAAGTGGTGCTCAGCGCAACATCCATGCACATTATGACCTGGGCAACCGCTTTTACAGCGCCTGGCTCGACACCAGCATGACCTACAGCTCCGGGCTGTTCAGCGAAGGCGCCAATGACCTCGAAGGCGCGCAGCGGGCGAAGTATGCCTCGCTGGCCAGGCACATCGAGGTCGGTCCGGATCAGGATGTCCTCGAGATCGGCTGCGGCTGGGGGGGCTTTGCCGAATTCGTCGCCGGCGAGATCGGTGCGCGCGTCACCGGCATCACGATTTCCAAAGAGCAGTACGCCTATGCCGCCGAACGCATCCAGAAAGCCGGCCTGAACGATCGCGTCGAGCTGCGCTTGCAGGACTATCGCGATGTCGAGCACGGCCGCTTCGATCGTATCGCCTCGATCGAGATGTTCGAAGCCGTCGGCCGGGAATACTGGCCAACCTATTTCACCAAGGTGCGCGATGCCCTAAAGCCCGGCGGCGTCGCTGGCCTGCAGATCATCACCATTGCCGATCAGTATTTCGACAATTACCGCCGCAGCGTCGATTTCATCCAGCGCTATGTCTTTCCGGGCGGCATGCTGCCGTCACCGCAAGCCCTCAGCGAGCAGTTCCGCCAGGCCGGCCTGGTCAAGCGCGCCGAGCGTGCGTTCGGCCCGTGCTACGCCGAGACCCTGGCGGTCTGGAACCGCCGTTTCCAGCAGGTCTGGCCGGAATTGCGCGGCCAGGGCTTCGATACCCGTTTCAAACGCCTCTGGGACTACTATCTCGCCTACTGTGAAGCCGGTTTCCGCGCCGGCTGCACTGATGTGGTCCAGGTCGCGGTGGCGCGGTCTTAAAGGACCGGCAACCGGATACGACGGGGCCTGAATGGCAGTGTCGACACGTGCTGAGGTACCGGCGCGCGCCGGTAGCGATCGGGAAGACTGTGCGCCGGCGCTGAGCTGGCCGCTTCTGCTGGGTTATGGCCTGCTGGGCTTCCCGCTGGCCGCGCTGAACCTGCCGCTCTACGTCTACCTGCCGGCATTCTACGCCAGCGAGCTCGGCCTTGGCCTGACCACGATCGGCGTGGTGCTGTTCGCCGCCCGCCTGCTCGATACCGTCAGCGATCCGCTCATCGGCGAGCTCAGCGACCGTACCCCGACACCGATCGGCAAGCGTCGGCCCTGGATCCTGGCGGCGGCGCCGCTGTTGCTCCTTTCCAGCTATCTCTTGTTCATGCCCGGCCAGGGCGTCGGTGCGCTCTATCTGCTGGTCTGGACCTCGGTCGCCTATCTGGCCTGGACCATGATGATCCTGCCCTATGTCGCCTGGGGTGCCGAGCTCAGCAGCGATTATCACGAGCGCTCGCGCATCACCGCGGCACGCGAGGTCTGCGTCATTTTCGGCATCCTGTTCGCCAGCGCGCTGCCGGTGCTCCTCGCCGGCGGCCAGGGTTCGGCGGACGAGGGCGCGACGCTGGCCGGGCTGTTCTGGATCATGCTGGTCTGCCTGCCGATCGGTCTGCTGGCACTCATGGCCGGCACGCCCGAGATTGCCCATATCAAGACCAAGCCGCTGCGCTTGCGCGAGGGCATCGAGCAGGCCTGGGCGAACGGACCCTTCCGCCGCCTGGTCGCGGCGTATTTCCTGAACGGTATTGCCAACGGCCTGCCGGCGACGCTGTTTTTACTGTTTGTCGAGCACGTGTTGCAGGCGAAAGACCAGGCCGGGCCGCTGCTGTTTTTGTATTTTCTCTCCGGCGTCCTGGCCGTGCCGTTTTGGCTCTGGCTGTCCAGGCGCACCGACAAGCACCGCGCCTGGTGCTATGCCATGCTCTGGGCGTGCATCGCGTTCTCGACCGTGCCGCTGCTCGGCGCTGGCGATGTCCACTGGTTCTTTGCCATCTGTCTGGCGTCCGGCGTGTCGCTCGGTGCCGATCTGGCCCTGCCGAGCTCGATGCAGGCCGATGTCGTCGACCTCGATCGCCTGCGCACCGGCCGCCGGCGCACCGGCCTGTTCTTCGCGCTCTGGTCGATGACCACCAAGCTGAGCCTGGCCTTTGCCGTTGGCTTCGCCTTTCCCGTGCTGGGATTGCTCGGCTTCGAGGCGAGCGGCGACAATGGCGCGCTGGCTTTGTTCGGCCTGTCGGCGCTGTATGGCCTGGCACCGCTGGTAATCAAGCTCGGCGCTGTGGCGCTGGTGTGGCATTTCCCGCTCGATGCCGCGGCCCAACGGGACATCCAGCAGCGCCTGCAGGGCGCCACGGCGCCGGCATGATGGCCGCGCGCTATGGACAGCGCGCCCGTGCGACACATCTCGCCGGTGCAAGAACAATTTTCTTGAGGAGACCCCTATGCGCGTGCGCCATGTCTTCTATGTGCTGGTGGGACTTTTACTGCTTGGGTGTTCCGGCATGAAACCTGAAGACTTCGCGGGCAACGAGCCGGAATTTCGTCCGGAGATTTATTTCGAGGGCCATACGCGTGCCTGGGGCATGTTCCAGGATCGTTTTGGCAAGGTGCGCCGGCAATTTGTCGTTGACCTGCGCGGGACGCAAGAAGGCGATGAGTTCGTCTTGCGCGAGGACTTTGTTTACGAGGACGGCGAGACCCAGCAACGCGTCTGGCGGCTGCGCAAGACCGGCGAGAACACCTATGAGGGCCGGGCAGCGGACGTCGTCGGCGTCGGCGAGGGGGTCGCCTCGGGCAACGCGTTCAACCTGCGCTACGACCTGAAGCTGCCGATGAACGGCCGCGAGTTCGTCGTCCATTTCGACGACTGGATGTTCCTGCAGCCGGACGGCGTGTTGCTGAACCGGGCGACCGCGAGCAAGTACGGCTTCACGGTCGGCCATGTCACGCTGGCATTCACCAAGGTTGCCGACGTGGCCGCCGATCGGAGCGCCGGGGCGCTCTACCATCCGTCAAGCGGCCATGCGGCGTTTTATCAGTCGGATTACGCGGCCGAGTAGCGGGATCCTTTCGTAGAACTGCTCGCCGCTGTCCCAATAGTCGACATGCGCCAGCACATGACCGTCGAAATCGAGCCAGACTTCGCTGACGCCTTCGATGCGGAATGGCTCGGCGCTGCGTGAGGTCTTCGGTCGACACGACATGTCCCAGCGCAGATAGGCATGGCCGTCGCTGCGCGCGACACGCTGAACGACGAAGTTGATGTCGTCGGCGTCCTCGAAGGCCTTGCGCAAGACGGCGAGCATGGCGTCGATGCCGCGGACATCGTTGAACGGGTCCTTGAAGCGTACATCCGTATGCGCGAGGTCGCGCAGGTCTTCGAGCGATCCGGGCGACAGCCGCTGCCAATAAGCGATGTAGCGATCGAGCGCCTTGCTGACGGTATCGTCGCTGCCGGGCAGACCATCGGGCACGGACTTGGCTCCCCTCGCTAGCTGGATGACTCTCCCTTGGTGCCGCGGGCGACCAGCGGAAAGTAGGCCCAGTAGGGCAACACCCGCAGCAGCTTCATCATCCAGGTGAACCGACGCGGAAAGGTAATCTCGAAGCGATCGCTCTGCAGCCCCTTGATGAGCGCCTTGGCGGCCTCTTCGGGCTCCATGAGAAAGGGCATTGGAAATTCGTTCAGATCGGTTAGCGGCGTGCGCACGAAGCCCGGGCAGATCAGGTGCATGTGCACGCCATGCTTGTCGAGATCGAACTTCAGCGCCTCGCACAGATTGATCAGCGCCGCTTTGGTGGCACCGTAATAGGCCGCGGTCGGCAGACCGGTATAGCCGGCAACCGAGGACACCACCGCGATATGGCCGGCCTTGCGCGCGACCATTCCCGGCATGACGGCCTCGAGGGTGTTGGCGGTGCCGAGCAGGTTGACGGTGATCAGGGCGGCGAAATCGCGCGAGTCGAACTGCTCGGCGCTGACCGGCTTGTGCGTCCCGGCGTTCAAAATGGCAATGTCGATCGGTCCGAGCTGTTGGCCGATGCGCACCACGGTCTGGCCCATGGCCGAGCCGTCGGTGATGTCGGCTGGAAAAGCATGGATGCTGCCGCTGAGCGCCGCCGCATCATCCGCCAGGGCCTGCAGATCCGCCTCGCCGCGCGCGGTGGCGGCCACCTTGGCGCCCTGTGCCGCGCACTCCAGCGCAATCGCGCGACCGATGCCCTGCGAGGCGCCGGTAATCCAGACGAGCTCGTCCTTCATGCCTCACCTCGCTCGAGGGCGCGCAGGAAGCGTTCGGTATCGCATCGGATCGCCTCGCGCTTGTCGTCGCCCATGCGATCGAGTGTGCTGTAGATCTGGCCGATGCGCGGATTGTCGGCGAAGCGACCGCGGTTCTCGATCATGAAATTCCAGTACAAATAATTGAATGGGCAGGCTTTTTCGCCGTTTTTCTTCTTCACGTCGTAATAGCAGCTACGACAGAAATTCGACATTTTGTTGATGTAGTTGCCGCTGGCTGCATAGGGCTTGGAGCCAAGATAGCCACCATCGGCATGCATGACCATGCCGAGCGTGTTCGGCAGTTCGACCCACTCGAAGGCATCGGCGTAGACCGCCAGATACCAGGCACAGATCTCCTCTGGTACAACGCCCAAGAGCAGGGCGAAGTTGCCGGTGACCATCAGGCGCTGGATGTGGTGCGAATGCGCCTCCCTGCGCGTTTGGTCAACAACCTGGTGCAAACACCGCATTTTGGTGTTTTGTCCCCAGTACAGCGCCGGCAGCGGGCGCTTGGCGTTCAGGCGGTTCTCCTGGGCGTACTCCGGCATCTTCAACCAATAGATGCCACGGACATATTCGCGCCAGCCGAGGATCTGGCGAACATAGCCCTCGACGGCGTTGAGCGGTGCCTTGCCTTGGTCGTAAGCCTCCTGCGCCAGATCGCAGGCCTCTTTCGGGCTGATCAGGCCGCAGTTCATGTACTGCGAACAGGCCGAGTGGAAGAGGTAATCCTCGCCGTCGAGCATGGCGTCCTGGTAGTCGCCGAACTTGGGCAGGGCGCGTTTCACGAAGGATTTCAGCGCCCGCTGCGCGTCACCGCGGGTGGTCGCAAACCAGAAATCGTCCAGATCGCCGAAGCGGTTGTCGAAGCGCCGTTTGACCAGATCGATGACCGTGCCGGTGATCAGGTCGGGCGTGAACTGCATCGGATCGGGCGGATCGAGGTCGTCCGGCGCCGGCTTGCGGTTGTCGGCGTCATAGTTCCACTTGCCGCCGGCCGGCTGATCATCCTCCATGAGATAGCCGGATGTCTTGCGCATCTCGCGGTAGAAGTGCTCCATGCGCAGGACCTTGCGGTCTTTGGCCCAGCTTGCGAACGCCTCGCGCGAACAAAAAAAGCGCGTGTCCTCGCGCAGCTCGATCTCGATATCGAAGCGCGCCTGCCAGTCCTGGATCATCGCCAGCACGCGGTACTCACCCGGCCAGGTGATGACCACGCGCTCGGGCTTGTGCCGCTCCAGCGCGCGTGCCAGTTCGCCGCCGAAGCTGTGCGTGTTGTCATCGTCATCGAGCTCGACATAGTCGACCGTGAAGCCGTCACCGCGTAGCGCGTCGGCGAAATGGCGCATGGCCGAGAGCAAAAACGCGATCTTCTTGGGATGATGCGGCACATGATTGGCCTCATCGGCCACCTCGACCATGAGGACCACGTCATGGTCCTTGTCGATGTCTTCCAGGGCAGAGAGCTCGCGGCTGAGCTGGTCAGCGAACAGAAAACGTAAGGTTTGCACCGGGTACGTGTCCATGATGGGGTCCGTGCCGATCACATAGGCCTACACGCCCTTGTGCACAGCCGAGCCCCTCGCTTTGCCGTGCGGTGCACGCCATTTCCGCACCCACGCCAGCGTGGCAGTGTGACAGATCGAGGAAGGCGTGATGCTTGGCCGAATGACGATGCGTTTGAGCGCCGGGCTTTGCCTTGTCGCGTGCACCCCGGTCGTCGATGTCGGCGCGGACGCCGCCGTTAGCGAACGCGCCCTGTTCGAAGCCGGCATCACCCCGATCGACGCGTTCCGCCACGTACGCCTGCGCGGCGAAACCCGCTACGATACGGTTGACATTGACGGCATGCCCGCAATCGAAGCGCGGCCGATGGCGAGCGCTTCGGGCCTCGTCCTGCCGGTCGATATCGATCTTGCGACCTGCATGGGACTGCGCTGGGCGTGGCGGGTCGATGATCTGCAACCGAGCGCCGATTTACGCGCACGCACGGGCGACGACGTCGCGGCCGGGCTGTTCGTGCTGTTCGGCGTGCCCGGCGCGCTGACGCCACCGGAAGACGTACCCATCTTGCGCTATGTCTGGAGCGGCGGCAGTGAGGCGCCCGGCTCGATCATCGCCAATCCCTACCAGCCGGAAGCGGTGCGGAACGTCGTGATCCGCAGCGGCGATGTCGGTCTTGGCACCTGGCAGATCGAGGAGCGCGACATCGCCGCCGACTTCGAGGCGGCTTTCGGACACGCGCCCGTCAGATCGATCGAGGCGATTGCCCTTTTCAGTGACAACGATCAGACCCGCGAGCCGACGCTGGCCTATTTCGGCTGGGCCAAGAGTGTTTGCACTGGCTGAACGCTCAACTGTCGGCGGTGCGCGTGGTCAGCGGATTGGTGCGCACATAGTCGATCAGCGAGCCGTCTTCGGCCTCGAACTGCAGCTTCACCCACTCGCCCTGGCTATACCACAGATCGGCATCGATATCGCCGCGCAGCCGGTAGCGCTCGGCCTCGACCGTCTCGCCGGCGACCTCGATGGTATCGATGCCGAGTTCTTCGATCGACGACGACACCACCTCACCATTTTGTGTGTTCAGCCACCTGGCGGCTCCAAGCATGTCCTTGTGCCAGTAGCTTGTCGGCAGCACTGGCGTGTCGATGGCGCGCTCGCCGCTCGAGCTGTCGACGACGATCTCGCTGTCCTGGCGTTCAGCGCGCACAAACTGCTCGTCGCCATTGTCGTCGGTCGTGGTGCGGATGCTGACCAACTGGCCGTCGCGCCAGACCTCTTTCGAGCTGTGCTCGTAGTTGTAGACGGTGACGAACGCCAGCTTGACCTTGAGATCGATCGAGATCTCGACCTGCAAGGCATCGCCGCTTCGATCGAAAGCGATGACATGTTCGCCGATCTGCTGGCCGTTGCGCTTGACCTTGAATTCCAGGCGGTTGTCGGCCGGAATGCGCGCGTCGACGGCCAGCGGCACGCACAAGGCGGCGCACATTGAGGCAGCAACAAGGCTTTGCCGCACAAAAAAGCGGGTCATGTTCAAAGGCTCCCGGGAACGTGCATGATCGATCGCTGATTGCGACAGTCTGTCCCTTATACGCAGGTGATCTGGTGTTGGATCGCGCGCTGACCAGAGCGTGCAAACGTTGATCGGCCCCACCGAACCGGCCATATCTTCCCGTAGGAACTGCATTTGGGAGGATATTGGGTGGCGCAGGCGCCGACCATTGCTGAGGAACAGGCCCTTCTGGCGGAAGACTTCGAGCTGCTCGAAGATCCGCGCGAGAAGATCGAATACATCATTGACCTGGGCAAAAAGCTCGAGCCGATGGCGGCCGAGCTGAAAACCGAGGACCACAAGGTGCACGGCTGCCAGTCCCAGGTCTGGATGGTTGCGGCCCATGACGATGCCAGCGATCACATCCGCTTTCAGGCCGACAGCGATGCCATCTTGGTCCGGGGTCTGATCGCACTGCTCATGCGCCTTTATGACGACCGCCGGGCCGATGACATTCTCGCCAACCCGCCGAAGATCATCGAGGATGTCGGTCTCGGTCGCCATCTGACGCCGAACCGAGCCAATGGGCTGTACTCGATGGTCAAGCGCATCCGTGCCCTGGCGGCTTCGCATGCCGGTGCGGCCGGAGAGCCTGCGCCGTCGCAGCGGGCGGCCGGGTGACCATCATGGCGGCGTTGAGCGAACGCGCCGAGGGCGTTTTCATCATCTCGGCGACGCCGTTTCACGAGGACGGCCGGCTCGACCTGCCAAGCATGACCCGCCTGATCGAGGCCTATCTGGCGGCCGGCGTGCACGGCATGACCATCCTGGGCGTCATGGGCGAGGCCAACAAGCTGGCCGGCGACGAAGCGCTGACCGTCGCCCGCCATGTACTCGGCCAGGTCGCCGGGCGCGTGCCGGTCGTAGTCGGTGTCAGCGCGCCCGGGCTCGATCCGATGCGCGCTCTGGCGCACGAGGTGATGGCCGCCGGCGCTGCCGGTGTCATGCTCGCCCCACCGCCGCCGCTGCCGACCGATGAGCGCTACGAGGCCTATGTCCACGGCGCGCTGGAAGCGCTCGGGCCGGATGTGCCGGTCGTCTTGCAGGATTACCCGGCGCTGACTGGTGTGCATATGTCGGTGCCGGTTTTCTTGCGCTTGGTCGAACAGTGCCCGCAGATCAAGGTGCTCAAGCATGAGGACTGGCCGGGCCTGCGCAAGCTAACGCGCGTGCGCAAGCAAAGCGCCGAGGCGGGGTTGCGCCGCGTGGCCATCCTGGTCGGCAACAGCGCCCTGTTCTACCCGCTCGAACTCGGACGCGGCGCCGATGGCGCCATGACCGGCTTTGCCTTTCCGGAAATGCTCGTCGAGGTCTACCGGTTGTTCGCTAGCGCGCGCATGGAAGCGGCGCACGACCTGTATGACGCCTATCTGCCGCTGGTGCGCTATGAGCAGCAGCCGGGTATCGGTCTGGCGATCCGCAAGGAGATCCTGCGCCGTCGCGGCTTGATCACCAGCGCGCGCACGCGCGCGCCCGGCGCAGCGCTCGATGACGCCGACCATGATGATCTGTCGCGCTTGCTGCTGCGGCTGGAACGACGCCTGAAAGAGTTGGGGCATGCCATGCCGGCGAGCGGATCTGGAACGTGAACGAAGACATTGCACCCGCCGACGAGGCCGAGCGCCTCGAGCGCCGCTTCGGCTTCCTGCGCCCCGGTGTGCTGCGCGATTATCACCGCCGGCTTTCCGGCCTCGATGCGTTGAACCGCTTGCTGGAGCAGGGCGAACAGGCGCTGCCGATCGGCGCGTGTTTGGGTTTTCGTGCTGTGAGCGTCACCACGGGTAGGGCGATTTTCGAAGGCGAAGCCGAGCTGCATCAGTGCAATCCGTTCGGCATGCTGCATGGCGGCTTGGCGGCGGCCATGCTCGACAGCGCGCTCGGTTGTGCGGTCAACACCACGCTGGCGCCCGGTCATGGTTATGGCACGGTCGATCTGGCGGTGAAGTACCTGCGGCCGATCCCGCCGGATGGTCGGCTTTTGCGCGCCGAGGGACAGGTGGTCCATGCCGGCAGGACCATGGCGACCGCCGATGCCACGCTTAAAGGCGTCGACGATGACAAGCTCTATGCCACGGGTACGACCACCTGTCTGATCTACCCGCTCACCGAACGCGGCGAGATCTAGCCGATCCGCTCCAGCTCTGCCTGCAGGCCGGTGGTGCTGGCGCGCAAGCCAGCCGGTCGGGTGATGTCGCCATCAGGCATGAAATCGCTGCATATCGCTCCGGCTTCGCGGGCAATCAAGATGCCGGCGGCGACGTCCCAGATATGCGCGTAAGGGATGATCACGCCGTCGAGCCGGCCGTCGGCCAGGTGGCAGAGGGACAGAGCGGACGAACCCAGGCGACGGTGATCGAAGCCGGCCTCGACAATGCCTTTGACGATCGCGGCATAGTGCGCCCGGTCATGCTTGAAGGTGTAGCTCAGGCCGATGCAGGCACTTTCCGGGCGGTTGGTCGTTGCGGCGCTGACCGGCCTGGCATTGCGCAAGCAGCCAAAGCCCTTGGTGGCGAGAAAAAGCTCGTCGTGCACCGGGTCGTAGGTGGCACCGACCATCAGCTCACCTTCGTGGCGATAGGCCAGGGTCACCGACCAGTAGGGCAGGCCGCGCAAGAAGTTGGCCGTGCCGTCGATCGGATCGATGATCCATAAATGATCCGCCTCGCCGCCGCCGCCCTCTTCGCCGAGCATCGATTCGCCCGGGAACAGGGCTCCGAGCACGGCGCGGATCAGGTTTTCCACCTCGCGATCGGCCTCGCTGACCAGGTCCTGCAGGCCCTTGCGTTCGATCGCCAGCTCACTGCGACGATGGAAATACTCGAGCGCCAGCTTGCCGGCATCGCGCGCGACAATGGCAGCGCCCGCAGCACGCGTCGGCAGATCATCAAGGCTCATGGCTCACTCCCCCTGCTCGGCCTCGGCCGGGCTTTGCGTATCATCGGCGCGCAGCCGGGCGACCAGGTTCGACCAGCGAAACTCGCTCGGCCGTTCACGCACCGCGATCGCCAGGGCCTGCGGCTCTGCCACCAGGATGGCGAGCTTCTTTGCGCGTGTGATGGCGGTATAGACAAGATTTCGCCGCAACATGCGACCGTGCTGGGCGCACAAGGGCAAGACGATCACCGGATACTCCGAGCCCTGGCTCTTGTGCACCGTAATGGCGTAGGCCGGGGCCAGGGCGTCGAGCTCGTCTTGAGCATAGGTCTGCGTGCGGCCGTCGATCAGCACGTCGAGCTGGCGACGTTCGAGATCGACGCCGGTGATGCGGCCGATATCACCATTGTTGACCTCGCGCTCGTAGTCGTTCTCGAGCTGCATGACCTTGTCGCCCAGGGCATAGCGGCGGCCATGGCGCTCCAGGACATGCACTGGCTGTGGATTGAGCGCGTCCTGCAGGCGCTCGTTCAGGCTTTGTGCGCCGGCGACGCCCTTGTTGGTCGGGCTCAAGACCTGGACATCGCTGATCGGATCGACGCCGAAGCGCTCCGGGATGCGCCTGGTCACCAGCTCGACCACCTTGGCGCTGGCATCCTCGGCACTGCGTGCGCCGATGGCGTAGAAATCGCTCAGACCGGCCTCGGGATGCGCCAGATCGGGCAGGCTGCCGGCGTTGATCGCATGCGCGGTGGTGACGATGCGGCTGCTCGCGGCTTGGCGGAAGATCTCGTCAAGTTGCACGGTCGGTATCGCGCCGCTCTCGATGATGTCGCCGAGCACACGGCCCGGTCCGATCGACGGCAACTGATCGACATCGCCGACCAGCATCAACGCAGCGCTGTCCGGCAAAGCGTTCACGGTCGCCTGCATGAGCTGGATGTCGACCATGCTCGCCTCATCGACCACGAGCAGATCGCAGTGCAGGGGCCGGTCCTTGCCGCGGGCAAAGCCGCGTTGCGGATCGGCCTCGAGCAAACGGTGCAGGGTTTTCGCTTCCAGCCCGGTGCTTTCGCTCAAACGGCGCGCAGCACGGCCGGTCGGTGCCGCCAGACGCACCTCGACCACATCCAGCGGCAAGGCGCCCAGCACCGAGCGCACCAGCGTCGTCTTGCCGGTGCCGGGACCACCGGTGATGACCAGCACTTGGCTGGTCAGGGCGGTGAGGACGGCGTCGCGCTGGCGTTCGGCGAGCGTGATCTCGAGCAGCCGCTCGATCTCCTCCAGCCGGGCCGAAGGCGTTTGGACGTTCCAGGGCGGTTGGCCGCTGGCGCGCGCGCGCAAGGCGTCGGCAACGTCGATCTCGGCCGCGTGCAGCGTCGTCAAAAAGACGCATGGCGCCTCGCCAATGGTTTCCGCGATCAGGCCACCCTGGGCGATTTCGTCATCGAGGGCAGTCTGTGTTGCTTCGAAGCTGCCGCCGATCAGTTCGCGGGTGGATCTGAGCAGTTCACCGCGCGGCAGCGCACAATGGCCGTCCATGGTGGCTTCACTGAGGACATGCGCCAGCGCCGCGCGCAGCCTCAGTGGCGATTCGCCGGCCAGCCCGAGACGTTCGGCGAGCTGGTCGGCGGCATGGAAGCCGATGCCGCGGATGTCGCGTGCCAGCCGGTAGGGGTCCTTGGAAATCAGCTCGACGGCGGCATCGCCATAGGCCTCGTGAATGCGCGCCGCGCGCATGGGCGAGATGCCGTGGCTGTGCAAAAACAGCATGACGTCATGGACGGCGCGCTGCTTCTTCCAGCTCTCGGCGATGCGCGCCGCGGTCTTCTTGCCGATGCCGTCGACCTCTTCGAGGCGCGCCGGCCGCTGGTCCATGACCTCGAAGACGTGCTCGCCAAACGCCTCGACCAGGCGGCCGGCCAGCGACGGGCCGATGCCGGCAATGATGCCCGAGCCGAGATAGGCGGCGATGCCCTCGCGTGTGGTCGGCGGCAGCGACGTCAGCCAGCTCGCACGGAACTGCTCGCCCCAGGAGCGGTCCTGCTCCCAGGCGCCCTCGGCGCGGATGACCTCGCCCGGATTGATCGCCGGTGCGCGGCCGACGACCGTGACCGAGTCCTTGCGCCCTTGCGGTCGGATGCGCAGGACGGCAAAGCCGGTGTCGGGATTGTGGAACATGACCCGCTCGACGAGGCCCGACAGGCTTTCCGGTCCAGAACTGAGGGTGAACGAGCGTTGCGCCATGACCGCTTTCGATCGCGAGAGATCTTACAACTGACCGGCGACGCAGACTTTGACAAGCGCCGTGGCCTGGGCTCTGCTCGCGCAGCGTTCGAGGAGGGACCGCGATGACCCTGGTGCAGAACGATCAGCCCGATGAGAGCCTGCGTCCGGCGCTCGAGGCGCTGGCCGAGCGCGATCGGGACATCGCTCGTGCGTTCGCCTCATGCGGCCTGCCGAAACAGCGCAGCCAGGAGCCGGGCTTCGCCGGGCTGATGCGCATCATCGTCGCCCAGCAACTCTCAATCCACGCCGCCCGTTCGATCCTGGACCGTCTGAGCGATGGCTGCGGCGCGTTCGATCCGGTGCGGATCGCGGCCATGGACGACGAGGCGCTGCGCAGCTGCGGCCTGTCCCGCCCGAAAGTGCGCTATATCAAGGCATTGGCCGAAGATGTCGCCAGCGGGCGGCTCGATCTCTATGGTCTCGCCGCGATGGCGGACGAAGACGCCATTGCCCATCTGACCCAGGTCAAAGGACTGGGTCGCTGGTCGGCGGAGATCTATCTGCTGTTTGCCCTCAAGCGCCCGGATGTCTGGCCGGCGGACGATCTGGCCGTGCGCACGGCGGCGCAAAAGCTGAAGGGCTGGGCCGAGCGCCCCGACAAAGCGACCATGGCGGCCTTCGGTGACACGCTGCGGCCCCATCGCAGCGCCGCGGCGCGCTTTCTGTGGCACGTCTATCGCCATGACGGCTTGCCGACGCCATGAGACCTGCGCCATAGCAGCGCTAGCACGCTTCAGATCAGCGAGAGGACCGGACCCGTGATCGCCAGCCTGTCGACGCCCTTGCCCAAGGTGATCGGCCATCGTGGTGCGGCCGGTCTGGCACCGGAAAACACGCTGGCCTCGATCCGCAAGGCGGCAGCCTTCGGCGCGCGCTGGGTCGAGTTCGATGTCAAGCTCAGCGCCGATGGCGTACCGATCCTGATGCATGACGACACGTTGCGTCGGACCACCAATGGCCGGGGCAAGGTGGCGGCGACCGCCTGGGCCGCTCTGCAACAGCTCGATGCCGGCGGCTGGTTCGATGATCCCTACAAAGGTGAGCCGATCCCGTCGCTCGAAGCGGCGCTTGCGCTGCTGGCCGACCTCAGGCTGTCGGCCAATATCGAGCTCAAGCCGTGCAAGGGCCGCGAGAGCGAAACCGCCTTCAAGGCTTTGCAGGTGGTCAAGGCCAGCTGGCCCGCGGATCTGCCGCCGCCGCTGATCTCCAGCTTTGCGCGCGAAAGTCTCATTGCTGCACGCGAGGTGGCACCCGAGCTGCCGCGCGCCTTGCTGGTCGGACGGGTGCCGCGCAATCCGGCGCCGCTCCTGGCGGAACTGGGCTGCAGCGCCCTCAATCCGGCCGCGGATCACCTGACCTCGGGGCGCGTTGCGGCACTGAAAGAGGCGGGTATCACGCTGTTTGCCTATACCGTGAACGATCCGAGCTTCGTTGCCAGCCTGCAGCACTGGGGCGTCGATGGCGTGTTCACCGATCGGCCCGATCTGATGAGCGCGCTGGCGTGAGACCGGGCTTCGCGGCGCAGCTTGACGCGATCTGCAAGACCTGGCCGGCCGATCGCCCGGTGCCGCCGGTGATCCACTGGAGCGACAGCGTGCCGGACGCGGTTGCCGCGCTGGCCGGCGCGCGCAGCTGGCAACGGCTTGCCGTGATCGACGATGCCAACACGGCCGTGGTGCTCGGCAACCGGGTCGCCTGTCGGCATGACGCGGCGCACATCACGCTGCCGGCCGGCGTGAAGGCGTCGATGACCACGGTCGCGCCCTTGATGGCCGCGCTGCCGCCGGTCGATGCGCTGGTCGCGGTCGGTTCCGGCACGATCAATGATCTGGTCAAGCTGAGCGCTTTCCGGCGTAGCTGCCCGTATGCGGTTGTCGCCACAGCGCCGTCGATGAATGGCTTCGTTTCGGCAAATGCCTCGATCGAGGTCAATGGCTTGAAATCCACGCTGCCGGCCCGCGCCCCGGTCGCGGTCCTGTGCGATCCCGGCATCCTGGCCGCAGCGCCCGTGCGGCTGCGCCGCGCCGGGCTCGGCGATGCGCTGTGCCGCTCGACGGTGCAGGTCGATCAGCGCATCGGCCAGGAAGCGCTCGGTACTGCTTATGATCCGGTGTTGTTTGCGTGGCTGGCGGCGCACGAAACGGCGCTGATCGAACGTGCGGCGGCGATTGGCGACGGCGACGTCGAGGCGGTCGGCCTGCTCATGGAAAGTCTGCTGCTGTCAGGTCTCAGCATGCTGCACGCCGGCTCGAGCGCACCGGCCAGCCAGGGTGAGCATCTGGTCAGTCATTATATGGATATGCGCGGCGCTAGCTCGGATGCGCTGCATGGCGAGCAGATCGCCGTGACCACATGCGCTCTGGCGCGCTTGCAGGCGCGCCTGGTCGCCTACACACACCTGCCCGACGCCGTCGGCTCGGAAGCGGGCGACCTCGAAACCGCCTTCGGCAGCGAGATCGCCGCCTCCTGCCATGCCTGCTTGGTCGCCAAGCAGGCTGCCGGCATCTACCCGCGCCTGGCGGCAAGCTGGCCATCACTGCGCACGGAGCTGGCCGGTGTCATGCGCCCCGCCGGTGCGATCGAAGGTGCGCTGCGCGCCGCCGGCTGCCCGACCCGTGCCAAGGATCTGGGCTGGCCGGCTGATCTCTACGCCGATGCCTTGCGCGATGCGCGCGCCTTGCGTGATCGCTACGGCGCCCTCGATCTGGCGGCGACGACCGGCGAGTCAGCGCCCTGGATCAACGCCGAGCTCAGTAACGCCTGAGCAGGCCGACCAGCTTGCCCTGAATGCGGACGCGATCGGCACCGAAAATGCGCGTCTCGAAGGCCGGATTGGCGGCCTCGAGGGCGATGGCGTTGTTGCGCTTGCGCAAGCGCTTCAGCGTCGCCTCGCTTTCATCGATCAGGGCGACGACGATCTCGCCGGTGCCGGCCGTGTCGCACCGCTCGATCAGGACGGTGTCGCCATCGAGGATACCGGCCTCGATCATCGAGTCGCCGACGATCTCGAGGGCATAGTGCTCGCCTTTGCCGATCATGTCCGCCGGCACGCTGATATGCCGGCCGCTGTCGCACAGGGCCTCGATCGGCAGGCCGGCGGCGATGCTGCCGTAGAGCGGCAGCGAGACGGCGCCGCTGTCGTCGACTGGCTCGTCCGCGACCGGCGCCGGCTTTTCCGGTCTGGGTGTCGAACGGCCGAACGGACCGCGCAGCACGTTCTCCGGCAAAGGCATCGACGGCTGCTCGCCCTCGGCGCTCTGGCCGGGGCGGTGGCGCACCAGTTCGATGGCGCGGGCGCGATAGGGCAGGCGGCGCAGGAAGCCGCGTTCCTCGAGCCCGCCGATCAACCTGTGGATGCCCGACTTGCTCTTTAGTTGCAGCGCGTCGCGCATTTCTTCGAACGACGGCGGCACCTCATGCTCGTCGACATAGGCCTGAATGAACTTCAACAGTTGGCGTTGCCTCGGCGTCAGCACAAGCGACCCCTTCATGTTCGGACGATGGCATCCGATCTTGCTTCGTTCCACTTTAGTTCTTGTAATGGCCTCGTGCAATGCCGCAAATCAATCCTGTGGCGGTTAAATGTCGAGGCCCTCGCTACGCAGATCAATGATCTCCACCGCCGCGCCGGCTTCTATGCGCTCGGCATGTGGCGGGCGTATGACGAGCGCATCGGCGGCAGCGAAGCGCTTGAACATCGAACTGTCCTGACGCGCGAACGGCGTGACCCTCAAGCTCCCGTCAGGTGCCGGCTCGGTCACGGCGCGCAGATAATCCTGGCGCTGATCGTTGGCGGGCAGATCCACGGCCAGCGTCGCAAGCCTGGTGGGCAGGGCCGGATCGAGGCCGAGCATGCGACGGATCGCGCCGCGCGCGAACAAAAGGGCGCAGACGCTGGCCGAAACCGGGTTGCCGGGCAGGCCAAGCAACGGCACGCCGTTCAGATGGCCGAACAGCAACGGTTTGCCCGGACGCATGGCGATGCGCCAGAAATCGAGCTGCAAGCCGTCCCGGCCGAGGGTGTCACGGATCAGGTCGTGCTCGCCGACCGATGCACCGCCCGAGGTCAGCACCAGATCGCAGCCGGCCACGGCGCGTGCCGCCTCCAGCAAGGCTTCCGGCTCGTCGGGGGCGATGCCGAGATCGATCGGCGTCGCGCCGAACCGGCTGACCAGGCCGGCCAGCGTGATCGAATTCGAGCAGACGATCTGGTCCGGTCCGGGCCTTTCGCCTGGCAGCACCAGTTCCGTGCCGGTCGCCAGGATGGCCACACGCGGCTGCCGGTGCACCCTCAGCCAGATCCGTCCCACCGAAGCGGCCAGGCCCAGATGGCGCGGACTGAGCAGCGTGCCGCAGCCCAGCACCTGTTCGCCCTCGGCAATATCGAGGCCGGCGGGGCGTACGAAGGTGCCGGCGGCGACGCGGCCATGGATGACCACGCGATCGCCGTCGCGCTCGGCATTTTCCTGAATGGCGATGGCATCGGCCCCATCCGGCAAGGGCGCGCCGGTGAAGATGCGCGCGCAGGCACCGGCTTGCAGGGCCTGGTCGAGATGAGCACCGGCCGGGATCTCACCGATGATGCGCAGCGCCGTGCTGGCTTCTGTCAGATCAGCGCTGCGCACGGCGTAGCCGTCCATGGCCGAGACCGCCTTGGGCGGCTGGTTGCGGGTCGCGCGCACGTCCTCGGCGAGCACGCGCCCGAGCGCCTGGGGCAGGGTCACCCATTCAGCCGGCAGCGGCGTGAAGGCGGCGAGGATGCGTGCGCTGGCTTCGGCGACCGGGATCATACTGTCTGCCCTGGCCTCAGGCCGCCTCGAACGTGCCGGACTTGCCGCCGGCCTTGTGCACCAGGCGAATCGCCTCGATGCGCATGCCGCGATCGACCGCCTTGCACATGTCGTAGACGGTCAGGGCGGCGACGCTGACCGCGGTGAGCGCTTCCATCTCCACGCCGGTCCGGCCGGCGAGCTTGCAGATCGCTTCGATCTCAACGGCGTGCTGTTCGGCATCGGTGGTGAGCGTGACGTTGACCGACGTTAGCGCCAGCGGATGACACAAGGGGATCAGATCGGCAGTGCGCTTGGCAGCCATAATCCCGGCGAGCTGTGCGATGCTGAGGACATCGCCTTTCTTGAAACCACGCGCCTCGATCTGTGCCAGCGTCGCCGGGGCCATGACGACGCGGCCGCGTGCGGTCGCCGTGCGCTCGCTGACGTCTTTGCCGCCGACATCAACCATACGCGCATTGCCCTGGGCATCGAAATGAGTGAGCTCGCCGCTCATGACACTGCATCGGCTCGTGCGGCGGGGCCCTCGAGCAGCGTGCGCGTTGCGTTGGCGACATCGTCCTGGCGCATTAAGCTCTCGCCGATGAGAAAGCGGCGCGCGCCGGCAGCGGCCATGCGCTGCAGATCCGCATGGCTGGACAGGCCGCTTTCGCAGACCAGGTGGCGCTCGGCCGGCAGGCGCCCTGCCAGGGCTTCGGTCGTCGCCAGATCGACCGCCAGTGTCTTGAGGTTGCGGTTGTTGATGCCGATCAGCGGCGAGCGCAGCCTGAGCGCGCGGTCGAGCTCGGCAGCGCCGTGCACTTCGATGAGGACATCCATGCCCAGGTCCAGTGCGGTCTGCTCGAGCTCGGCGGCCTGGGCCTGGGCGAGACAGGCCATGATCAGCAGCACGCAATCGGCACCGAGCGCCCGGCTTTCGACGATCTGATACGGATCGAGCATGAAATCCTTGCGTAAGACCGGTAAAGCGACGGCCGCGCGTGCCGCCTGGAGATAGGTGTCGTCGCCCTGAAAATAGGGCTGATCGGTGAGCACCGAAAGGCAGCTTGCGCCGCCGGCGGCATAGGCTTGTGCCAGCGCAGACGGATCGAAATCGGCGCGGATCAGGCCTCTGCTCGGCGACGCTTTCTTGATCTCGGCGATCAGGGCGAAACGGCCGTCTGCAACCGTGCGGGTCAGCGCTGCCGCAAAGCCGCGCGGCGGCGCGACGTCGTCGCACGCGGCCTCGAGGCTGGCCAGCGATCGTTCGCGCTTGCGGGCAGCGATATGTGCGCGTTTGGCAGCGCAGATTTCGGCCAGGACGTCGCCGCTCATGCGCTCGCCCCATTGGTGATGGCAACCAGACGTTTGAGCACGGCCAGCGCCTGGCCCTGATCGATGGCGGCCGTCGCCTGTTCGGCACCCGCACGCAGATCGCCGGCCCGCTGCGCGACGACCAGGGCGGCGGCGGCATTGAGCACGACGATGTCGCGATAGGCGCCCGGTTCGCCGCTGAGGACCGCTCGAAGCGCCGCGGCATTGGCCGCCGGATCGGCGCCCACCAGGGCCTCGAACGGATGGCGTGGCAGGCCAGCGTCTTCGGGGCCGATCTCGAACACGCGGATCTCGCCGTGCTTGAGTTCAGCCACGCGCGAGGGGCCGGTGACGGTCAGTTCGTCCAGACCGTCGCAGCCATGGAACACCCAAGCGGCCTCGCAGCCGAGTTCACGCAGGGCGGCCGCCACCGGTTCGATCCAGATCGGCGAAAACACTCCGGTGAGCTGGCGTTTGACACCGGCCGGATTGCACAACGGGCCGAGCAGGTTGAAGATCGTGCGCGTGCCGAGCTCGACACGTGTGCCGGCGACATGGCGCATGGCGCTGTGATGCCGCGGGGCCATGAGAAAGCCGACACCGGCTTCGCGGATCGCCTGCTCGATGACCGCAAACGGCGCCTCGATATTGACGCCGAGCGCGCTCAGGACGTCGGCGGCACCGGATTTCGAGCTGAGCGCACGGTTGCCGTGCTTGGCGACCGGCACACCGCAGCCGGCGACGACGAAGGCGACAGCGGTCGAGACATTCCAGCTGCCTTTGGCGTCACCGCCGGTGCCAACCGTATCGATGGCCCCTTCCGGCGCGGTGATCGCGGTCATCTTGTGACGCATGGCCAGCGCCGCGCCGGTGACCTCGTCGATGGTCTCGCCGCGCACACGCAGACCCATGAGCAGGCCGCCCATTTGCGACGGCGTGGCATCGCCGGACATCATGATGTGAAAAGCGATCTCGGCCTGGTCCCGGCTCAGGCTGGCCCCGCTGGCGACCGTATTGATCAGGCCCTTGAGTTCGGTCTGCGCCGTCATGCCGCGACCTTTTCGGGCACGAGCCTGAGGAAATTGCGCAAGAGCCAGTGGCCTTGCCGGGTTTCGATGCTCTCGGGATGGAACTGCACGCCGTGGATCGGCAAGCTGGTATGGCGCAGGCCCATGATCGTGCCGTCCTCGCTGCGGGCATTGACGGTGAGGCAGCCGGGCAGGCTGACCGGCTCGGCGATCAGGGAATGATAGCGTGTCGCGGCGAAGGGCGAGGGCAACTCGCGAAACACGCCGCTGCCATCGTGCGTGATGTCGCTCATCTTGCCGTGCATGACTCGGTTGGCGCGGACGATCCGGCCGCCAAACGCCTGGGCGATCGATTGATGGCCGAGACAGACGCCCAGCAGAGGGATGCCTGCTTCGGCTGCCGCCTGGATCAGCGGGACCGAAATGCCGGCGCGATCTGGATCGCACGGACCCGGCGAAATGACGATCGCTGTCGGGCGCATCGCCATGACTTCACCGACACCCAGTGCGTCGTTGCGCCGGACCACCACCTGCGCGCCCAGTTCGCCCAGATAGTGGAACAGGTTGTAGGTGAAGCTGTCGTAGTTATCGAGCAGCAGCAGCATTGCCGGATGGGGTCCCGTTTTCGGCTTTCATGCGAGCTGCAACAAAGCGCCTGCGGCCGGCCAGCGTCAAGCACCGGCCGCTTTGGCCCTTTCTGTCGACATTTTTGACACACTCCATCAACCCGAACGCGTAACCTTCTGACAAAACTCACCTATACCCGTTCCTGAGCCTTGCGCGTTGGCGGCTTTCCGGTCAAGGTGACCATGGGTTGGGTCAACTTCGGATGCAGGCATGAACGCTCGTCAGCCGAGCGACGCGAAGCCGCACACGCGTACTGCGAACAGCGGCATTCGGCGTCGCAATGATCCCGTGCGCATCACCAAACCGAAACATTTATGGCAGCGCATCCCCTTGCTCGGGCGCGTGGCCATCATCGGCATCAGCTTGGTCATCGCCGCCCTGCCCTGGCTCGCCGCAAAGAAGATGCAGGTGCCGAGTGGCCAGGCCATGGATGAACGCTACGCCTCGATCAACGCCAGGCTCGAGACGCGCACCGCCGCCATGCGCGCGCGGCTGGCGTTCGGCGCCGATGTGCCCGAGGACGAGATCGAACTGATCGATCTGCGCACGGCGCGCGGTTCCCATCCCCTCGATCTGATGGCCCTGCCGGACGGATTTGCCCTGGTGACGCCGGAGAATGCCAGGCAGCGGGTGCCGGGTGAGCTGCGCGACCGCCTGAACGCATCGACACTCTGGCCGCTGCCCCTGCCGCGCCTGATCAGCACGGCACATGCCGAGACCCTTGAGCTGGCCCGGCTCGAGCTCGCCGCGGTCACGCCTCACCAAGTGGACATGCCGCCGGCACCGCCGGCCTGGGTGCGCTATGCCGCCTTGAGCGAGACCAACGGTTTACGGCCGGTGATCGCCATCGTCATTGACGATCTCGGCTTGAGCCCGTCACGTGTGCGCCAGGTGGCTGATCTTCCGGGACCGCTGACCCTGTCGTTTCTGCCTTATGGTCATGGTCTTGCCGAGAGCACGCGCGGGGCACGCGCCGCGGGTCACGAGCTCATGCTGCACATGCCGATGCAGCCGCTCGGGCGCCAGGACCCCGGGCCGGGTGCGCTCGAGCTCGGTCTCAGTGAGCAGGAATTCGCCGGGCGGGTGAGTGGCAATCTCAGTGCGTTTCGTGGTTATGCTGGGGTCAACAACCACATGGGCAGCCGGCTGACCGCCGATGCGCGCGCGATGACCCGGGTCATGGCCGAACTCAAGCCCAAAGGTCTCTACTTCCTCGACAGCCTGACCTCGAGCCGGTCGGTTGCCGGCGACAAGGCGGCGGAAGCCGGCCTTGCCCATGCCACGCGCGATGTCTTCATCGATCACGACCGTTCGCCGGCGGCCATCGCGGCGGCGTTGCGCCAGGTCGAACGGGTCGCTCGGCGCCAGGGCATGGCGATTGCCATCGGTCATCCGCACACGGTGACCATCAACGCGCTGGCGGCATGGCTGCCGGGTCTGCGGGCCAGGGGCTTCGATCTGGTGCCGATGAGCTATCTGATGAGCCAGCGCTTTTGCCCGCAGAATCCAGGCTGTCCGGCGCCGACACTGGTCGCCTCGAAAGCGTCCTGAGCTCTCAGGGCGCGACCACGGCGCTGAAACCGATCAGGGCGAGCGCACCGAGGATCACCTGTTTCAGGCGCTCGCGCGTGAAGCGGTTGCCGAGCTGGACCCCGAGCCGCGCGCCCAGGAAGGTGAGCGGTGCGACCAGGACGCCGGTGATCAGGGCCGGTTGCATGGTCGCGCCGTGCTGCCAGTAGAGCATGGCGCTGTGGATCGGCAGAGTTGCAAAGAACACGGCAAAAGTGAATGCGCGCATCTGCCGTGCCGGCCAGCCCTGGGCGACCACCCAGTTGATCAGCACCGGCCCGCCCATGGCTGTCAGACCCTGGAAAAAGCCGCTCGCGAGCGAGGCGCCGACCAGCGCCACCGGCTTTTGCCAGATGCCACCTTTGCGCGGTTCGCAGAAGATCTGCAGCGCGACCAGCGCCAGTACCATCAGGCCGACGAAGCGTCGAACGACATCCTGATCCTGGGCGGCGATCGTGGCCAGCGCTGCCAGACCGAGCGGCATGGCGAGCAGGCGCAGGCCGGTGACCTTGCCGACCAGCGGCCAGCGAACGTGCTCGCGCAGCGTGACGACGCCTACCGTGGTCTGCACCCAGACCGAGATCAGGATCAGGGTGACGATCGAGACCAGATCGAGACCGAACCAGGCCAGCAGCGGCATGGCGACCAGGGTGTAGGCAAAGCCGACGGCGCCCTGGACGATACTGCCGAGCAGAAGGATCAGCGCGATCGGCGCAAGCGGTTCGAGCAGCAAGCGCGTTTAGCGCGAGGACGCGGCGAAGCGCACCGCTTCTTCGGCAGCGCGGATCAGCGCGCGCGCCTTGTTGCAGCTTTCCTGGTACTCGGCCTCGGGATCGCTGTCGGCCACGACACCACCGCCGGCCTGAACGTACATGGTGCCGTCCTTGATCAGCGCCGTGCGCAGGGTGATGCAGGTATCGAGCTCGCCCTGGAAGGTGAAATAGCCAACCGCACCGGCGTAAAAGCCGCGGCGGACCTGCTCGAGTTCGTCGATGATCTCCATGGCGCGCACTTTCGGTGCCCCGGACACCGTACCGGCGGGCAGGCCGGCGGCGAGGACGTCGATCGCATCGGCGCGCTCTGGATCAAAGGTGCCGATGACGTTGGAGACGATGTGCATGACGTGCGAATAGAACTCGACGACCATCTTGTCGGTCACCTGCACGCTACCGACCTGGGCGACGCGGCCGACATCGTTGCGGCCGAGGTCGAGCAGCATGAGATGCTCGGCGAGCTCTTTCGGATCTTCCAGCAGTTCCTTTTGCAGGGCCTCGTCCTCCGCCCGGTCCTTGCCGCGCTTGCGCGTGCCCGCGAGCGGGCGGATGGTCACCTGATTGTCGCGCAGGCGCACGAGGATTTCCGGGCTGGAGCCGACCAGGGTGAAATCGCCGAGATCGAGATAAAACAGATAGGGCGACGGGTTGAGCCGGCGTAGCGCACGGTAGAGCGAGAACGGCGGCAGCTTGAAGGGCAAGGCGAAGCGCTGCGACGGCACGACCTGAAAGATGTCGCCGGCGAGGATGTACTCTTTCGCCCGCTCGACCAAGGCATGGTACTGCTCGCGCGTAAGGTTCGAGACCGGCTCGGGCAGCGGGCTGTCGATGCCGCTTTCGCTGCGATACGGCAAGCCGCGGCTCATGTCGGCCACGGTATCGCCCAGGCGCTCCAGGGCCTGGTTGTAGGCCGCGCGTGCGCTGATTTCCGCATCGGGCCAAACAGGCGTGACGATGGTCATGCGGTCTTCGATATTGTCGAAGATCGCGATCACGGTCGGGCGCATGAAGATCGCATCCGGGATGTCGATCTCCTTGGGATTGGCATCCGGCAGCTTTTCGATCAGGCGCACGATGTCGTAGGCGGTGAAGCCGAACAGGCCCGCGGCCATGGGCGGCAGCTCGCTCGGCAGGTCCAGCCGGCATTCGTCGAGCAGCGCGCGGAGCGCAGCGAGCGAGGGCTCGGCACAGGCTTCGAACGCGTTCGGATCGACGCGAGCCTGGCGGTTGATCTGGGCACTCTGACCGTCGCAGCGCCAGATCAGGTCGGGTTTCAGGCCGATGATCGAGTAGCGACCGCGAATGGCGCCGCCTTCGACGGACTCGAACAGGAACGCGTAGCGGCGGCCTTCAGCCAGCTTGAGCATGGCCGATACCGGCGTTTCCAGATCGGC
>JBHJHH010000066.1:0-32460 GCA_050331015.1 Geminicoccaceae bacterium
GAGATGCCGAACAGGCTCCACAACACCTCATCGCAAGGCGGCGGCGCGTTCGCCAGCAAACGCCGGAGTTCTTCCACGCTCTCGGCTTTTGGCAGGCCGCCGCAGAACGCCGGCAGCGCGTACCAACCCCATTCGACACCGACCTGAAAGGCGGCGATGCCCATGCCGATCAACGAGGCTACGGCCATCATCGCCAAGCCGGCGCGCGCCGGCAACCCGAGGGCCACGGCGACGCCGATGCCGATGACCGCCAGATGGGCGTAGCGCTGGAACACGCATAGTCGACAGGGATGCATGTCGGCCAGATACTCGAAGCCGAACGCTGCAAGCAGCAGGCCGGCGCAGGCGAACGCGAGCAGGGTGGCGGCAACGCCCGGCCGCAGCGCCCAGCGCCAGAGCTCTAAGACAAGACCCATGGGCGTTTCGCACTCCGCCAAGTGTCACCCGAAGTCGCCGCGACAGTCGTCTTAGGCGTGGCTCAATGCAAGAGCTTCAACGCCACAAAGCCGCCGAACAGCAAGACGACAAAGACGACCGTCAACCAGCCCAGATTCCGCTCGATGAACGCCTTGATCGGCGGACCGAACGCGTAGAGCAGGCCGGCGACGATGAAAAAGCGCAGACCACGTGACAGGATCGATGCCACCGCAAAGGTGACCAGATCCAGCCCGGTGACACCGGATGCGATGGTGATAACCTTGTAGGGAAACGGCGTCAGGCCGGCGGTGAACACGATCCAGGCGCCGAAATCATTGTACCAGCCGGTGAACGTGCTGAACTTGTCGGCATAGCCGTAGAATTCCAGGATCGGCTGGCCGAGCGTGTCGTACAGCAGATAGCCGATGGCATAGCCGGCAAAGCCACCCAGCACCGAAAAGACCGTGCACACGCCGGCGATCAGCCAGGCCCGGTTGCGATGGGCGAGGATCAGCGGAATGAGCAGCACATCGGGCGGGATCGGAAAGACCGAGCTCTCGATAAACGCGATGAAAGCCAAGAACGCCAGGGCGTAGGGCTTGGTCGCTTGCTCCATGGTCCAGTCATAGAGCCGATGTATAGGCCCACGACGGACGGCGGGTTCAGCCGATGCCATGCTCATGTTGAACTGCGAGCTCCACAGAATCGCCGGGCAAAATCAGATGGACGATGCCAGCAGGAATGGCGCGCGGTCGCCGCGCCGGCTATAGGTAATCACAACAGACGTCAGGGTTATGCCTGATACCGCTCACCGGTCCCTCCACCATCGACGCGAAGTGCCCTATCGGATGCCGCGACGTTGCCGAAAAACCACGAACGCGCGCGCGCTCAGAGGATGTACCCTCTTGGCCCTCGGTTTCATCCTGCTGTCCGGCGCCGGCTGCAGCTGGTTCGGCGGTGGCCCGGGCAAAGCGCGCTTTGCGCCGCTGACCCTGCCCCAGGGGGCCAGCTGCATGAACTCACTCGCGGCCACCGGGGCGCAGTTCACGCCGATGGCCAGCCTCGGCAGCGGCGCCTGCACGGTGCCGACACCGGTGCGGGTCACGTCGTTGAATGGCACAGCCCTGAACCAGCCACTCAGCACCGCTTGCGCCACGGCCTTGCGGCTTGCCGAGGTCGAACGCGACAGCTGGCGACCGCAGGCCGAGCGCCAGATGGGCGCAGCGCTGGTGCGCATCAATCATTTCGGCTCGTTCTCCTGCCGGCGCATGACCGGTGGCCGAAAACTCAGCCTGCACGGTAAGGGGCTTGCGGTCGACATCGCCAGTTTCACCTTCGCCAATGGCGAGACGGTCGATGTCAGCAAGGATTGGGGCGACTGGTGGAGTGATCCGGCCGATTTCCTCGAGGTGGCCACGCGCGGCGCCTGCAAGCGCTTCAACCTCGTGTTGACACCGGAGTCTGATCGCTTCCACCACAACCACCTGCACCTCGATCTCGGCCCGTACCGCCGCTGCGATGTCTAGGTCGCACTTGGTTGCAGCGCATCAACCCACACCGCGTTAGCGCTTCGCCAGAGGTCATGCCTCTGCCATAGTCCGACACGGGAGAGAGGACCGGCGAGCGCACGATGACGGCACCGGCACGTTTGCTTATCTACAGCCATGACAGCTTCGGCCTTGGCCACCTGCGCCGCTGCCGGACGATCGCGCACGCGTTGGTCGACGTCTATCGCGACCTGTCCGTGCTGATCCTGTCCGGGTCGCCGATCATCGGCAGTTTCGATTTCCGCTCGCGTGTCGATTTCGTGCGCGTGCCGGGCGTGATCAAACTGCGCAATGGCGATTACACGCCGCTGCAGCTGCACATCGATATCGACCACACCCTGGCCATCCGCAGCTCGATCATCCGCCACACGGCCGATGTCTTCGCGCCGCACATGTTTCTTGTCGACAAGGAGCCGCTCGGCCTGCGCGGTGAGGTCGAGGACACGCTGCGCCTGCTCAAGAGCCGCGGTTGCCGGCTGGTGCTAGGCCTGCGCGATGTCATGGACGAGCCCTCGACGCTGGTCGACGAATGGCGCCGCAAGGATGTCTGGCCGGCGTTGCGCGACCTTTATGACGACATCTGGGTCTACGGCCTGCCGGAGATCTTCAACCCGGTCGCCGAAATTCCCGGCATGTTCTCGATCGCCGACAAGATCGCCTATACCGGCTATCTGGAACGCGATCTGCCACTTATGCCGGAAGGTGTCATCGAGCATGACCTGCCGCATGAGCCCTATATCCTGGTCACCGCCGGCGGCGGCGGCGACGGTGCTGATGTGGTCGAGGCCGTGATCCGCGCCTACGAACACGACCCGGCGATCCCCTGGCAGGCGCTGATCGCGTTCGGTCCGTTCATGCCGCTGGAAGACCGTTTGCGCTTCCAAGAGCGCGTGCACCATTTGCGCCAGGTCGACGCGATCACCTTCGAAGCCCGTTTCGAGCGTTTGGTCGAGAGCGCTGCCGGTGTTATCGCTATGGGCGGCTACAACACGTTTTGTGAGATCCTCAGCTTTGGCAAGCCTGCCCTGATCATGCCGCGCTCGGTACCGCGCCGGGAACAGCTCTTGCGCACCGAACGTGCCGCCAAGCTCGGTCTCGTGCGCATGCTACCGGAAGACGACGCCAATAACCCGGCGACGATGGCCGCCCATCTGCGCGACTTGCCCAACTGGCCGGCACCGGACCAAAGCAAGGTGCCCGGCCTGCTCGGCGGCCTGCCCCGCATTGCCGAGCTCAGTCGTCCCTATTTCGACCTTGTGCGGCCCAGGCTGCGCAGCCAGCACGGCGGCTGGTGACCGAGGCCGCGCCAACCATGCACCCGCGCATCGCCATCATCGTCAAAGGCTATCCGCGACTGTCCGAGACCTTCATCGCGCAGGAGATGCTGGGCCTGCAGAACCGCGGCGTGCGCTTCACGATCGTCTCGCTGCGCCGGCCCTACGACCCCGACATCCATGAGCTGCACCGCCAGATCAAGGCGCCGGTTCTCTACCTGCCGGAATACCTGCATCACGCCCCGGCACGGGTGCTGGCAAGCTGGTGGCATTGTCGCCGGCTGCCCGGCTATCGCTCGGCGCTCGGTGTGTGGTGGCGCGACCTCAAGCGCGATCCGAGCCGCAACCGCATCCGCAGACTGGGCCAGGCGTTTGTCCTGGCACGCGAGCTGTCACGCGAGATCGACTGGCTTTATGTCCACTATCTGCACACGCCGGGCTCGGTCGGCCGCTACGCTGCCCTCTTGCGGGCGCTGCCGTTCAGCCTGTCGGCGCACGCCAAGGATATCTGGACCCTGGCGGACTGGGAAAAGCTCGAAAAGCTCAAGGCCGCGCGCTGGACCGTGACTTGCACCGCCGCCAATGTCGCTCACCTGCGTGCGCTGGCGCCCGGGGCCGACATCAGCCTGCTCTACCACGGCTTGGACCTGAGCCGCTTTCCTGAGCCACCGGCGGCGCGGCCGGCGCGCGACGGCAGCAGACCGGATGATCCCGTGCGCTTGCTCTGTGTCGCCCGCGCCGTGCCGAAAAAAGGCCTCGGTCTGCTCTTGCAGGCGCTCGCCGGGCTGCCCGAACAGTTCCACTGGCACTTCGAGCACATCGGTGGCGGCAGCGAGATCGCCGCACTGAAGCAGCAGAGCGCCTCACTCGGCCTGGAGCAGCGGATCACCTGGCGCGGCGCGCAGGCGCATGACCAGGTGATCGCGGCACTGCGCACCGCCGATCTGTTCGTGCTGCCCGCGCGCGTGGCGGCCGACGGCGACCGTGATGGCCTGCCCAACGTGCTCATGGAAGCGCTCAGCCAGGAACTGCCCGTCCTGGCGACACGCGTTTCGGCCATTCCTGAGCTGATCGTCGACGGCGCGCATGGCCGTCTGGTCGAACCGGACGACGTCGCCGGGCTCAGCCAGGCCCTGCTGGAGCTGGTCCGCGACCCGCGGGCACGTCACGCGCTGGCCCGTGCCGGCCGGCAGCGCGTCGAACGGGACTTTGCCGCCGCACCCGGCCTGGATCGTCTCGCCGCGCGCTTCCTTGCGCCCGATCAGACACAGCAAGCCGCCTGATGCGGGTGGCCTTCTACGCCCCCTTGAAGTCCATCGATCATCCGGTGCCATCCGGCGACCGGCGCATGGCGCGGCTGCTCGTCCAGGCCCTCCAGTCCGCCGGGCACGAGGTCGTGCCGACCTGCCGCCTGCGCAGTTTTGATCGCGCCGGCGATCATGCGCGGCAAGCACGCCTGGCTGCACTCGGTGAACGCTGCGCCGAGCGCGTCGCGCAGCGTCTCGCCGGGCAACCGCCGGACGCCTGGCTGACCTATCATGCCTATCACAAAGCACCCGACTGGCTTGGACCGGCGCTGTGCGATTGTTTCGGCTGCGCCTACCTCCTGGCAGAAGCCTCGTTCGCGCCCAAGCAACGCAACGGCGCCTGGGCGCTCGGCCATGCGCGCATGGCAGCCTGCCTGGCGCGTGCGGACGTTGTGCTCGCCATGGCCAAGCGTGATACCGCCTGTCTGGCACCGCTCATGCGCGCTGATGCCAAGCTCGACTTGCTCAAGCCGTTCATCGACGTGACGCCGACAGCGGCGGCTTCGTCACCGGCGCAGGCGGTAGCGCGCATCCTGACCGTGGCAATGATGCGTGCGGACGTGAAACGGATTTCCTATCGCCTGGCGATCGACACCCTGGCTGAGCTGCGCGCGCTCGGCTGGCACTGGCAGATCGTCGGCGACGGACCGGCGCGTGACGAAATCAGGGCGTACGCCGAAGCCAGACTTGGCAGCGAGCGCTTCACCATGCTCGGTGCGCTCGAGGGCGAAGCCTTGGCGCAGGCGTATGCCGCGGCCGATCTGTTCTTCTGGCCGGGCCTGAACGAGGCGTACGGCATGGTCTTTCTCGAGGCGCAGTCGAACGGGCTGCCGGTCGTTGCCGCCCGCGAAGGCGGCATCCCGGACGTGGTCGCCGACCAGCAGACCGGTCTGCAGGCCGCGCCTGCGTCGCACGCGCTGGCCGGCGCCCTGCGCACCCTTCTGTGCATTCCGAACCGGCGTGTCGCGATGGTCCATGCCGCGCAAGCGTATGTCACCGCCGTGCACGCTTTGCCGCAGGCCAGCGCCCAGCTCAGCGGCGCGCTCGCCCAGGCGTGCACGATCCACCGATTGCGCCAGCGCGAGCCGTGTCATGGCTGAACTGCTCGTCATCCGCCATGCGCCGACGCTGTGGAATGCCGAGGGCCGGCTGCAGGGGCGAACCGATATACCGCTGTCTGACGCAGGCCGCGAAACGGCACGGCACTGGCGTGTGCCTGACGCATGGCATGACGGCCACTGGCGGAGCTCGCCGCTGGCGCGGGCGCGCGAGACCGCTGCCCTGCTTGGCCATGCGGATGCCGCGCTCGACCAGCGTTTGTGCGAAATGGCCTATGGTCAGTTCGAAGGGCGCACCCTGGCAGAGCTGCGCGCGGCCAGCCCGGATGACATGGCGGCCAACGAAGCGCGCGGCCTGGATTTTCGCCCGCCCGACGGCGAAAGCCCGCGCGAGGTGGCCGAACGCCTGCAGGCCGTGCTCGTCGACATCGCCGGCGCGCACGAACACTCGGTGTTGATTGCCCACAAAGGCATCCTGCGCGCCTTGATGGTGCTTGGCTGCGGCTGGACCATGCTGGGCAGGCCGCCGTTCGCCTTGAACCACAGCATCGCGCTGCGCGCACGGCTCAGTAGCGCCGGTGCGCCGTCCGACCTCAGCACCCTTGATCTCGCCCGGGCCGAAGCGGCATGAGCGGTGATGTCCTCATCTGGTGCCAGCACGTGCTCGGCACCGGCCATCTCAGGCGGGCGGCCAGCCTGGCCATGGCCCTGCGCGAGGCTGACCTCGCCGTGACCCTGGTGAGCGGTGGTCCGCCAGTGCCCTGGCTCAACGATCTCGGCCTGGATACACACCAGCTCCCCTGGTGCAAGGCGCGCGATGCTGCCTTCAGCGCCCTGGTCGATGCCGAAGGCGACGAGGTCGGCGCGCCGTTCTGGGCCCGGCGGAGGAACGCGCTCCGATCAATTCTGGACGACGTACGCCCGCGCGCCCTGGTCAGCGAGATGTTTCCGTTCGGCCGCCGCGCGTTTACGGCCGAAGTGCTCGGCATGATCGAGCATGCACGCCAACTTAGGCCCGACCTGCTGACCGTCTGCTCGGTGCGCGATATTCTCGTCAGCGGCAAGAAGCCCGGGCGCGAGGAGGCCATGCGCGATCTGGCTCAGGCGCACTACGATCACGTGCTCGTGCACAGCGATCCGCGGTTGCTGCGGTTCGAGACGACCTTCCCGTTCGCCCAGGCGCTCGAAGACCGGCTGCACTACACCGGCTTCGTCATCGATGGCGCCGATCAGCGGCCGGCCGCCCGCGCGGATGCGCCGGCCGAGGTGCTGGTCTCCGCTGGCGGCGGCGAAGTGGGCGCTCTGCTCTTGCGCACCGCCATTGCCGCGAGGCCGCTGACCCTGCTGGCGGATCGGCCATGGCGCCTGATCGGCGGTGCCAATCTGCCCGATGAGACGTTCGATGCGTTGCGCGTCGGCCTGCCGGCCGGCATCGCACTCGATCGCCATCGCAGCGACTTTCTTGCACTCCTGGCCGGCTGCCTGCTGTCCGTCTCCCAATGTGGCTACAACACGGCGATCGAGGTCATGCGCGCCGGCTGTCCCGCCGTGTTCGTGCCGTTCGGCAGTGGCGACGAATCCGAACAGACCACGCGCGCCCGTGCCCTTGCCGAACACGGTCTGGCGAGCTGGCTCAGCGAAGATGTGCTCGAGGCACGCACGCTCGCCGACGCGATCGATCGCGCCTGGACCTCGCCAAGACCGTCCGTCGATCTCGATCTCAACGGCGCCGAGCGATCGGCCGGGCTGATCGAGGCCTGGCTGGAGGTGCGGCGATGAGCGATTGGCCGACCATCGAGCGCCTTCTGGCCAAGCGGGCCACGCCCGTCGATCTCTGGATACGCGATGACGACGCCGGTGACGATCACCCGGCGCTTGCCCGACTGCTCAATCTGGCGATGCGCTCTGAGGTGCCGATCGCGCTGGCCGTCGTCCCCGCCTGGCTGACCAACAAAGGCATCAAGCGCATCGACTTCTGCCCCTTTGCCACGGTCATGCAGCATGGCTGGGCGCACGAGGATCATAGCGGGGGCCAGGGCAAAAGGGCCGAGCTTGGCGGCCAGCTCGACCCGTTCAAGGCCAGCGAGCAGCTCACCACCGGCTGCGGCCGTCTGGCCGAGGCCTTTGGCGAGATGTTCCAGCCGGTGCTGGTGCCGCCCTGGAACCGCATCGATGCGATCATTGCGGAACAACTGCCGTCATGCGGCCTGGTCGGTTTATCGACTTTCGGCCCGCGCCATCACAAGGCCGTCATCAGCGGTGTGCACAGGATCAACACGCATGTTGATCTCATCGACTGGCGAGGAGCGCGCGGCTTTGTCGGCGAAGCGAGGGCACTGCAGGCCTTGGCGGATGCCCTGGTGCACAATGCCGAGCACCCTGAGCCAATCGGTATGTTGACCCATCATCGGGACATGGATGAACCTGCATGGGCGTTCTTGGAGATGATCATGCTGCGATTGGCGCAAAATCCGTCCGTGCGTTTCCGCGCGCCGGCGCGTCTGTTCGGTGAGCGGGCATGAGTTCGGCTGACGCACCGCTGTTGCGCGTGCGCGATCTGGCAGTGTCGTTCGAGGCCGACGCCGGTCGCGTCAATGCCGTGCGCGGCGTGTCCTTCGACATCCCCGCCGGGCGCACGGTCGCGCTGGTCGGTGAAAGCGGCAGCGGCAAGAGCGTCATCTCGCAAAGCATTCTCGGCATCCTGCCGCAAAACGGCATCATCGAAGCCGGCGAGATCTGGCTGAACGACCCCGAGTTGGCGCCCGAGCCGGTCGAGCTCGCCCATCGCGCCGACAACGACCACATCCGCCGCAGCGTGCGCGGCGACCGCATTTCGATCATCTTCCAAGAACCGATGACCTCGCTGTCGCCCTTGCACACGATCGGCAATCAGATCGGCGAGGCGCTGCGCCTGCATCGCGATGTGCCGGAGAACGAGACGCGCGATCGCGTCGCCGCCATGCTCGGCCGCGTCGGCTTTCCCGAGCCGGAACGCGCGATCGACAATTATCCGTTCGAGCTGTCCGGCGGATTGCGCCAGCGCGCCATGATCGCCATGGCCCTGATCTGCCACCCGGCCCTGCTCATTGCCGACGAGCCGACCACCGCGCTCGATGTCACCATCCAGGCACAGATCCTGCAGCTCATGAAAGAACTGCAGGCCGAGCTCGGTATGGCGATCTTGTTCATCACCCATGATCTGGGCGTGGTCGCCAACATGGCCGATGACATCGTCGTCATGTTCCGCGGTCGCATCATGGAGAGCGGCCCGGCCGAACAACTGTTCAACGATCCGCAGCATCCGTATCTCAAGGCACTGCTTGCGGCCGTACCGCGCCTGCACACCGATCGCCACAAACGCCTGACGCCACTGCGCGAAATCGAATCCCAGGCGGCCGAGCTGCTCGGCGACATCGCCGCGCGCGAGCTGTCGCACAAGGGCGAGCCCCTGCTGGAAGTCAGCGATCTGCGCAAGTCCTTCAGGACACGCAAACAGGGCTGGTTCGCGGCGCCGACAGCGGACATCATCGCGGTGCGTGATGTCAGCTTCACCGTGCGACGGGGCGAGACCTTCGGTCTGGTCGGCGAAAGCGGCAGCGGCAAGACCACGGTCAGCAAGCTGATCATGCGCGCGCTGTCGCCAGATCGTGGCTCGGTGGTCTTCCACAGCCATGAAGGACCAATCGACGTCTTCAACCTGCGCGGCCAGGATCTGATCCGCTTTCGCCAACGCCTGCAGTACATGTTCCAGGATCCGTTCAGCTCGCTGAACCCGCGCATGACCGTGCTCGACATCGTTGCCGAGCCCATGGTCATCCACGGCATCGGTACGCCGGAAGAGCGCGTCGCACGGGTCAAGAATCTGCTCGAAGCCGTGGGCCTCGGCGTGCGTCACCTGCGCCGCTATCCGCACAGTTTTTCCGGCGGCCAGCGCCAGCGCATTGGCATCGCCCGCGCGCTGGCGCTTGGCCCGGAACTGCTCATCTGCGATGAGCCGGTGTCGGCGCTGGATGTCTCGGTGCAGGCGCAGATCTTGAATTTGCTCAATGACTTACAGCGTGATCTCGGCTTGACCTATCTGTTCATCGCCCACAATCTGGCCGTGGTGCGCTATATCGCCGATCGCATCGGCGTCATGTGTGCCGGGCGCATGGTCGAGATGGCCGACACCGACACCCTGTTCGCCCGACCGACACACCCCTACACCAAAGCCCTGCTCGCCGCCGTGCCCGAACCGGATCTGGACCAGCCGCTCGATTTCGATGCCCTGATGGCCGGGCGCGCCTCGCAGCCGGATGCCTGGCCGGGCACGTTTGAAGACGCCGACGGCACAGCCAGCCTGGTCGATCTCGGCGGCGGTCATTTCGTTCGCATGAAAGCCGAAAAGGCAGCTCTGAAGGAGGCTTCTTAGATGCATGCGCCCTGGTTGATCGGTGCCGCTGCGGCGGCGCTCGTAAGCGCACTGGCAATGCCCGCTCTGGCCGCGCCGCCGGCGAACCCTCTGGTCGTTGAGGTTGCCCACGGCCCGGGTAAGCGCGGCGGCGATCTGTTGACCCTGATCGGCCGCACCAAGGACGTACGCCTGATGGTCGTCTACGGCTATGCGCGGCTGGTCGGCTACACGACCGACTACGAGATCGCGCCGGACATTCTCGAGAGCGTCGAGGTCGAGGACGGCCGCGTATTTACGCTGAAGCTGCGCGAAGGCCACAATTGGTCGGATGGCCAGCCGTTCACCAGCGAAGATTTCCGCTACTGGTGGGAAGATATTGCGCTGAACGAAAAGATGTATCCGGTCGGCCCGCCGGTGCAGCTCATGGTCGATGGCGAACTGCCGACCTTCGAGGTCATCGACGAGACGACGGTTCGCTATAGCTGGGCGAAGCCGAACCCGTTTTTCTTGCCGGCACTGGCAGCGGCGACGCCGTTGTTCATCTACATGCCGGCGCATTACCTCAAGCAGTTCCACCCCGACCATGCCGATCAGGCCGAGCTCGAGGCCATGATCAAAGCGACCGAGTCGCGCGACTGGGCGCATCTCCATGGTCGCAAGGACGAGATGTACAATTTCACCAATATCGAACTGCCGACACTGCAACCCTGGAAAAACATCACCGACAATCCGGCGACGCGCTTCATCGGCGAGCGCAATGAATACTTCCACCGTGTCGACACCAACGGCGTTCAATTGCCCTACATCGACCGTCTGATCTTCGATGTTGTCGACAGCAAGCTGACCGCGCCCAAGGCCGGCGCCGGCGAGACCGATCTGCAAGCACGCGGCCTGGCGTTCGCCGATTACACCTTCCTCAAAGAGAACGAACAGCGGGTCGGCACCGTGACCCGGCTGTGGAAGACGGCACGCGGTGCGCATCTCGCACTCTATCCCAACCTCAATGCCAAGGATGAGGTCTGGCGCGAGCTGTTCCGCGATGCCCGCTTCCGGCAGGCCCTGTCCCTGGCGGTCGATCGCGAGGCGATCAACGCCACCATGTATTACACCCTGGCGATCGGCGGTCAGAACACGGTCCTGCCCGAGAGCCCGCTCTATCGGCCTGAGCTGCGCGATGTCTACACCGACTATGACCTTGCCGAGGCCAATCGCCTGCTCGACGAGATCGGCCTGACTGCGCGCACACCGGATGGCCTGCGCAAGCTGCCGGACGGCCGGCCGCTCGAGATCATCGTGGAAACCGCCGGCGAAGACACCGAGCAGACCGATATTCTCGGCCTGGTCAACGAGAGCTGGCGCGAGATCGGCGTGAAGATCTTCACCAAGCCATCGCAACGCGAGGTGCTGCGCAACCGCGTGTTCTCCGGCGATACGCTGATGTCGATCTGGTACGGGCTGGAGAACGGCATCCCCACGGCCGCCATGCCGCCCAGCGAGTTCGCGCCGACCAGCCAGCAGCAGCTGCAGTGGCCGCAATGGGGACAGCATTACGAGACCATGGGTGAGGCCGGCACGCCGCCGGACGAGCCGGAGGCGCAGCGTCTGCTCGAGCTGTTCGAAAGCTGGCAACTCGCCGCTGAAGACGCTGAGCGCAAGAAGATCTGGGACGAAATGCTGACGATCTACGCCGAACAGGTCTACTCGATCGCGCTGATCAGCGGCGTGCTGCAGCCGGTCGTGCACAAGGCCGAGCTGAAGGGCGTGCCGGAAGAGGCCGTGTTCAACTGGGACCCCGGTGCCCAGTTCGGCATCTACCGACCCGACACCTTCTACTGGAACCGCTGATCTGACCTTGCGATAGGCGCCGCGCTCTGGCGGCTAAGCCAACTCGGCCAGTAACGGGCGAAGCGAGCCGTCCGAGCGCGCGCCGACATGCTGAATGATCCGGCCGGCGACCTTGTTGCCAAGCCGGCCGCTTTTTGCCGGGCCGAGCCCGTGGCTCAGGCCGTAGAGGAAGCCGGCGGCGAAGCCATCGCCGGCGCCGGTCGTGTCGACCACCGGGCTGATCGGCGTCTGGTCGATGATGTGCACCTCGTCGTGCTCGAGGATCACAGCACCCTTGGCTCCACGGGTCAGCGCCGCCGTGGTCACCTGGCCGCGGATCTGCTGCAGGGCATCGTCGAAGCTGTCCGTCTGGAACAGGCTGGTCAGCTCGCCCTCATTGGCAAACAGAATGTCGACATGCTTGCCGATGAGCTGCTTGAACTCATCGCGCCAGCGATCGACGCAAAAGCCATCGGATAGCGTCAGCGCCACGCGGCGGTCATTGGCATGTGCGATCTCGGCGGCCTTCAGGCAGGCCTGCTTGGCGCGGTCACGATCCCAGAGATAGCCCTCGAGATAGATGATCTCGCTGGCTGCCACGAGCGTTTCGTCGATGTCTTCCGGGCCGAGTTCGACGCACGCACCGAGATAGGTCGCCATGGTGCGCTGGGCGTCATCGGTGACCAGGATGAGACACCGTGCCGTCGGCGGGCCGTCCGGGCTCGGCGGGACATCGAAGTGCACACCGCTCGCACGCATGTCGTGGCCGAACACCTCGCCGAGCTGGTCGTCGCGCACGCGGCCGATATAGGCACCCTTGCCGCCCAGATCGGCATACGCCGCCATCGTGTTGGCACAACTGCCGCCCGAGGCTTCCGTGCCCGGCCCCATGCGCCCGTAGATCGCCGCCATGCGATCGGTATCGATCAGGGTCATGGCGCCTTTGGGCAGATCGAGCGACGCCAGCAAGGCATCATCGGCACGCGCCAGCACGTCGACGATGGCATTGCCAATGCCCAGCACTTCGAAGCCCGTGCGCGTAGCGGCCGATTGCGACATTGAGAATCTCCTTGGGGTTCATGCGGTCGCGACTATAACCAGGATGCGAGGTGCAACAATGATCGGTAGTGTGGCACTTCGCGCTGGTATTTTTGCGCTATTCAAGTCAGGGGTAGGACATTGCGTTGCAGAGCGCCGCTGTCTTGTTGCTCCTCGTGCCCCCCCTCAAACGTTCGAATTAGGATGCTTGCTCATGTTCGGTCGCAAACCCAACGAACCCGCTCCCAAGCCCAGTCAGCCCGCGCCTGCCAAGCCGAAACTGGCCTCGGCCGCACCGGAAGCGGCCAGCAAGACGGCCGCCCCGGACCTGCCCAAGCGCAAGGTCGAGTTGCCCGGCACGACCCAGGCCAAGCCGCTCACGCCGACGCCCGTCGGCGGAAGCCAGGCCATCCCGATGGCCGATGCTGGCAGCAACAAGAAGCGCCTGATCGTCGGTGGCGGCATCCGCCTGAACGGTGAGATCAACGCCTGCGATCACCTCGTCGTCGAGGGTGAGGTCGAAGCCACCTTGAAGGACACGCAGGTTCTCGAAATCCTCGATACCGGTCATTTCAAGGGTGGCTGCGAGGTCGATGAGGCCATGATCAGCGGCATCTTCGACGGCAATCTGACCGTGCGTAAGCGCCTCTTTATCCATGCCAGCGGCAAGGTCACCGGCGAGATTTCCTATGGCGAGCTGGAAATCGAGCGCGGCGGGCAACTGCTCGGCAGCGTGCGCGTGATCGGCAACACCGGTACTGGTACGGGCAACCAGACGGCCGCGAGCACCAGCACGCAGCCGATGAGCCCAGCGATGGACGGTGGCGAGCAGCGGGTTTCCGGCGCCGCCTGATCGACCGATCGATGGGACCGTCGTAACCACTGCGGCGGCGCAACCGGCAGGGCGACCGACATCGTGCTCACGAGCCGACATCTCGCCGTGCCCGCACTCGCGGGCCTGCTCGGCTGCGCCGCCGTTGATGTTGAAACGGCACGGCAAGGCGCGCTCGATCAGCCGACCCATGCCCTGGCGGAGCCCCGGACTCCGGGGCCGCAGCTGGCGGCCGACGATGTGCTCGCTCTGGCCCGCGATCAGGCTGCACCGCTGATCGGCCTGAGCGACACGCAATTGCAGGACCTGCTCGGCCAGCCGGATTTTCGCCGCCACGAGCGCCCGGCAGCGCTCTGGCAATACGCCCTAAGCGCCTGCATCGTGGACATCTATCTCTATGAGAACGACGCCGGGGCCTATCGCTCCGTGTTCGTCGATTTCCGCGCGCGGACACCGGACGCCATCGGCCAGTGTCAGCCGGCGAGCGCGTCCTTGAGCGCATTGCGCCGGGCGCGCGGGCGAAGCTGACCCCGGTCGGACACAGCCGCGGGCCGAAGGCATATCAAAGACATGGGCGCACACATCGTGCATTGACAAAACCCGCCGGGTCGTGGCGCTTGCAGGTCAGGCCAGCTTCTCAATTGCTGATTGTGTCAGCGAGGTAAGACATGCTCGATAGTTTATTGTCGTTGAGCCTCCCGGTCCCGATCCTGCTCGCCATCCTCGTCGTCGCCCTGGTCATCCTTCTCGGCGTTAAGTCGGTGCCGCAGGGTGAAGAACACACGGTCGAGCGCTTTGGTCGCTACATCCGCACGCTGCGCCCCGGTCTGAACATCATCACGCCGTTCATCGACCGCATCGGCAAGCGCCTCAACATGATGGAACAGGTGCTCGATGTGCCCTCCCAGGAGGTCATCTCGCGCGACAACGCCATGATCCGGGTCGATGCCGTGGTCTTCTACCAGATCCTCGATGCGGCCAAGGCGGCCTACGAGGTGCGCGAGCTGGAGCGCGCGATCCTCAATCTGGCGACCACCAATCTGCGCACGGTCATGGGCTCGATGGATCTCGATCACCTGCTTTCCCAGCGTGACACGATCAACGCGCAGCTCCTGACCGTCATCGACCAGGCGACGTCGCCCTGGGGCATCAAGGTCACCCGCGTCGAGGTCAAGGACATCGAGCCGCCGGCCGATCTGGTCGAGGCCATGGGCCGACAGATGAAGGCCGAGCGCGACAAGCGCGCCGCCGTCCTGGAAGCCGAAGGCCTGCGGCAATCGGAGATCCTCAAGGCCGAAGGCCTGAAACAGGCCGCCATCTTGCAGGCCGAGGGCGAGCGCGAAGCCGCGTTTCGCGATGCCGAGGCCCGCGAGCGCCTAGCCGCCGCCGAAGCGGTCGCAACCGAAACGCTGTCGAAGGCCATCGAGGCCGGTTCACCGCAGGCAATCAACTACTTCCTCGGCGTCAAATATGTCGAAGCCTTCGCCAAGCTGGCCGACGCCCCCCAACAGAAAGTCGTCATGCTGCCCATGGAAAGCAGCCAGCTTCTGGCCAGCCTCGGCGGCATAGGCGAGATCGCCCGCGAGGCTTTTGCCCCAGGCCAGGCGCGGGCGCCGCGCGAGCGTGTCAGCCGTCTCGACGACGAACCGCCGACACCGCCAACGCCGCCGACTGGATCGTCTGGCCCCTGGCAGTCGGCCACGTGACATGCCGGCCTGGGCTTGGCTGATCCTGCTTGCGGTCGCGCTCGTCCTCGAGTTCAGCGCACCCGGTGTGGCCTTTGTCTGGTTCGCGTTCGCAGCCGGTGTGGTTGCGCTCGCCGTCTCGCTCGCACCGTCGATGGGCTTCACGGCCCAGGTCATCGTGTTCCTGGCTGCCGCTGTCCTCGGGCTGGCAGGCGCCTTCGTGTGGCGACGCATGCGCCGCTCGGCACCACAGCCACGCTTGAACCAGCGCCTGGCTGCCTATGTCGGCGAGATCTTCGTTCTCGAACAGGCCATTCACCAGGGTCGCGGCCGCATCCATATTGGCGACAGCAGTTGGCCCGTGCGCGGCGCCGACGACCTGCCGGCCGGAACGTCGGTCAGGGTGATCAGCGCCGAGGGCACCGATCTGATCGTCGAATCCGTGCAGCCGAACGGCTCGGACGCATCCACCGCCTAAGTCCGGCCCGGATGCCTGCGCTTGCCAGGGATGCTTGACCAATCCCCGCCGCCGCGTATTGTCCGCCGACACCTGCATGGCCCCTGTGGCGGAATTGGTAGACGCGGCAGACTCAAAATCTGCTTTCCGCAAGGAAGTGCTGGTTCGAGTCCGGCCAGGGGCACCACTGACACGCCGTTATAGTTTGCGTAAACGTGCGACGTCATGACACCGCATCCCGCCCATCCCATCGCCCGAGCGGCGGCAAGCGCTTCAAACGGTGAGCCCTTGATTGGCTCAAATCGATGGCAACGGCGCTGAACGCCGGCAGGAGCGGGGACACGCGTCCCGGTTGGCTGCGCGCTCTCGAAGAGATCTTGCAGCTGCATGTCGACCAGCCCGGCCGGCTGCGCGCGCGGACGCTGGCGCTGATCCGCTGGATCGGCATCGCCGGCCAGCTGACCACGATCGTCGTCGTGCACGAGGGGCTCGGGTTCGATCTGCCGCTCATGCCCCTGCTTGCCACCATCGCGGTGTCAGCCTTGGTCAATCTGCCGCTGACGCGCGGCGCCCACAAAACCGCACGCCTGCCGGAACGTACCGCCGCCCTGGTGCTGGCATTCGATATCCTGCAACTGTCCTTGCTGCTCGGCCTGACCGGCGGCCTGCGCAATCCTTTCGCCCTGATCATGCTGACACCGGTGACGTTGTCGGCAACCAGCCTGTCACTCGGCGCAACCATCACGCTTGGCGTCTTGACAATCAACGCGGTCACGGCCCTGGCGCTGGTGCCGACCGAGCTGCCCTGGGGCGCCGGTCCGCCGGTGGTCTTCCCGAAGCTGTACCTGTTTGCCGTCTGGTGCGCTTTGGTGGTCGGCATCATCATGTTGTCGGCCTATTCCTGGCGGGTGACGGAAGAGGCGCGTCGGATGGCGGCTGCCTTGGCGGCCACGCAGATGGCGCTTGCCCGCGAGCAGCACCTCTCGGCGGTGGGCGCGCTGGCAGCAGCCGCGGCCCACGAGCTCGGCAGCCCGCTGGCGACCATCGCCGTAACGGCCAGGGAGATCGCCAAGTCCGTCGACGAGCCGTGGCTACGTGAAGAGGCGGAATTGGTCGTCGAGCAGACCCAGAGATGTCGGAGCATTCTGGCAACCTTGAGTTCCGGTCGGCACAGCCGTGACCATGAGCGCTATACGGCCATGCCGATCACGGACGCCCTGGCCTCGCTGATCGAACTGCACAGCCACAGCCCGGTGCGGATCCATCTGGCCCTTGACGGGACGGGCCCTGAGCCGGTGCTGCCGCTGGTGCCCGAGGTCCGGCATGCCTTGAACAATCTTCTGGACAATGCCGTCCAGTTCGCGCGCGGGCGGGTCGATGTCGTCGTCACCTTGAGCGAGGGTGACGTGGTTGTGAGCCTTGCCGACGACGGTCCGGGCTTCAATCCCGACATCCTCGAATCGCTGGGCGAGCCCTATGTCTCGTCCAGGCATGGCAAAGGCGGCCATGGGCTGGGCGTCTTCATTGCCGATGCCCTGCTCAGCCGGACCGGCGCGCGCTTGAGCTTTGCCAATCGAGAACAGGGTGCGCAGGTCACCATCCGCTGGCGGCAGGCCGACCTCGCCGCACTTGGGCGATAAAGTCTTGGTTTTCCATCGAGAACGCGCAATTTCAACGCACAGGCAAGAAAGACAAGCAAACAAGGAGAGCGTGCCATGTCTTACGCAAGCGGTAGCCGCGTTGGCCCGGTCGCCGGCGCAGGCGCTGAAGATCAAACCGTGGCAGAAGCGCCGGGTGCCGGCCGACGCCTGCTGATCGTCGACGATGACGCACCGCTGCGCCGGTCGCTCTCCCGCGCGCTCGAGCGCCGCGGTTTTGTCGTCTCTGCCGCTGAAAGCCTGAAGGAGGCCGGCGAGGTTGCCGCGGCCATCCCGCCGGAGTTCGCCGTGCTCGACCTGCGCCTCGAAGACGGCAGCGGTCTCGAGTTCGTGCATAGCTTGCAGGAGCTCAACCCGGACGTCCGCATCGTGATCTGCACAGGCTATGGCAACATTGCCACCGCGGTCTCGGCCGTGAAGAAGGGTGCCGTCGACTATCTGGCCAAGCCGATCGATGCCGACGATGTCGTGGCGGCCCTGCTCAGCCAGGGCGATGGCCTGCCGCCGCCGCCGGAAAACCCGATGTCCGCCGACCGGGTGCGCTGGGAGCATATCCAGCGCGTCTTCGAGCAGTGCAATCGCAATGTCTCCGAGACCGCACGACGCCTGAACATGCATCGCCGGACCTTGCAGCGCATCTTGAACAAGCGGGCACCACGCGAATAGACCAGCGCCGCCGGACCTTGCAGCGCGCCTTGAACACACGTGCACCACGCGACGAGACCAGCGCCGCCGATCAGCGGGCTTGACGATGTCATGCACACCCATCCGTTGGCCTGAGGCAAGACACGCCGGGCACGGTGTATCACGCTCGCGCGTGGCAAGTGCGGCTGTGCTTGTGCAGGCTTGACGTTCGGGCCTGTCACGGACAGCCGAACCGCCTGACGCCTCATGTCCGGACCTGTTTCGCGGATCAGCTCTGCCCGATTCCACCCGCTTGGGTCCATCACCCGAGCCTGCGCTGGCTGATGCCTCACGCTCAGTCTTGGTGGGGCTGTGAGCGCTGCCCATCGCTTGCTCATGATGCGCGCCGCTACGGCCTTGCGCCCCGGAGCGACAACGCCATGCCGGCCAGGACCGGCCGTTGTGTCGGACGGCTGGGCCGACGACACTGCCGCGCCGGCAAGTACGCTTGGGTCATGCCGGCGAACAGGCCTAAGCGCGGCCGGCGAGGGTCTCGAATGCCAGCAACGCCGCGCGATGCGCACCGGTCTCGGTCGGCGACAGACCAATGGCAAGCGCCTGCGCGGTGCGCACCTTACCCGGCGAAACATAGGTGGCATTGCAACTGCTCTTGGCGACCTGGCCTTCGAACAGACGCCGCCACATGTCCTTGATCCCCGGTCCGCGCATGATCATCAGGTTCTCGATGCGCTGGCCGAGCACGGCACGCTCTTCCAGATTAAGCCAGATGCTGAACGCCCGGTTCAGCCGGCGCACGGTGCGGTCCTCGCCAAGAATGACACAAGGCAAGGGCGACGCCTCGATCACCCGCGTCAGATCTTGCGTGTTGCCCGCCAGCGTCAGCCGTTCGAGCTCCTGCTGCAAGGTCTGCGTGCGCAAACGCGCATGAATCAGGCAGAAGGTGCGCAAGGTCGAAGCGAGATTGGTTCGCTCCGGCGAGGCGCGCGCCACTTCATTGACCAAGGTGCTCAGCCGGATCTCCCGGCTCTCGGCAACCTCTTTCAGATAATCCCAAAAATCCGCCTCGAGCTTGATCGAGGTGCGCACCTCGCCGATGCGCATGGTTTTCCTTAACATAGCGTAAGCCTTAACCCTTCCTGCAACACGGCGTTATGTTTCCCTCTTTCGCGCCAATCCCTTGAACACCTTTGGATCTGGAGCGTATTCTAGTACGCACGTTTACCAAGCTAAGCGATTGTTTGCCAGCTCTGCCCCGCTTTATGCTCCGAGGCATAATTTGCAGGGGGTACAACCTGCTCGCTCGCCTCGTTTCGTTACGGAGACCGTTATGGCCGATCCGCAGACCGCAGCCGGTGACATCGTCGTCGCCCAAGCGACCACGCCACCAGTGAACGGCAACGACGCCGCTGCCAGCCCGGGCGGCGCCGCCACCAATACGTCTGCGGATGCCCTGATCACGGCGCAGGGCAACGCCATCAGCACGTTCGTCACCGCAAACGACACCGCCGCCGGCGACGCGCCGATCGACGTCACCGCGGTGGGCCAGCCGAGCAATGGCTCCGTCCAACTGGGCGATGGCGGCCAGGTCACCTACACGCCGGCTCCGGGCTTCACGGGTTTCGATAGCTTCACCTACGACGTTGCTGCTTCTGATGGCAGCACGGTGACACAAACTGTTTACGTAACGGTTAATGGCGACGACGCCATCCGCGAAACCGGTTCGGTGCTCGACGACTTGCCGGAAGGCGAGCTGCCGGCCTTTGCCGAGGCGATGGCGAACGCGACCACCTTGAGCACGAGCGAACTCGGCGGTGCCGTCGTCCAGAGCGGCCTGCCGCAGCCGGGCGGCAAGATCGAGATCGATGCCGCTGCGGGGCAGTCGGTCAGCCTGACCGATCCGGCATTCGGCGACGCCCGCTACTTGGTCTTGAGTGACGGCAGCATGCTCATCGTGTTGCCCGATGGCCGTTTGGTGCAGTGGCGCAATTTCCAGAACGCTGCCGAGAGTGATGCACCGCCGACCCTGCAGGTCGCTGACGGTCCGGTGATTGCCAGCAACACCTTGCTGCAGAACCTGCAGATCGTCGCCGGTACGGGTGCACAAGATCGCGTCGGCGAAATCGAGCCGGCGGCAAATGTGCCAGGCGAGCAAGAGGGCGGGACCGGCTTCTTCGAGCCCTATTCGCCCACGCCGTTGTTCGATCCGTTCGCCGGTCTCGGCCCCCTTGCGCCGACCGCGCTGCTCCTGGATGAACCGCTGATCATTCCGGAGAACGATCCTGGCCTCGAAGATGCTGCTGACGGTGGTACGGTGCCACCGATCAGTCCGCATCCAGTCAGCCAACCGCCGAACACTCCGCCACCCGTCAGCCCGCCGCCGCCGGAGAACGCTGCGCCGGGCCTGGACATTGACGGTGGCTTCTCGGTTCAGGGCTTCGAGACGAGCAATTCGTTCGTGCCATCGAGCACGCCGGCATTCCCGGTGGGCGCGCTGGGCGAAGGTGTCCGCGTTGCCGACGAGGACATCAACGGTGTCGATCAGGGCAATCTGACGATCGATGACGTCGCCCGCGATGTCACCGTCACCTATAATAGCGGTCTGGCCGCGCTGCGCAGCAGCTTGGCCTGGGCGACGATCGGCCCGGACGGCACCTTCCAGGATGTCCAGATGGTCCTCCCCAGCGTGGGCGGCCTCAACGGCAATATTCCTGAGGGCACCGAGATATCGCTCGGCACGCTGGAGCCGGGCACGCAGATCGCCTTCATTCTTATTGGCGGTGGCGACACCTTCAATGATGTCGACTTCAGCACCGGCACGCTGATGCTTGTCGATCCGACCACCGGGCTGCCGGCGTCGGCGACCAACCCCGATCCGTCGGCGCCAAAACCGCAACTGCTGTTCACCGATGCCAACGGCGTCACCCGCCCAGTGACCGGCAGCCTGTATCACACAGCCGATCCGACGCCGGACGATCTGGCCAATCCGCTCAACCCGGATGGCCGCGAGCATACCATCTCCGGCTACGATCCGGCTGGTGGCAGCGGCCTGCTCATCGCGTTCGAGGATCTGACATTCGGCGCACAGCCGCCCGGCAGTCCGACCGAGTTCGGCTTCAGCGGCGACAATGATTTCTTCGATGTCACCATCGAGGTGAACTTCTCGCCGGTCACCGACAGCGTTGCGACATCGTTCAATGACAGCACGCGTGGCGGCATCACCGCCGATGCCACCGACGACGGCGCGACCTTGGGCGGTGCAACCGTGTTCTTCACCGATGGCGCGGTTCCGGGTGATTCGCTGATCGTCACCAGCTTCATCATCGACGGCGGTGTGGTGATCGATCCGGCGACCATGGCCGACACCGGCATTCGCCTGGTCGAAAACACGCTGCAGAGCCTGGTGTTCGAGGGCGAGGCGCCGATTGAGACCTACGAGGCGCTGCTGGGCGGCATCGGCTACCAGTACAATGGTGTCGACAACGCCCCGGGCGGCACGCGCACGATCGGCTTCCAGGTCAGCGATCCCGAAGGCCTGACCAGCGATGTCCAGACCGCGCCCGTCACGGTCAACCCGGCCACGGTCGGCACCGAGGGTGACGATATCCTCCAGGGTACCAGCGAGAACGAGACGGCGCCGCCGAATATCGGTATCGACGGCCTGAGCGGCCGCGGCGGCAACGATCAGCTCCTCGGTGCCTCGGGCGACGACATTCTCGATGGCGGAACCGGCGATGATCTGCTCATCGGCAATGTCGGCAGCGACATCTTGAATGGCGGTCCCGGCAACGACACGCTGATCGGTGACGCGCTCGACAACCCGTTCCGCGATGCCGATACGTTCTTCATCAACAGCCCGCTCGATGGCGTCGATACCATCGTCGACTACCGCGCGACGGACGGTGACGTGATCAACATCAACAATGCCGTGGGTCAGGTCCTGAGCCAGGATCAGGCGGACGAATTCACCGTCCTGACCGACCTCGGCAACGGCGATTTCGAGCTTGCCATCGACATTGACGGTGCCGGTAGCGCCTCCGATCCGATCACGGTCGCGATCTTGCAATCACCGGTGCTGAACATCGACGAGAACGGCAATCCACAGATCCTGATCGCTTAACGGTCAACGGGTCGATAAGCCAGTGACCTGACGAACGCGCAGGCATCCACGATCAACGGCGCTCATCTCACGTCATGGGCGCCGTTTTTCTTGGGCGCGTGCAGCGGGCCGGCGGCGCTGTCCGGGCAGGCCGTCCTTGACCTTTTGCCCAAGCGCGGTTACCTCCCGGCGACGCTCACCGGCGCATCGCAGTCGCCGGTCCGTCCACTTTACAAGATGGAATGATTGTCATGGCGCGACGCTGCAGCCTGACCGGCAAAGGTGTGATGACCGGCAACAATGTCAGCCACGCCCACAACAAAACCCGTCGCCGCTATCTGCCAAACCTGCAGAACCGGCGCCTGTATAGCGAGACGCTCGGCATGACCGTGCGCGTGCGCATTGCCGCCAACACGCTGCGTACCATCGAAAAGCGCGGCGGCATCGACGGTTTCTTGCGTGACGCCAAAAGCATGGACCTGCCGACCGACATGCGCCGCCTGAAGCGTCGCATCGAGGCCCAGGACAGCGGCGGCGCCGATGGCAAGGTGGCCACGCCGGAGATGATCTCGGTCGGCCAGGTTGCCGCGACGGTTGACACCACCGACGACGCGTCGTGAGCCTGAGCCCAGGATAACGGTTTGCCTATGACACGCCTGACACCAGCGATTGCCGCGATGGCGGCGATCGTGGTGCTGTCGAACATCGCCGTTCAGTACCCGATCAATGACTGGCTGACCTGGGGTGCGCTGACTTATCCGGCCGTCTTTCTGGTGACCGATCTGACCAACCGCCGCTTCGGCGTCGCCGATGCCCGCCGCGTTGCCCTGATCGGCTTCGTCCTAGCGGTTGCGTTATCGGTTGTTCTGGCGACGCCGCGCATCGCCCTTGCCTCGGGCTGCGCCTTCTTGTGCGCGCAGATGCTCGACGTTGCTGTGTTCGATCGCTTGCGCCGGCTGCCGTGGTGGCAGGCGCCGTTGATCTCGACCGGCATCGCCTCGATCCTGGACACGCTGTTGTTCTTCGCGCTGGCGTTTGCCGGTACCGGCCTGCCCTGGCTGACCTGGGCCCTGGGCGATTTCGCTGCCAAAGCGGTCATGGCGGGCGTGCTGCTCGTGCCGTTCCGCCTGCTCATGTCTCGCGACGACGCCTACCGCATGGCGTGATCGCGCGCAGCCGCCGGCTCGACGCTGACATGCATGAGCAGGCTGCGCTGGACGGCGAAAAAATTGTCGTCGGCGACCAGGAACAAGTGCGCGTGCCCGGCGCCATCCAGGCGTGCCGCCAGACCTTCGAAATTGTCCATCGGCAGTGGCGCGTAGAGGCGGCCGAGTTCGGCCGGCCGGACCGTGGCGCCGTCTGCCACCTCGCTGACATCGAAAACACTCAGCCTGGCAAACCAGCCGCCCAACAATGCCAGACCACGTTCGAGCACGTAGATCTGGGTGCCCAGGCGTGCCAGGCCGGTCGGGCGAAAACCGGGTGCGGCGAGATAGGTGAAGGTCCCCTGCCGGCCGTCGGCGCCGATGAACCAGCCCGGATGGCTGATCCCCTCATCTTGCGGCGATTCGCTCAACAGGATCAGCCGGCCATCGCCGCCGTTCGTGACTGATTCCAGGGTTTCATTGCCAGGCTGCGCGCGGATGGCCGGTGGCACACGCTCGAACGGCACATCAATCTCGACGCGATCGCCCGCTATCCGGCCCAGCCGCGGCGGTGTCTCCATCGCCGTGATCAGCGCGCCATCGTCGCTGCGTGTGATGCTCTCGGTATCGATCGCGCCAGTGCTTTGCAGCGGCAACATGCTGGCATCATGCAGGGCGGCCAGATCGCCGGCACTGTCAAACTGCATGGCGGCACGGACCAGCAGGCCGCGATCGCCGATCAGGCTCAGGCAGTCGCCCTCGATCATCGCGCCGGACAGCCCGCCAAAACGCGCTTCGTCGGGCGCGTACAGATGGAGCACGCTGCGTACCCGCAAGCGACCGGCTTCGAGCGTGAGCGGCTCCGGCTGGGCATCGTCGTGCAGCACCGATCTGGCAGCCAGGCGCAGCGGCGCACCCTCGGCCAGCGCGCAGTCGCCGGAAGCCTGTGGCGGCTTCGGCTCCGGCACAGGCTGCGCATCGGCGCAGGCGCACACGAGGCTGCTGGCGCTGCACGCGACAGCGAGCCAGGCACGGCGAAGGGCTGCAGTCACATCGAGACAATCACGCAAGGCTGAGAGAACAGGCGCGCAGGCGCGAGCCGAGCGCGTCAAGCTTGGCTGGACAGGCCAGTTACGCTTTCATACTGTCCGGCATCCAGCTTTGTCGAGCAGTGGTAGAACGCTGCGCGCATCGATCGACTCTGACATGTTGCATCCCCTTCTCGACGGCCTCGCAAGCGGCATCACCTATGCCTTGGCGGCCTGCGCCGGCTGCTATGCGTTCTGCGTCGCCCGTGCGCTCGACGCCGAAGCGCATCGTCCGGCGGAAGCGCTGTTTCGCCCGCTGACCTTTGTGCTCATGGTCTTCGGCGGCCTCTGGCTAACGCGCACCGCCATCGCCGAATCGGGCCTGACCGTGCCGCTCGGCAGCGAACTGGCACAGCTGGTCGGTCTCGTGCCGCTGTTCGGCGCGCTGATCGTCTGGCGCTGGTTCGATCTCGGTCGCCGCTTGCGCGCTCTAGCAGAAGATCCGCAGATGCTGCGCGACATCGGCCTGCCTCCGAGCGAAACCGCGAAACGCGCTGTCATGGCCAGTATCGCACTGGTTTTTTTGGCGGCTCTGATCAGCCCGATCGGCGTCGCACCCGAATGGCCGGCGCTCGCGGCGCTGGGCGCGACCGGCTTTTGCCGTGCCTGGTCGGCGGCCGGGCTGGCCCTGGCCATGGGCTGCGTCGGCGCGCTCATGGTCATGGCTGGCCTGGCGGCTTACGGCAGCGCTGCCAGCTATGGTCTGGCCGCCATCGTTGCCTTGAACCTGCCGCGCGCCCCGGCGGGACGCCAGCTCGCCTATGGCTGAACCGCGCATGGTCGGCCAGGCGCTGGCGGTCCTCATCGTTGCCGGTGCCTTACCGTGGGCGTTGGCGCTGGCCGGTCCGGCGATCGACTGGTCGCTGGCCTTTGCCCTGCTGGCGCTCGCGGCGCTGGTTGTCGCCGGCTTTGTTCTGACCGGCTTGGCAGCCCTGCCGAGCCTGCTGTTGCCCTCGCTGGCCGGCGCTTTGGCGGCGTGGCTGCCGTTCTGGCTGGGTTTGCCGACAGCAGGCCACAAGCTCACGGCACTGGCGCTTGGCGCCATACTGATCGCGCTGCTGGTGCGTACGCTCGCGCGCCTCGGACCGCTTGCCCAGGCCGGCTTGTGTCTGGTTCTGGCGCCGTTGCTCGATGACGTCGCCGATCTGGCTCGTCAGGTGACTGGGGAGCCGGGTGACATCGCCCTGCCGCCCGTGTTCGCCTTTCTCGGACTTTGGCTGCTGTTCGCCGTGTATGCCGTTCTCGCCGGGATCTGGGCGCACCGGCATGCCTCGCACGTGGCGCTGTGTGCGGCACAACCGCTGCGCGCTGCCGCTTACGGCATCGATGCCTGGCGCGAAAGCGCGGTAGCCCTGGCCCTGGCCGTCTTCGGCGCGCTCCTGGCCGGCTGCAGTTTGGCCATAGGACCGGTCGTCGATAGCCTGCGCGCGGCATTCGGGGTCGAGACCGGCCTGTTGCTGACCGCCAGCGCACTGATCGCCGGCATGGCCCGTCCGCTCAATCTGCTCCTGGTCGCCAGCGCCCTGCTCCTCATGCCGCTGATCGCGCGCGCGCAGGCCGACATCGGCTGGCTCATGCCGCTGACACTCGCGGCCGCCGGCGTCGTCCTGACCCTGAGCTGGCAGGGCAGCACATCGATCATCGATCGCCTGACCCGGCGCTCGCCGTCGGCAGCATCCTCGACGAGCCTGGGCCCGGCACGACAGGCCAGCCAGCCGAGCACGCCGTCCGAACCATGAACGACACCGAGCGGCTCACCCTCGAGCGCGTGTACACGCCTGGCACACAACCGGGTCAATGGCCGATGCGTGACGTCAGTCTGAGCGTCAAAGCGGGCGCGGCGCTGGGCGTTCTTAGCCCTGATCGTGCCGATCTGGATCAACTTTTCGCGGTCATCGCCGGCCACGAGCCGCTCGCCCGGGGGCGCATTCGGCTCGATGGCACGCCGATCGAACGCCTCGACCCGGCCCAGCGCGTGCGTCGCGGTATCGGCGTAACGCCCGCGCTTGCCGGCATGGCCCATGAGACCGTGGAAGCGCTGATCGGCGCTGCCGCCAGCCATCAAAGCCGCCATGCGGGCGGTGATCGCGCCCATCGCTTCAATGTCGCCATGCGCTTCAGCCGGCTGTCGCCCTGGCGTGCGCACACCGTTACGCATTTGCCCCTCGGCCAGCGCGCCGCGTTGCGCCTGGCGCTGGCGCTGACCGGCCTGCCCAAGCTGATCCTGCTGCCACGTCCGGCGCATGGGCTCATGGCCGAAGAACGCCCCTATCTTGTCGAGTTGCTGCATCGTTTATGCAGGGAAGGCGTCAGCCTGCTGATCGATGAGCCGGACCTGGAAACCCTGATCGGCGTCTGCCCCGAGCTGGTCGTCCTACATCACGGCCGGATCATTGCCGCCGGCAGCCCGGACAGCCTCGGCACGCAGGCCGACGTGCTAGGCGTGTTCGCCGGGCCACCGGCCGCATGAGCGCGATCCTGCAAGCCAGCCAGCTGCGCGTCAGCGATGCCGGTCGGGTCGCGGTTCGCGATGTCAGCCTGACGGTCGAGGCCGGCCGCTGCTTCGCTCTCTTGGGCGGACCCGGCAGCGGCAAGAGTGCCCTGCTCGAAGCCCTGGCCGGTCTGCGGCCGATCGAACGCGGCGCGCTGTTCTGGCAAGGGCGCCCCTGGCATCCGAGCCATCCGTCCGAGCCGAGCGGTGGAGCGGTCTGCTTGGTGCACGAGCGGCCGCGGCTTTTCCTCAGCTTGAGCCCGCACGAAAACGTGCTGCTCGGCGCATCCGATCTGCCCGAGCGCGTGACGCGTCGCCTGCTCCGCCAGCTACGCGCGCAACTGCCGGCGCTCGACCGGGCCTTGCGCAAGCCAACTGCGCGGCTCGATCCTGCGGATGCGCACTGGATCGAGATCGGCCGGGCGCTGGTCCTGCGACCGCTGGCCTTGCTGCTCGACGAACCGGGCAACGCGCTGGACGCCGGCGATCTGGCGGCCCTGGTTGCGCTAGCCAAGGCGGAGACCTGCGCCGTGTTGCTGGCGGAGCGGCGCTTCAATCTTGCTTTACCGTTGGCCGATCAGGCGGGCCTGCTCATGGCCGGCAAGCTGGTTGCAAGCGGCGCGCCGGCAGCCATTGCCGAGCACCCGCTGCTGGCCTCGGCGTGCTTTTGCGAGCAGATCTTCCCCTGAACGGTCTAGGCCGGCGTGCTGTCCTGCGCGCCATAGAGGCGCTCATGCAGGTAAGCCATGACGTCGCCTTGGGACACCAAGCCGATGAGCGTGTCGTTCTCGACCACGGGCAGGTGGCGAAAGCGCCCGGACAGCATCCAGGCCATGACCTCTTCGACGCTCTGGGTCAGCCCGACCGTCTGCGGCGACGGTGTCATGACATCGCTCAGCGACGTCTCCGCCGGCGATAGGCCGGCGCCAATTACGCGCACGACCAGATCGCGCTCGGTGAAGATGCCAACAACCTTGCCATCGTCGACGATAACCACAGCGCCGACATGCTTGTCCGCCATGATGCGCGTGGCTTCGAGCACCGTGAGCAGCGGATTGGCGGTCAGCACGTCGCGATCTTCAATAAGCTCGCTCAGCTCGCTTGTGATCATGGCGACGCTCCAGCCTTCTGCGCTTGTCAAGGTTAAGACTTAGAGCGATTGCGCCCTGGCGCCAAGCAGCCTCTACGTTCGTGGCTCGCCTGCGCAGAGCAAAAACAAAGGCCCGACACGCGCGTGCCGGGCCTTCGGTTTCACGCTTAACCATGCTCAGCCCGCATAAGCGGGGCCGGTATGGTCAAGGGTTGGTAGTATCAATCGCGCTGCGTGCCGAACAGCTGCAGCAGCATGATGAACAGGTTGATGAAGTTCAGGTACAGGCTGAGCGCGCCCATGATGGCACCTTTGGTCAGCGTACCTTCGCCGCTCGAAGCGTAGACTTCATACTCTTCCTTGATCCTCTGCGTGTCCCAGGCGGTCAGGCCGGTAAAGACCAACACACCGATCACACTGACGGCAAACTGCAAAGCCGAGCTCTGCAGGAAGATGTTCACCAGGCTGGCGATGATGATGCCGATCAGGCCCATGATCAGGAACGAGCCCATGCCGGAAAGATCGCGCTTGGTCGTGTAGCCCCACAGGCTCATGGCACCAAAGGTACCGGCCGTGATGAAGAACACGCGCGCGATGCTCTCACCGGTGAACACCAAAAAGATGCTCGCCAGCGACAGGCCCATGACCGCGGCATAGACGTAGAATACGGCCTGTGCCGTGCCCGGGCTCATGTGGTTGATGCGCGCGCCGAGGAAGAAGACGAAGCCGAGCGGCGCCAGCATCACCACCCACTTCAGCGGCGAGCCGAAGATCGGCATGTAGATGGCCGGCGTGCTCGCGACGAAGGCGGCCACCAGGCCCGTAATGGCAAGACCCAGCCCCATGTAGTTGTACACGGAGAGCATGTAACTGCGCAGGCCGGCATCGATATCCGCCTGTGTGGCAGCGCTCTGGGCAACCCGCGGGTCAGAGCGATACGCCATGGACGTGTTTCCCTCTCAATGGTCGGTCGTTGGTCGCGGAACATTCCGTCACGCAGAATATGAGGAGACGGCGCTCCGGTTCAAGTATTTGTGGAACCAATCGATAGCGCATTTCGATTAACAAATCGTTAACTCACGCCACGCTCATGGGAATGCCCGTGCTGGCTGTGATTGCCGTTGCCGTCGTCGTCCTCGTCCTCGTCCTCATCCTCGTCCTCATCGCCGTAGTCGGCCGGCTCGTCCAGTTCGGGCTCGTCGTAGCCGTCATCATCGACGTCGTCGTCGAAGTCGAACTCGAAATCGCCCGGGTCCTCAGCCGCCTCGTGGTAGATATCGGCGTAGCCGTCATCGTCATCGCCGTGACGCTCGTGCGGCGCGCTGGCCAGCATGGCGTCCCGCTCGCTCTTGAACGCGCTGAGCGCCTCGCTGCCCGCGCGGAACACGGCGCCGGCCGCGCCGGCACGTGTCGGGCTGGGCCCGCTCTTGACCTGGAAGACGACTTCCATATCCGGCTGCAGATCGTCGAACAGCAGCGACTCCTCGAGTGCATTGGCGTGGAAGAAGTAGTCGCGACCGTCTTCCGCAGCGATGAACCCGTAGCCGCGGTCCCAGATGATGTTCTTGACCGCACCGGCGAGGATCTCGCCAACCACCGCATCATGCGGCTGGCGCCCGGCACCCGGCTCGGCACGGGCGACCCGCGGGCGGGCGCGCCATTTCTCGATACGGTTGGACAGGTCACTGAGCCAGACAACATCATAGTCGCGCACGGCCGCGGCGTTGAGCGGTTCGCACAGGTCGTCCGAACAGGAGCCGTCGATGCTGGCAATGCCGACGCGGCGTCCGAGGCGGCGGACTTCCTGCAAGAGCGGCACGAAATCGCGGTCCCCCAGCACCATCAGGGCGATATCCATGGCGCCAGGCAGGCTGGCATAGCGCATGACGCTGACCGCCAGCGCGATGTCGACGCATTTTTCCTTCGGCGCGAAATCGTCGGCGGGATCGCGATCCTGGCGGCGCAGGCGACGCCCTTGATAATTGATCGGGAAGGTCTCGACCTCGTAGCCATGCTCCTCGCGCAGGCGCGCGTAAAAGGTCAGGCGCCGCTGCACCGCGGCGTGATCGCGAATGTCGTAATTCTCGGCATAGCTGCTGAAGTAATGCACGCGAACCAGATCAAGCGTGCCGACACCGGCCTGTTCGGCAATATCGGCAGCGATGACACGGGGCATCTTCCCGAAGTCGATCTGAAAATCCGGCTTGCCATAACTCCTCGCCAGTTCCGGGAGATTGGCGTAAAGCCAGCTACCATCGATAAACATCATCGCCTTGAGCATGAAGCGAAGTATCCCAGCGTCGCCAAATTGGCGAAATCGTCATGTGTTCTGTAACGGCTAAACAAGCAAAATCGCCCTGCGCGGCATCTGCAGAGCTTCAACTAACGTAGACAGAGCCAATGACCGATAGCATAGGTCTTTGCGTCTGTTAGGCAATCATTGAAACGATCTGTCGCGCGCACAAGGCGCAAAAGAGTGCGAGTTTAACGAAAATCAGCGCCTTCTTGGACCTTTGCACACCCTGTGCGGTGCGAAATCTTGCCCGTGTCGCGTGTGACCAGCCGCCGATGCGGCGGTGCGGCACGCAGGCCTGTGGCCAAGCAGCGCCCGCGACGGTGTGTCCGTTGCCGTTGCATTAGCCCTGTGTGATCAAGCGCTGCAGAGACGTGACCAGGCTCGGCAGGCAATTCGCGTGCCCACCGGGCGGCCAAGCAGCAACACGCGGCGCACTTCAGGAGGTAGGCGGAATGTCCGAGGTCTTTCCCGTTCCCGAGACCATCGCGCAGACAGCACATGTCACCAATGACCAATATCTGGCGATGTACAAGCAATCGATCGAGGATCCGGAAGGGTTCTGGGCCGAACACGCCAAGCGCCTGACCTGGTTCAAAGAGCCGACCAAAATCAAGAGCGTCGATTTCTACGAGCCGGTCTCGATCAAGTGGTTCGAAGACGGCGTTTTGAACGTCTCCTACAACTGCATCGACCGCCATCTGCCCAAGCGGGCCAATCAGACGGCGCTGATCTTCGAGGGCGACAGCCCGAATGTCTCGCGCCACATCACCTATGCCGAACTAAAAGATCATGTCTGCCAGGTGGCGAACGTCCTGAAAGACCTCGGCGTCGGCCGCGGCGACCGCGTCGCCATCTACAAGCCGATGATCCCCGAGGCGATCTACACCATGCTCGCCTGCACGCGCATCGGCGCGGTGCACTCGATCGTGTTCGGCGGTTTCTCGCCGGACGCGCTTGCCGATCGTATCAATGGCTGCGAGGCCAAGGTCCTGGTCACCTGCGACGGCGGTCTGCGCGGCGGCAAGGCGATCCCGCTCAAGGGCAATGCCGACACCGCGCTGGCCAAGTGCGGCCACGACGTCAAGTGCCTGATGTTCCGCCATACCGGCTTGAACGTGAACGTCGATCCGGCGCGCGATCACATCGCCAATGATCTGGTGCCGAAAGCTTCGACCGAGTGCGAGCCGGAGCAGATGAACGCCGAGGACCCGCTGTTCATTCTGTACACCTCAGGCTCGACCGGTAAGCCCAAGGGCGTGCTGCACACCACCGGCGGCTACCTCGTCTACGTTTCGATGACCCACCAATACGTCTTCGACTACCAGGAGGGCGAGGTTTACTGGTGCACGGCCGACATCGGCTGGGTCACCGGCCACAGCTACATCGTCTATGGCCCGCTCGCCAATGGCGCCACCTCGCTGGAGAGCGAACGCGTGCCGAAATCGCCGGGCATCGATCGCTTCAGCCAGGTGGTCGACAAGCACAAGGTCAACATCTTCTACACCGCGCCGACCGCGATCCGGGCGCTGATGCGCCATGGCGACGACCCGGTGACCAAGACCTCGCGCAAGAGCCTCCGCATCCTCGGCACGGTCGGCGAGCCGATCAACCCCGAGGCCTGGCTGTGGTATCACCGGGTGGTCGGCGATGGCCGCTGCCCGATCGTCGACACCTGGTGGCAGACCGAGACCGGCGGCATCCTGATCACGCCACTGCCGGGGGCGACCGCCCTGAAGCCGGGCTCGGCGACACGGCCGTTCTTCGGCGTCGAGCCGGCCCTGGTCGACAACGACGGCAACCTGCTCGAGGGCGCCACCGACGGCAATCTGGTCATCACCGACAGCTGGCCCGGGCAGATGCGCACGGTCTACGGCGACCATGCGCGCTTCATCCAGACCTACTTCGCGACCTTCAAGGGCCTCTACTTCACCGGTGATGGCGCGCGCCGCGACGAGGACGGCTACTGGTGGATCACCGGCCGGGTCGACGATGTCCTCAACGTCTCCGGCCACCGCCTCGGCACTGCCGAGGTCGAGAGTGCGCTCGTGGCCCATGCTGCGGTGTCGGAGGCGGCGGTGGTCGGCTACCCGCACGAGATGAAGGGGCAGGGCATCTACTG
>JBHJHH010000067.1:0-20165 GCA_050331015.1 Geminicoccaceae bacterium
GAGCAGGCCGGCTGCTGGCTCAGATTGAACGGGTAGGTGAACGGGCTCCATTCGCTCCAGATGCCGCCATAGGGCGAATCGGTCCCTGCCTCGAAGGCGGTCAGCGGCAGGGTCGGCGTCAGCAGCAGATCGTAGCGATCGTGCAGCGTCGACAACGCCTCGGCCGCCGCGCCGCGCGCGCGATGCGCCCGCTGGAGGTCCATGGCGCTGTAGCCAAGCGCGGTGTCGGCGATGGCGCGCAGTCCCGGATCGATCAGGCTGAGATCGCTGCGCTCGGGCAGGCTGTCGAGCAGCAGCGCGGCACCGGCGAACCACAGCGTGTTGAACGTGGTCAGCGTCGCCGGCACCGGCGAGGCGATCTCCTCGACCGTGGCCCCGGCCGCGGCGAAGACATCGGCGGCGGCACGCACGGCGCTGGCGATGCCGTCGCTAACCCGGGCGCCGCCCAGATCCAGGCACAAAGCGACGCGCCAGCCGCGCACGCCGTCCTCGAGCACGGCGCGATAGTCGCGCTCGTGATAGGTCATGCGCCGCCAGTCGCGGTTGTCCGGCTCGGCCAGGACGGTAAGCATCAAGGCGGCGTCCTCGACCGTGCGCGTCATCGGGCCGATATGGGTCAGATCGCCGAAATGGCTGGTCGGCCAGGCGGGCACGCGGCCGAAGGTGGGTTTGTGGCCGACAATGCCGCAAAAGCCGGCCGGCATGCGGATCGAGCCGCCGCCATCGGTGCCGATATGCAACGCGCCCATGCCGAGCGCCGCCGCCGCGGCCGCACCGCCGGAACTGCCGCCGGCGGTCCTGCCCGGATCGTAAGGGTTGCGCGTGATGCCGCTGAGCGCGCTGTCGGTGACGCCCTTCCAGCCGAATTCCGGCGTCGTCGTCTTGCCGAGAATGACCGCACCGTGCGCGCGCAGGCGTGCCGGCGCCGGCGCATCGACCGGATCCGGCGCGGCATCGGCCAGGACCTTGCTGCCGCGCCTGGTCGGATGACCCTGCATGGCCATGATGTCCTTGACCGTCACCGGCACGCCATCGAGCAGGCCCTGCGGTGCGCCCTGGCGCCAGCGCTCGCTCGAGAGCGCGGCGGCCGCGCGCGCGCCTTCTGCATCGACGAAGATGAAGGCGTTCACGGCCGGGTTCAGCGCCTCGATCCGGGCGAGCACCGCCTCGCAGACCGCGCTCGGGGTGATCACCTGACGGCGGTAGCCGTGGATCAGGTCGGTGGCGGACCAGTCGGCGAGGTCGGCGGCGGCTTCGGCAATCATCAGGACATCCCGGCGGCTGACGCGCTCGGCGACAGCTCGCGTGCTTGGCGGTGGCAGTGGCGCCTAGGTCACGGCATGAAGGCCACTCACGTCAACAAAGGAAACGCTTCAGCCATGGATGAAAGCGGGCGTGCCCTGGCCGTTCTGTCGATCCAGTCGGGCGTGGTCTACGGCCATGTCGGCAACAATGCCGCCAGCCTGCCGCTGCAACGCCTCGGCATCGAGGTCTGGCCGCTCAACACGGTGCAGTTTTCCAACCACACCGGCTACGGCGCCTGGCGCGGCCATGTGCACACGCTGGACCAGATCAGGGCGCTGATCGACGGCATCGTGGCGCGCGGCGTGCTGGCGACCTGCCGCGGCCTGCTCAGCGGCTATCTGGGTGATGTCGCGCTCGGTGAGACCGTGCTCGAGGCGGCACGCCAGATGCGCGCGCACGCGCCGGACCTGCTCTATGCCTGCGATCCGGTGATCGGTGATGCCGATCGCGGCGTGTTCGTGCGCCCGGACATCCCGGCCTTTTTTCGCGATCACGCCATGGCTGCGGCCGATCTGATCACGCCGAACGCCTTCGAGCTGGCCTTTCTGAGCGGCCGGGCGATCACCAGCATCGACGACGCCGGCGCCGCCGCCGACGCCTTGCGCGCGCGCGGCCCGGCGCGCGTGGCGGTGACCTCGCTGGAACTGGACGACGACCCGGGGGCGTTGCACGTCCTGCTGATTGCCCCGAGCGGCGCATTCGCCGTGCGCACGCCGAAGATCGACATCGCCCTGAACGGCACCGGCGACACGTTCACGGCCTTGCTGCTCGGTTGTCTGCTCCGCGGCGCCGGCGATGCCGATGCGCTCACCCATGCGGTCAATGCCATGTTCACCCTTGTCGAGACCACCGCCAGACTGGGGCGGCGCGAACTGGCCCAGGTCGACGCGCAGGATGCGTTCGCCGCGCCGCCGCTGCGCTTTGCGGCCGTGCGGATCGCCTAGCGCCGGGCGGCACCAAGGACGCGCACGGCCTGTTCGATCGCTGCCCGGCTCGGCAGCGGTCCGTAACGCGCTTCGAGTTTGGCCACATCGAGCACGAACGGGTCGCGTTGGCACCGCACGATGACCTCGAGTCGACCTCGGCCATAGCCTTCGAGCAGCCACAGGGCGATCTCGCCCGGGCTGATGCGCTGGCCGGGCTGAGGATCAGGACACGCGCCTGCAGGGCTCAGGCCTCATCGGCGCGCGAGGCCACGCTATCGACGGCGCGCACGCACACCTGGCCGTCCTCGACCACCAGGCCGAGCCGGCCGTGCTTGAGATCCAGAGCCGCCTGGCCGAACACCTCGTAGCGCCAGCCGTGCAGCGCCGCGACGTCCGCCGCGTCATCCTGGGCGAGCGCTTCCAGATCGGCAGTGGTCGCCACCAGGCGCTGGGCGACGTCATGATCCTCGCAGCGCAGCTTCAAGAGCACGCGCAACAGCTCCATCAGCGGGCCGATGCCCTTCGGCGGCGGCGTGCCCACGCGGATCGGCGGCAGGTGCTCGTCCGGCAAATCGAGCGCGCGCTGGATGGCGGCGATGATCGCCTGGGCCGACGCCTTGTCGACGCTGACGCGTTTCAGCCTGCCGAGTGCCTCGACGCTGACCGGCTTGTTGGCGGCGATTTCCATGATCAGATCGTCACGCACGATCCGGTTGCGCGGCACGTCCTTGCGCTGGGCCTCGGTCTCACGCCAGGCGGCCAGTTCGCGCACGATGGCGAGAAAGCGCGGATCGCGCGAGCGCACCTTCAGGCGTTTCCAGGCCGCATCGATCGGCTGGTCGTAGGTATCCGGCGACAGCAGCGTGGCCAGCTCTTCATCGACCCAGGCGCTGCGCCCGGTACGCTCCAGGCGTTTGCACAGTTTTTTGTAGATCACACGCAGATGGGTGACGTCGCCGGCGGCATAGTGAAGCTGGGCCTCGCTCAAGGGCCGGTGCGACCAGTCGGTGAACCGCGAGCTCTTGTCGATGCGCGCGCGCGCAAGCCGGCTCACCAGCGTTTCGTAGCCGACTTCCTCGCCGTAGCCGCAGACCATGGCGGCGAGCTGGCTGTCGAGCAGCGGCCGCGGCACCGTGCCCATGGCGCGATAGAAGATCTCCAGATCCTGGCGCGCGGCGTGGAACACCTTGGTGACGTGCGGATCGGCCATGAGCGCGTGCAGCGGCGCCAGATCGATGCCATCCGCAAGCGGGTCGATGATGGCGACATCGTGCTCGCCGGCGATCTGCACCAGGCACAGCTTGGGATAATAGGTGCGATCGCGCATGAACTCGGTGTCGACGGCGACGAACGGCTCATCGGCCAGACGCGTGCACAGATCGGCGAGCGCATCGGTGTCGGTGATGTGCTGGACCGGCGGGTTGCTGTTGTCATCGTTCATGGCCGGCATCGTAACCGGCCACGGCGCCCGGGCAAGCCGCGTGCGCGCGCCCAAGGCCGCCGCGGCAACGCGCGTGCGCGATCTGAAACGCTTGTTGCAGCGCCGTCATCCTACAGATGCATAACCAGCCAGGCACTGCCGCCGGCAGATCACCAGATGCGAAGGAAACAGGTCCATGGCTCTGCGTTTTGTCGGCGCCCTGCGCGGCGAGAACACCAAAGACGTCGTCCGGCGCGGCGCGATCATTTCGCTGATCGCCTTTCTCACCCTGATCGATCTGTTCGGCTCGCAGGCGCTCTTGCCGATGCTGGTCACTGCCTATCAGGTCGATGCCGCGACCATGGGCGTGGCGGTCAATGCCAGCACCTTCGGCATGGCGATTGCCGGCCTGCTGGTCGCCTATTACAGCGATCGCATCGACCGGCGCAAAGGCATCTGGCTGAGCCTGGCGTTGCTCGCCATTCCGACCGTGCTGCTGGCGTTCACCGACAACATCGCCGTGTTCACAGCCTTGCGCGTCGCCCAGGGCTTGTGCATGTCGGCGGCGTTCACCCTCAGCATCACCTATTTCTCCGAGCAATGCGATGTCACCGCAGCGGCCGGGGCCATGGCGGCCTACATCACCGGCAATGTCGCCAGCAATTTCATTGGCCGGTTTCTGGCCGTGGCGCTGGCCGATCTCGGCGGCCTGCCGCTCAGCTTCATCGGCTTTGCCGTGCTCAACCTGCTGGGCGCCTGGATCGCCTACAGCGTGTTGAGCTCGTATGCCAATGACGTCGACTACGCCCATGATTTCGCCCAGAAAAAAGCCTCGCCGTTCAAGGCCTGGGCGGCACATCTGCGCCAGCCGCAGCTGCGCGCCAGCTTCACCATCGGCTTCGTCATCCTGTTCGCTTTCGTGGGCGTGTTCACGTATGTCAATTTCGTCCTGGTCGGCGAGCCGATCGGCCTGAACCCAGCCTATCTGGGGCTGATCTATGCCGTCTTCGTGCCGGCGATGGTGACCACGCCCATGGCCGGCGATGTCGCCCGCAGGCATGGCGTGCGCAAGACGTTTGGCGGTGCGATCATCGTGAGCCTGGTCGGCCTGCTCGCCTTGATCGTGCCCAACTTGTGGGCCGTGCTGCTCGGCATGACCCTGATTGCCGTCGGTCTGTTCTTCGCCCAGGCGGCCGTCACCGGCTATGTCGGCCGCACTGCCGAGAGCAACCGCGCCGCGGCCAATGGGCTGTATCTGACCAGCTACTATGTCGGCGGTCTGGTCGGTGCGTTCGCGCTGGGCATGGTGTTCGACGGCCAGGGCTGGGCGGTCACCGTGGCGATCATCGGCCTAGCGTTGCTTGCCGCCTTCGCCCTGGCGCTGAGCTTGCGCGAGGCCGCTGCGGCGCCGGTGGCGGCGACCTGAACCGGGGTTGCGCTTGACAGGGGCGCGAGGCTTCCGCTCTTTGCGCGCGAGCCTCGTTTGCCCGTTTCGGAGCGCCTTTTCGATGCATGCCTATCGCAGCCACCATTGTGCCGCCCTACGCAAGAGCGATGTCGGCCAGACCGTTCGGTTGAGCGGCTGGGTCCATCGCAAGCGCGACCACGGCCAGCTGCTGTTCATCGATCTGCGCGATCACTACGGCCTGACCCAGATCGTCTTCCAGCCGAGCGCCAGCTTTTTCGCACACGCCGAAGCCGCCAAGCTGGAGAGCGTCATCACGGTCACCGGCGAGGTCGTGCCGCGCGCCAACGAGGCGATCAATCCGAAGCTCGACACCGGGGAGATCGAAGTGGTCGCCCGCGACTTCCACCTGGAAGCGCCCTGCGAGCCCTTGCCGATGCAGGTCAATGCCGAGCGCGATTTCCCGGAAGACACGCGCCTGCGCTATCGCTTTCTCGATCTGCGCCGCGAGCACGTGCATGCCCATATGATGCTGCGCTCGGCCGTGATCGCGGATTTGCGCCAGCGCATGCACGAACAGGGCTTCACCGAATTCCAGACGCCGATCCTGACCGCCAGCTCGCCCGAAGGCGCGCGCGACTTTCTCGTGCCGTCGCGCTTGCATCCCGGCAAGTTCTACGCCTTGCCGCAAGCACCGCAGCAATACAAACAGATGATCATGATGTCCGGTTTCGACCGGTATTTTCAGATCGCGCCGTGTTTTCGTGACGAGGACGCCCGCGCCGACCGTTCGCCCGGTGAGTTCTACCAGCTCGATCTGGAAATGGCCTTCGTCACCCAGGACGATGTCCTTGCCGCCGTCGAACCGGTCATGCACGGCGTCTTTGCGCGCTTCGCCGGCGACTGGCAGGTGACACCGATGCCGTTTCCGCACATCGCCTATGCCGATGCCATGCTCTGGTACGGCTCGGACAAACCGGATTTGCGCAATCCGATCAAGATGAGCGACGTCACCGAGGTCTTTCGCGACAGCGGCTTCGCCATTTTCGCCAAAGCCATCGCCAACGGCGCTGTCGTGCGCGCCATCCCGGCCCCCGGCGCCGTCGGCCAGCCGCGGCGCTTTTTCGACCAGCTCGTGGCCTATGCCGGCGAGATCGGCCTGCCGGGCTTGGGCTACATCCAGTTCCAGGAAGGCGGCGCCAAGGGTCCGCTGGTCAAGTTCCTCGACGAGACCAAGCTGGCACAGCTGCAAGAACTGGCGGGCATCGGCGTCGGCGATGCGGTGTTTTTCGTTTGCGCCAAGGAAGCCGAGGCGGCCAAGGCGGCCGGCTTATTGCGCATGCGCATCGGCGAGGATCTCGGCATCTGCGAGACCGATGCCTATCGCTTTTGCTGGATCGTCGATTTCCCGATGTTCGAGTGGAACGAGGACAGCAAGCAGATCGAATTCTCGCACAACCCGTTCTCGATGCCCCAGGGCGGCCTCGACGCGCTCGAGACCCAGGACCCGCTGACCATCAAGGCCTATCAGTACGACATCGTCTGCAACGGCACCGAGCTGTCCTCGGGCGCCATTCGTAACCACCGCGTCGACATCATGAAAAAGGCGTTCGCCATTGCCGGCTATGATGAGAGCGTGATCGAAGAGCGCTTCGGCGGCATGTATCGCGCTTTGCATTTCGGCGCACCGCCCCATGGCGGTATCGCACCCGGCGTCGATCGGATCGTCATGTTGCTGGCACGCACCGAGAACATCCGTGAGGTCACCCTCTTTCCGCTCAACCAGCAGGCTGAAGAGCGCATGTTGGGCGCCCCCAGCCCGGTCGAGGACAAGCAGCTCAAAGAGCTCAATCTGATGCTGTCCACCGCCGCGCGCGAGGCCCTCAAGGCCGAGGCCGAAGCGGCTCCGCCGCCCGAGCCGGCGCCGGTGGAGGAACACTGACCCGACGCGCTCAGGCTTCGCTCAGCTGGCCGGTTTCAATGATGACCAGCAGGGCCGAAAGCACGGCGTCGGCCGCGACCGATGCCAGGATCATGCCCATGACCCGGCTGACGATCGAGGCGCCGGCATTGCCGATGAGGCGAATGATCGGATCGGCCAGGCGCATGAACAGATAGGCGAACGCGATCACGACCAGCATGACCGCGCCGGTGACGGTCTGCTCGGGCATGCTGAAGCGGTTGTTGTCGGTCAGCAAGACGATCGCCAGCATGGCGCCCGGTGATGCCAGCGACGGCACCGCCAGAGGGAAGATGCCGGGCGAATTTTGGCTCGAGCCTTGGCTCGAGCGCGACGCGCTGTCTTCGCCGGCCTGCAGATCGCTCTCGGGCTTCGAGTCGCCGAAGATCATCGTCAACGCGAACAAGAACAGCACGATGCCACCGGCGACCTGAAACGAATACAGGCCGATGCCGAGCGCATCGATCAGGATCTGGCCGAGCACGAGGAAAAAGAACAGCACGCCGGCGCTGACCAGGGCCGCCTGCAGCGCCGTCCGGCGCCGCGCCGCCGCGTCCATGCCAGCCGTCACGGCGATGAACACCGGGATCGTGCCGATCGGATCGATCACGACCCAGAGCGTGACGAACTGTTCGATCAAGTTTTGCACCGTCGGCCTCGTGCAGCTGTACCAGAGGTCATGCCGGCGTAGGCTCGAACATGTCGAGCGTGACGACAAGCTGGCCGTGGTCGGAGGCGTCGTTGAAGCGGGTCTCGAAGGTCATCGACTGGTCGACCAGATGATCGTTGAAGCAATGCACGTATTCGAGATCGCCCAGACGCTGGTTGCGCGGTGCGCCCTGGTAGAATTCCTCGGACAGATAGATGTGATCGAGCGTGCCGTACTCGCCGTTATAGACATGGGTGTAGATGGTATCGCGCGGTGACTTGCGCATGTGCATGGCGGTGGCGTTGTACAGGCGCACATCCCAGCGACGACGCCTGGCGACCAGGTTCTGTTCCGCATCCAGCCCGCCGTAAAAGCGCAACGGATCCTCGCCCTCGATCATGGTGTTGGTCACCGCGTGCAGATCGTCGTTCAGATCGCCCAGCACGATGACCGGCATGCGCGTGCCCTCGAGCTCATCGATGATCAGCCGGCGCAGCGCTGCCGCCTCGGCGGCGCGGCGGATCAGCGAGCGCGCGCTGCCCAGAGCTGGGGCGAACAGGTCATTGGTGCGCGGATCGGTGCCCTCTTCCGCTTCGGTCAGCGACGGCCGCTTGGATTTCAGATGCACCACGAACACGGCGGCGATCACGCCGCTCACCAGCTCGACATCGGCGCGCAGGACCGGCCGGGAAAAGCGATCGATCGCCACCGCCATGCTTTCGCCGGTGTCCGGATCGGTGAAGCTGAGATCGACGCCTTCGGGGAAGGTCTCGATCGATCTCGGCGCGCTGAACAGGCGCAAACGGGTGACCAGGCCGACTCTGGGGCCGCTCACCGGGCCATTGGCCGGCGCGCCCGGGGCGAACACCTGCGAGCCCTCAAAGGCCGATGACTGGGCGACCGCTTCGCGCAAGGCATCGGTGTGGAAGACTTCCTGGAAGCCGACCAGATCGGCGTCCATGCGCTGGAGCATGCCGGCGGTCCAGTGAATCTTGCGCGCGTATTGCGGCTCGGACCATTGCCGGTCGGGGTAATAGTCGACACCGGGCAGGGCGAGGTTCTTCAGGTTGAAGGTGCCGATCTTGATGCGTTTGCCCACGAGTCATGCCCCCCGGATGTTGCCTTTTGCCGGCAAACCTTGCAGGCAATCGCTACGGTTTCGTGATGATTTGATGGCACGCGCAAAAGACGAGCGCGCGGCGGCCTCAACCGGCGTTGTCAGGCTCGTCCTGGTCTTTCTCCTCAGCATCGACCGCCGGGATACGATAGCGCTCGTCCAGCCAGGCGAGCAGATCGCCGTCACGGCAGGCTTTCGAGCAAAACGGCCGGTAGGCTTGAGCGCGCGGCTTGCCACAGGCCGGGCAGCGGCCGGTGGCCTGGCTGGGCGGATCGCTCTGGTGGTTCCTCAAGGCAGCTCCCAGCGGTTCTTGTGATCGCGAAACCAGCGCCCATGCAGCCGGGGCACGGCGGCGGCGGTGGCCAACAAGGCGCGTCTGCACGGTGTATGCAAGCGCCGAAGCGCGCTTGTCGCCTCGGACCATCGACGCTAGCTTCGGGGCTGCCGCTGGAGGCGGCGCCCTGGTCCGCGGAAAGTCGCTTCGACACCTCCCATGACGAGACGGCCTGATCTGCCGGTGAACTCAACGCCCGATCAGCGGACCCGCGGGCAGTGATGAGGGCACCGATGACAGCTTCTCTCGACCATCTCCGTCGTCAGGCCAAAGCCCTGAAGCGCGCCTTCACGGACGGTGATGCCGCGGCGCTTCGGCGCGTGCACGCGATCACACCTGACGCTGCAACGCTGCAACACAGCGGTGCCTTGCACGTCATCGCGAGCGAGCAGGGCTATCCGAGCTGGCCACGGCTCAAGGCGGCCATGGAGGTTGCGGCGATGGACCGGACAGCGCGGGCAGGGCGCTTGCGCCAGGCCCTGGCAAAGGGCCATGCCAGCGTCATCGAGGCGCTGCTCGCCGCCGAGCCCGGGCTGCGCGCGCATGACTTCGGCGTGCAGTGCGCGATGTATGATGACCGTGCGATCGAACGCCGCTTGCGTGCCGATCCGCAGGCGGCGCTGCGGCCGGTCGCCGAGCGCGCGCCGATCCTGCATCTGGCCTTCTCGCAGTATGTCCACCTCGATCCGGACGCCGAAGCGCGCATGCTGCGCGTGGCCGAGCTGTTGCTTGCGGCCGGCGCCGATGTCAATGACAGCCAGACGGTCGCTCCCGGCGCGGATCACCGCCTCTCGGCGCTCTATGGCGCCATCGGCCATGCCGGCAATCTGGCGCTCGGCCGCTGGCTGCTCGAGCACGGCGCCGATCCGAACGATAACGAATCGCTCTATCACGCCACCGAGCTGGACACGCTCGACGGTGTCAAGCTGTTGTTCGACCATGGCGCGCAGGTCGGCACGACCAACGCGTTCTTGCGCATGCTGGACAAGGAATCGCCCGAAGGCGTGCGCCTGTTCCTGGCCAACGGCGCCGATCCGAACGCGCCACCCTATCGGCACCCGAGCGATCAGCCGGCGGAAGCGCGCAATGCCCTGCATCATGCGATCTTGCGCGGCCGCTCGGCGGATATCGGCGAACTGCTGCTCAACGCCGGCGTCGATGCCTCGGCGACGCTGGACGGCCACAGCGCTTATGCCCTGGCGCGGCTGTGCGGCAACAGTGCCATGGCGGCGATGCTCGCCAAACGCGGTCTGGCGCACGCCCTGGATGCCGGCGAGACCTTCCTCGCAGCCATCGCCGAGCTGGACGAGCGCACCGCCCGACAGGCGCTGGCAACGACACCTGATCTCATCGACCGGCTGCACGCCAACGACCTGGCGCGCATCACGCAGTTCGCCGCCTGGAGCGACCGGCTGGCCATGCTCCGCCTGATGGCCGATCTCGGCTTCGATTTCGACCGGCCGGGCGAAGAGGGCATGCCGCCGGTGCACATGGCCGCCTGGTGGGGCCATGCCGAGATCGTTGAGATGTATGTGCAGCGCGGCGCCCGGCTGGATGGCATCAACGATTACGGTGCGGATGCGCTCGGCACGGCGATCCACGGCTCGGCCAACTGCCCCGGCCGTGCCGAGGGCGATTATGAGCGGGTCATCGAGGCGCTTGTTGCCGGCGGTGCGCGCATCGATGCCGACGCCGGTCATTTCGAGATGGGCACGGACGCGGTCCGGCTGTTGCTCGAAAGCCTGCAGGGCGCGGGGTGAACCGGCCGGCGCTCAGGCGCTGTCCGGGTCGATGACATAGCCGCAAGGCGACAGCTCGCCGTCGAGGTGCAGCCGCGGCGTCAGGCCGTGCTGGCCGAGAAACGCCTGCCAGGCCTCGCGCCCCTGCTGATCGAGAAAGCGCTTCAGCCGCAGGCCAAGGCGTGCCGAGGCGGCCGCCTGTGGTCCCGCCGTGAGCGCGCACGCCAGGCGTTCCGCGGCCAGGCGCGGGCTGCCGTGATGGGCGTCGTCGTCATGCAGGCTGCGCACGGCATAGCGTTCGGCCAGGCTGGGGCCGCGCTGGCGGATGCTGATCTCGATCAGGCCGAGCGGGCTGGGCGGCAGCACGCGGGCCGACGGATCGGTCTGCAAGAACGCGCTGCGGGCGCCGACATGCAACGCATCGCGCTCGTCCTTGCCGCGCAGATCGATGGTGTCGAGGACGACGAGGCCGCCCAGCCCGCGCAGCTGCACCTGGCGCGCCGCCTCGCGCACGGCGGTGCGGTTGATGTCCTTCGGGCTGAGGCCGGCGCGGCCGCCGTCGATGTCGATCGCCACCAGCGCGCGGGTCGGTTCGATCGTCAGGCGAACGTCGTTGTCGAGCAGGACGTCCGGCTGCAGCAGATCGTCCAGATGGGCATCGATGCGCGCCGGGTCATCGCCCTGCACGATGTCGGGCACATCGTCGAGCTGGCGCAGGCGCAGCGCGGTCTTCGCCGACAACGCCTCGATCGTGCCGACCTGGCCGTTCAGGCCCTTGCGCACCAAGCGGGCGAGCGCGTCCTCGTCGCCGAGCGGACCGGGCGGCGCACCGTCGTCGAAGCGCGCCTTGAGCGCTTTCCAGCGGGCGATCAGGCGCTCGGCCTCGTCGACCAGGGCAACATCGGTGCAGCCAATGGCGCTGGCGCGTACGGTGAAGGCGGGCGAGGGCAACAGGCGTGAGCAGCGGGCGTGCAGCGCGCGGGCGTCCTTGTTCGGCAGCCGGCCGGACAGCTCGAGCGCTTTGCGCCGTGGCCGGTGCACCAGATAGTGACCGGGCAGGGCGACATCAGCGCCGACCCGCGCGCCTTTGCCATCGCGCGGTGCGCGGATGCCCTGCACCAGGATGCGCTGGCCCTCGTAAAACCGCTGCTGCATCGGGTCGTTGTGATCGCCGCGGCCGATCAGACGGGCATCGCTGGCACCGAACCAGGCATGCGCATCGAGGCCGATATCGACAAAGGCGGCGTTCAGCTCGGCATCGATGCGGCGGATGATGCCGATGAACAGCCGGTCGACGACATCGATGCCAGCGATGTCCTCGAACAGCAGCTCGCTCGCCTGTCCGTCGCGCAACCGCAGGGCGCGGGCGCCGAAAGGGGTTTCCTCGATGACCAGCCGCTCGCTCATGCCGGCGGCCGCCAGCCGAGACCGCGCAACAGCGTCACCGTCTGCAAAACCGGCAGTCCGACCACGTTGGAATAGCTCCCCTGGATGCCTTCGATCAGCGCTTCGGCGCGGCCCTGGATGGCGTAGCCGCCGGCCTTGCCGTGCCACTCATCGCTGGCGAGATAGCCGGTCAGCTCGTCATCAGCCAAGCGTTTCACGCGCACTTTGGTCACCACCGCCCGGACACGCAGGGCTCCGTCCGCGCGAACAACGGCAATCGCCGTGGTCACCTGGTGACGCCGGCCGGACAGCAGGCGCAGGCACCGCTCAGCCTCGTCCCGTCGTTCGGTTTTCGGCAGAATGCGCCGGCCGCAGGCGACCACGGTGTCGGCGGCGAGCAGATAGCCGTCATCGACACCTTCAAGCGTCGCTTGTGCCGCCAGGGCCTTGGTTTGTGCCATGCGCACGGCATAAGCGCGCGGCAGCTCGCCCTTGGTGACGGTTTCGTCGATGTCTGGGGACAGCACGGCGTCCGGCTCGATGCCGACCTGGCGCAACAGCGCCAAGCGCCGCGGGGAGGAGGATGCCAGCACCAGCACCGCTGCAGGGACAGCGAAAATTTACTTGAAGCGATAGGTGATGCGCCCGCGCGTCAGGTCATACGGGGTCATTTCGACCGTGACCTTGTCGCCGGTGAGCACGCGGATACGGTTCTTGCGCATGCGCCCGGAGGTATGGGCAAGAATTTCGTGGTCGTTTTCCAGTTTCACGCGAAACATCGCATTGGGCAGCACCTCGGTAACCGTGCCGCCGAATTCGATCAGATCCTCTTTCGCCATGTATCATCCTTGTCTGGTTGGCTGCGTGGTTGTTGCATGGTGGGGCCTCGGCCGAACGTCAAGGTCCAACGCGCTCCGGGTGAGTGCCTAGTCAGCCGAGCCGTGGCGCGGCCACCTTCGGAAAACGCTCGACGATCCGCTCCATGAGCTGGCCGCGCAGCTCGCGATAGGCCTCGAGCCTTTGCTCGCGCGTGCCCTCGGCCAGGGACGGATCGGGCATGTGCCAGAATTCCAGCGCGCAGTCATTGTAGCGGGTCATTTCGACAGCCCGGTGCTGCGCTTCGGGTGAGAGCGAAATGATCACATCGAAATAGTCGTCGTCCAGGTCGTCGAAACATTTCGGGTAGTGCCGGGTCAGGTCCAGGCCGATCTCATCCATGACAGCAATGGCAAAGCCGTCGGTTTCACCGCGATGCACGCCGGCACTGTCGACATAGATGCGTCCGCCATGCAGATGTTTGAGCATGACTTCGGCCATGGGCGAGCGGATGGCATTCATCGAGCAAGCAAACAACACACTGCCGGGCAGACGCCAGGCCATGCCGGCTCAGCCCCGGATCTGGAGGACGCAAAGCAGCGTAAACAGACGCCGTGCAGTGTCGAAGTCGAGCTCGGCCTTGCTTTGCAACGCTTCCTGCAGCTTTTCCGAGCCTTCATTGTGCAAGCCGCGGCGGCCCATATCGATGCTTTCGATCTGGTGCGGCGTTGCCGTCTTTATTGCCTGGAAATAGCTGTCGCATACGGTGAAGTAGTCTTTGATCAGCCGGCGAAAAGGGCGCAGCGGCAACGGCATCTGCACGCGCTCGGCCGTGCTCTGGCTGGTGATGTCAAAGACCAGATTGCCGTCGCGCATGGTCAGATGCACGTCGTAGGGGCCTTCCGGCCCGTCTTTCAGGGCGAAGACATTGTGCTCGAGCAGATCGAACACGGCGATCTGGCGTTCCTGATCGATCTCCGGGCTCCAGCGCACCAGCCGGCCGGTGTCCAGCTCGATGGAGGCGATGCGGTCCTTGCGCTCGGGCGCGTGGCTCACGTGCCGTCCCCCGCAAGCCGGGCCAGGCGCTTTTCCACCGCCAGGGCATGCGCCTGCAGGCCTTCGGCATGGGCCAGCGCTGCGGCGGCTTGGCCGAGCGGCGCGAAATTGCCGGCATCGCACCGCAACAGCGTGCTCCGCTTCATGAAGTCGAACACCGACAGGCCGGAGGAAAACCGCGCGCTGCGATTGGTCGGCAGGACATGGTTCGGGCCGCCGACATAGTCGCCGATCACTTCCGGCGTCCACGCCCCCAGGAAAATCGCGCCGGCATGGTCGATCTCGGCGGCCAGGGCTTCGCTGTCAGTAACGCAGATCTGCAGATGCTCGGCGGCGATGCGATTGGCCAGCGCCGGCGCATCGCGCATGACGTCGTCGACGACGATGATCGCGCCGTGATCGCGCCAGGCACTGGCGGCGATGTTGTGGCGCGGCAGCTCGGGCAAAAGCCGCTGCACGGCGGCCGAGACGGCAGTGGCGAAGTCGGCATCGTCGGTGATCAGGATGCTCTGGGCGACCGCGTCGTGCTCGGCCTGGGACAGCAGGTCGGCGGCGATCCAGTCCGGATCGTTGCGGCCATCGGCGATCACCAGGATTTCCGACGGTCCGGCGATCATGTCGATGCCGACCTTGCCGAACACCTGGCGCTTGGCCTCGGCGACATAGGCATTGCCAGGGCCGACGATCTTGTCGACCGGTGCGACATGCGCCGTGCCATAGGTCAGCGCCGCGACCGCCTGGGCGCCGCCGATGCGCCAGATCTCGCCGATGCCGAGCAGACTGGCGGCAGCGAGCACGAGATCGTTGAGCTGGCCGTCCGGCGTCGGCGTGACCATGACCAGGCGCTTGCAGCCGGCGACCTGTGCCGGCAGGGCGTTCATCAACAGCGAGCTGGGATAGGCAGCCGTGCCGCCCGGCACGTACAGACCGACGCTGTCGATCGGCCGCCAGCGCAATCCCAGGCCGACACCGCGATCGTCATCGAATTGCAGGTCTTGGGGCAGCTGCGCCTGATGAAACGCGCTGATGCGCTCGGCAGCGACGCTCAGCGCCGCCAGCTCGGCCTGGCCGCAGCGCGCGCGCGCCGCTTCGATTTCGCTGAACGGCACGCGCAGCGCCTCGATCTGCTCGGCCTTGACGCGATCGAGGCGGCGTGTGTGCGCCAGCAACGCGGCGTCGCCATGGCTGCGGACATCGGCGATGATCTGGGCGACGACATCGCGGACATCGGCCTGCGGGTCGCGGTCTTCGGCGAGGAACGCGGCGAAGCGGGCGTCGAAATCGCTGTCATGCAGGGAAAAGCGCCGGCTCACGGCGAGTTCCCAGGCGTCGGCGTCGCCGGCCAGTTGCCCGGATCGGCGAAATGATCGCACGGCGTGCGTTTCGCCGGCCAGGGTTCGCCGAAATCCTCGAGCCTGGCCGCGACTTCCGGTACGCGCAGCTGTACGGCCGCGCCGCCGGCAAAGAAGAAGGTCATGTGATAGCCGTCCTCGTCATGCGGCTCGGCAACGATGGTCAGGAGCTGCAGTTCCTGATCCGGCCGGTCGGCATCGACGCCGCGCGTGCGCACCGCCGTGACCAGATCGACGCTGAGCGCACAGGCGGTCTGGGTCAGGTTGGTGCAATGCACCGGGTCATGCTCGAGCTCGCGGCGATAGCGTTCGAACGCGACCATGAAACGGCTCTGCTCGCGTAGGAAGGCCATTTCCTTCGGCCGTGAAAAGGCATCCTGCAGGCAGGCGGCGATCACCGCCAGATCGGCCTCGTCCTGGGCGCGCAGGCGCAGGCGCTCGCCGCTGCCGGTCATCCCTGCCTCTCAATGATCGCACCGCAAGCGGCCAACTTGTCTTCCAGACGCTCATAGCCGCGATCGAGGTGGTAGACACGGTTGACCTCGGTCACGCCTTCGGCCGCCAGGCCGGCGAGCACGAGCGAGACCGAGGCACGCAGATCGGTCGCCATCACCGGCGCGCCGCGCAGGCCCTCGACGCCGCGCACTAGCGCCGAACCGCCGTGCACGGTGATCTTGGCGCCCATGCGCATCAGCTCGGGCACGTGCATGAAGCGGTTTTCGAAGATCGTCTCGGTGATCATCGCCGCGCCATCGGCGACGCACATGGTCGCCATGAACTGCGCCTGCAGATCGGTGGCGAACCCCGGGAAGGGCTGGGTCATGGCATCGACGCCGTGCAGACCGCCATTGCGCTCGGCGATCATGCCGTCATCTGCGTCGGTCAGCTTGATCCCGGCAGCCTGCATGGTGTCGCGCGCCGCCCCGAACAGCTCGGCCTTCATGCCGCGCAGGAAGATCTCACCGCCGGTGATCGCCGCCGCCATGGTATAGGTGCCGGCCTCGATGCGATCGGGCACGATGCGATAGCTGGCACCGTGCAGGCGCTCGACGCCCTCGATGGTCAGCCTCGAGGTGCCGATACCGTCGATCCTGGCACCCATGGCGACCAGGCAGTTGGCCAGATCGGTGACCTCCGGCTCGCGCGCGGCATTGTGCAGCTCGGTCGTGCCCTCGGCCAGGGTTGCCGCCATGATCAGGTTTTCCGTGGCGCCGACGGAAATCTTCTCGAGCTTGATCGCCGTGCCCTTGAGCCGGCCATTGACGCGGGCGTGGACATAGCCGCCGTCAAGCTCGATCTCGGCACCGAGCTGGCGCAGGCCGTCCAGATGCAGATCGACCGGGCGCGGACCGATGGCACAGCCGCCGGGCAGGGACACCTTGGCCTGGCCGCAGCGGGCGACCAGCGGCCCGAGCACCAGGATCGAGGCGCGCATCTTGCGCACCAGATCATAAGGTGCGGTCGTGCTCAACACAGCCGGGACATAGAGATCGAGCTGGTTGAGCTGGCCGGGCGGATGGGTCGCCGACGCGCCCAAGACCTGCAAAAGCCGGCGCATGGACAGGATATCGGCAACGTCCGGCAAGTTCTGCAGATGCAAAAGCTCATCGGTCAGCAATGAGGCCGCCATGATCGGCAAGGCCGCGTTCTTGGCGCCGCTGACGGCGATTTCACCACGAAGAGGCTGGCCACCTTGAATACGAATTCGGTCCATCGCGCTACGATTACAGCTTGGGTAATGTCACGCCGGTCTGGCGCATATATTTGCCGGCCCGGTCGGCATAGGTGATCTCGCACGGGCTGGCGCCCTGCAAAAACAGGAACTGACAGATGCCTTCATTGGCATAGACCCGCGCCGGCAGGGGCGTGGTATTGGAAATTTCGATGGTCACATGGCCTTCCCATGCGGGCTCCAGCGGCGTGACATTGACGATGATCCCGCAGCGGGCATAGGTCGACTTGCCCAGACAAATGACCAGGACATCGCGCGGCACGCGGAAATATTCGACCGTGCGCGCCAAGGCAAAACTGTTCGGCGGAATGATGCAGGTCTCGCCGGGACGATCGACGAAACTGTTGTCGGCAAAACTTTTCGGGTCGACCACGGCGTTGTCGACATTGGTGAAGATCTTGAACTCCGGTGCCACGCGTGCGTCATAGCCATAGGACGACAGGCCGTAGGAGACGACGTTCTCGCGTTTTTGCGCTTCGACGAACGGCTCGATCATGCCGTCCTGCAACGCGCGCTCGCGGATCCAGTGGTCAGGCATCAACGCCATGGAAGCATCCTGCTTATAGAGGGCACGCCTGCGCGGCCGAAGCCGGCGCACGCACCGCGCCGACAGGTCTCTTAACCGTGATGCGGGTTTCGCTCAACCGCGGCCGTCTTCGTCCAAAGCCGCACCGCTCGTTTGTGCTGCGCCGGCCCGGCCGCGCGCCTGGGCCTTGCGCCGTTTCAGATTGGCCCGCATCGCCTCGGCCAGGCGGGCTGCGCGCTCCTCGTGGCTGGCCGCCGTGCCCGGTTTCAGGCGCGGCCTGGTCGGCTCGCTGGTGTCGTTGTCTGCCATCTGGACCTCACATCGTCTGTCAGCCGCTCAGCCGGACCGATCACGGGCGCTGGCGCCCGACGCGCTAGATGCATACCGCCCGCAGTCGGGCTTGCGTCGCCTAAGGCCTTGTGCTTCAACCCCGCCACCTTTTCCAGGTCACCGTCGTGCGTGACCCGGCCGCTGTAGCTCAGTGGTAGAGCGCACCCTTGGTTAGGGTGAGGCCGAGAGTTCAATTCTCTCCAGCGGCACCATTCGCGGTTGCGGAATTACTGGACGCGCTACGTGAGCGCGGTTTTCCTGCTTGCGCTATCGCGCTGCGCGCTACATGAGCGCGGTCAGGGCGCCGTGGCGACGTCCAGCTCGGCGGCGCCGAAAAAGCACATGCTCATCACCTGGCAATAGGCGTAGTCGATCTGCACGCGGATCGGCTGGCTGTCGCGTACGGTGAAGGGCAGGCTGACGAAGGTCGGGGTCTGCCAGTACTCCACTGCCGCATCGGTTTTGCGCACCGGCAGCTCCTGCCCGAAGGCGACGCCATCGCGTGGCAGGGGTGCCACCTCGATGCCCGGATCGGCGACCAGCTTGTAATCGCCGTTGGGCGTCAGGGCCACGGTCAGCTCAGCCGCCTCGCCCTCGCGCGTCACCCAGGCCTCGACCGTGACCGGCTCGACTATCTCACCGGCCAGACCGAGATCGCCCAGGACATCGCCGGCCGCCGGCGACACAGGCATCACCAGCAAACCGGCAAACAGGCAGAACAAAGCGCGGAGCATCGGCCAACATCCCGGAACAGCCAGACCATGCAGGAAGATAAGCGCCGCATGGCCGGGCCACCACGGCGCTGACGCCCGCCTCGCCGCAAGGTGAGCGTTAGAGAATGCTCTGACCGGTGGTCTCCCAGTCCTTCAGGAAGGCAACCAGGCCTTTATCGGTCAGCGGATGCTGCACGAGCTGGCGCAGCACGTTCGGTGGCAGGGTGGCGACGTCGGCGCCCATGCGCGCCGCCTCGACGACATGGCCCGGATGGCGCACGCTCGCGACCAGCACCTCGGTGTGTAGCGTACCATAATTACCGTAGATCTCGACGATGTCGCCGATCAGCGCCATGCCCTCGGCGCCGATGTCGTCCAGGCGACCGACGAAGGGCGAAATGAAGGTCGCACCGGCCTTGGCCGCGAGCAGCGCCTGGGCGGCCGAGAAGCACAAGGTGACGTTGACCTGGGTGCCTTCGCCGCTCAGCGTCTTGCAGGCTTTCAGGCCATCCATGGTCAAGGGCAGCTTGACGCAGACATTGTCGGCGATCTGCGCCAGCTTGCGGCCCTCAGCGACCATGTCGCCGGCCTGGGTCGCGGTGACCTCGGCGCTGACCGGACCGTCGACGATTTCGCAGATTTCCTTGGTGACTTCGAGGAAGTTACGGCCGGACTTGGCGATCAACGACGGGTTGGTGGTGACACCGTCGACCAGGCCAGTGGCGGCCAGCTCGGTGATCTCGTTGATTTCGGCCGTGTCGATGAAAAACTTCATGGGCTTCGTCCAGCAAGCGAGCTCTGATGCGCCCGGCGATACGCCATGCGTGGCCGGCGTGCAAGCCAAGCGGCATCCATCACCATCGATCAAGCCCAGCGAGGGCCAGGAGCGATCGAAGCCAACTTGACCTGATCCGCAGCGAGTCGCCGCCATGACAACACAAGCGACGCGTTGCGCGCGCCAGACGCTCTCGTCTCGTTTCAGGCGCAGTTTTGTACGCTTACAGCCAGCGGGCGCTGCGCCATTTCACCGAAAGGCCATGCCGGCGATCGCCATGTTTGCGCGTCGCGATCAGCTTTCCTGTTCGGCCGCCGCCGCGGCCTCGTCGAGCTGTTGCTGGTGATAGGCATCGAGATCAATGTGCTCGTCACGACAGGCGATGACGGCGTCGTCGACCACATTGGCAACGTCTTCCGGCAGATCAGCGCTGACCTCGAAGCCGCCATCGCCCATCGAGGCATATTCCGGCGGCAGATGCGCATTGATGGCATCGATGCTGCAGGCGCAAAACGCTTCATGATCGTGGGTGTCCATGCATTGCTCCTGGAAGGCCGCAATATGCTCAGCGCGATGTTCGTGCTCAGCGGACGCCGGTGCAAATGGCAGCGCGAACGCAGCGGC
>JBHJHH010000068.1:0-8697 GCA_050331015.1 Geminicoccaceae bacterium
TGGGCAATCCATTATTTTTGCAGTACCAAGGGCGTAATAGTGCTTTGTGCCGAATGGGCCAACAAAGTGTTGCAACCGAACAAAACAAATGCCGCACCAGGTGCTACTTACTTCATGCAACCAAATCTGTAACCGTTTCGAACTCGGCCTGATACCCGACCTAGCTTCAGAAACAAGCGCTCGCACTGCTACAAGCCAATTGGCTAGGTCCACTAAAACCCTACCACAACCAAACCTGCGATTATACCGGCAAATCCTCGTCGGACGGAAAATCAAACGCGTGACAATCGATACGGCAATCAACCGCACAATCGGGCAAAGTTAACCAACTGATAGCTTTAGAACGGCAATATGAACCCATATGCAAAGCGAATGCGGCTCCCCCACCGATCTCATCGACAACCGCTCATAAAATCATGGTAGCGGTTTAGAAGAGGCAAGACCATCCCCCCAAATTGGCAAGGCTACCCATCGATCAGGCAGAGCCAGGCACATCGCCTTCGCCCCCCCGCCCTTCGTCGTTAGGGCTTTATCCTGAGGTTGAACGCATTAACCCTAATCCACAAGCCAACCAAGCGTTGCTCAGTGCGGCAACGTACGCCAACGGCCGTTGCGCGCATGCGCCATCCGCGCTATACGCCCGCCTCACGACGCCAGCGGAGTGTAGCTCAGCCTGGTAGAGCACCGTCTTCGGGAGGCGGGGGTCGTAGGTTCAAATCCTGCCACTCCGACCACGGCGACCAGCACGGCGTCGCGCCGAACAAAAAGCCGGTCGCAACTGGCGCCGGCGAGATCGGCGAGCGATCACCACATTACACCGCAGGCAGTTTCCGTACGCGCAGCACGAAAGGCATGCCCCTTGGCAGCACCAGCCATTCCCAGTCCCTGCATCGGCATCTGCAAGCTGGAACGCGACACCGGCCTGTGCAGCGGTTGTTTGCGCACGATCGAGGAAATTGCCGGCTGGTCGGGCTATAGCGAGGCCGAACGTCTGCACATCGTCAATGCCCTTCGGCATCGCCGCCGCGCGCGCGGCATCACCAGCGAGGCCGATCAGCGCCCACGCCGGCGTCGCAGCCAGGGGGCATCACGGCCATGAGCCGGCTCGATCTCAACGCCCGCCTGGAAGAGGCCGGCGTGCTGCTCGCCGATGGCGGCATGGGCACCGGCCTGTTCGCCCAAGGCTTGCAGACCGGCGGCTCGCCCGAGCTGTGGAACGTCGAACAGCCCGAACGCGTGCAGCGGGTGATCCGCGGCTTTGTCGATGCCGGCGCAGATATCGTCCTGACCAACAGCTTCGGCGCCAACCGCTATCGCCTCGTCCTGCACGAGGCGGCGGACCGTGTCGGTGAGCTGAACGCTGCGGCCGTGGCTTGTGCGCGCGCGGCGACCGACGGCGTCGGCCGGCCCGTGCTCGTGGCCGGCTCGATGGGACCGACCGGCGAGATTTTCGAGCCTGTCGGCGCCTTGGCCTATGACGACGGTGTCGCCGCTTTTCGTGCCCAGGCGGAAGCCCTGGCCGAGGCCGGCGCCGATCTGCTCTGGATCGAGACGATTTCCGCCGCAGAGGAACTGCGTGCCGCCGTCGAAGGTGCCGCAAGCACGGGCCTGCCGGTCTGCGCGACATTGACCTTCGACACCAATGGCCGGACCATGATGGGCCTGACCCCGGCCGCCGCGGTCGCGCTGCGCAACCAACTGCCGGTCCATATGGCCGCGTTCGGCGCCAATTGCGGTATCGGCCCGGCCCAGCTGGTCGATACCGTGCTTGACCTGGCGGCTGCGGCCGAAGACGGCGATGTGCTCATCGCCAAGGGCAACTGTGGCATCCCGGAATACAAGGATGGTGCGATCTGCTACAGCGGCACGCCGGAAATCATGGCGGCCTATGCCCGGCTGGCACGCGACGCCGGTGCCCGCATCATCGGCGGCTGTTGCGGCACGACGCCCGTGCACCTGAGCGCCATGGCCGAGACCTTGGCGAGCACCGAGCGCGGTCCAAAGCCATCGCGCGCGGATGTCGAAGCCTGGCTCGGGCCGATTGCCTTCAGCGGCGAGACCCCGCAGCCGAGCCATGGTACCGGCGAGCGGCGCAACCGGCGCCGTCGGCGCGAGGACTGAGCGCCCGGCGGTGCCTGCGTGCGCCGCGGCGTGACGATTTCACGGAAGTCGACGTCGCACGAGTGCGCCGACGCGCTTCGCTTACAGTGTTAGCTGAACGGATGTCGCCGGCACGCGCCGGCGGTCAGTCGCATGCCAGTTCAGGAGTTTGGCGCTGTGAGTGAAGGTCCTGTCGAAACCACGAGCCGGCGTAGCCGTGGCGGCGGTCGCACGGCACGCCGCGAACTGCGTACGACCTCAAGCCTGCGGCAGCTGCCGCCGCTCGAACGCAACCTGCCGCTCTGGCAGGCTTTTACCGAGGAACATCTCGAGCGCATTCACGAGGCCTCGCTGACCCTGCTCGAAGAGATCGGCTGCGAGTTCCGTGATGCCGATGCGCTCGAAGTCTGGCGCCATGCCGGTGCCGATATCGACGGCGAGCGCGTACGCATCCCGCGTGAACTGGTCATGGCGCTGATGGCGAGCGCGCCGTCCAGCTTCACCCTGCAGGCGCGCAATCCCGATCGCAGCACGCCGATCGGCGGCAATCACACTGTGTTCGCACCGACTTACGGCTCGCCGTTCGTGCTCGATCTGAACAATGAGCGTCGCTATGGCACGCTCGCCGATCTGCACCAGTTCCATCAACTCGCGTACCTGTCGCCGGTCATGCACAATACCGGCGCCGTGGTCTGCGAGCCGGTCGATATCCCGGTGCCGGTGCGTCATCTGCACATCACCCACAGCGCGCTGTATCACAGCGACAAGCCGTTCATGGGGCCGGTGACCGCGCCGGAGCGGGCCGCCGATGCTGTGCGCATGGCCGAACTCGTGTTCGGTGAGGCCACCGTCGCCGCCGGCCCGGTGATGATTTCGTTGTGCAACTGCAATTCGCCGCTGGTCTGGGACGACACCATGCTAGGGGCGCTCAAGACCTATGCCCGCGCCAACCAGGCAGTGATCGTCGCGCCGTTCGTCCTGGCAGGCGCCAACACGCCCGCCTCGACCATGGCCGCCCTCGCCCAGCTCAATGCCGAGGCGCTGGCCGGCATGGCCTTCGTTCAGGCGGTCCGTCCGGGTGCGCCGATGGTCTACGGCCACTTCCTGGCGACCGTGTCGATGCGCACCGGCGCGCCTATGGCCGGCACGCCGGAAATCGCCCTGCTCAACCTGGCCGTACCGCAGCTGGCGCGCAAATATGGCGTGCCATCGCGCTCGTCGGGCATGACCACCGGCAGCAAGATTGTCGATGCCCAGGCGGCTTACGAAGCCAGCCAGACGTTGTGGCCGATCATGCTGGCCGGCACGAACTATCTGTTGCACGCCGCCGGCTGGCTGGAAGCCGGTCTCAGCGCCAGCTTCGCCAAGTTCATGCTCGATTGCGAACAGCTCGAGGGGCTCTACCGCTTGTGGCAAGGGCCGCAGTTCAATGATTTCGACGAGGCGCTTGACGCCGTGCGCGAAGTCGGCCCGGGCGGCCACTATCTCGGCTCCAGCCATACGCAAAAGTACTTCGAAAGCGCTTTCTTCCTGCCCAAGCTGGCCGACAACAACAGCTTCGAGCAATGGACGCTCGATGGTCGCCAGGACGCCAATACCCGCGCCCTCGAGGCGGCCCGGCGCGCGCTCGCAAGCTATCAGCCGCCGCCGCTCGATCCCAGCGTGGCGGACGCCCTGCAGGCCTATATCGCCAAGCGGGAAGAAGAGATACCGAGACACGGCTACGAGTGAGTCAGCGACGCAACGGCCACACTGACGCGTGAGCGACATAGCGGGGGATGATCTCGTCGCAATTGACGCATGTGCGGTCGCGGAGCAGCAAGCCGCGGTGCCTGAACTCAACGTATTTGTCACGGTAATGTAACAGTCTGCGCATTGGGGATAGCGATGACTGACGTTGATGACGATCTCGATCTGCGCTCGCTGGATGATGAAGAACTGGTCAAGCAGATCCAGGACGACCTGTACGATGGCCTAAAAGATGAGGTCGTCGAGGGCGTCGAAATCCTCCACGAGCGCGGCTGGGCACCTTACAGGGTTCTGACCGAAGCCTTGGTCGGCGGCATGACGATTGTCGGCGTCGATTTCCGTGATGGCATTTTGTTTGTGCCTGAGGTCTTGCTGGCGGCCAATTCGATGAAGGCCGGCATGGCGCTCTTGCGGCCGCTGCTCGCCGAGACCGGCGCGCCGCCGGTCGGCAAGATGGTCATCGGCACGGTCAAGGGCGACATCCATGACATCGGCAAGAACCTGGTGTCGATGATGATGGAAGGCGCCGGCTTCGATGTCGTCGATCTCGGCATCAACTGCGATGTCGACGCCTATCTGAAGGCGCTCGAGGAGCACAAACCCGACCTGTTCGGCATGTCCGCCCTGCTGACCACGACCATGCCCTATATGAAAGTCGTCATCGACAGCATGAAGGAGCATGGCGTGCGCGATGATTTCGTCGTGCTGGTCGGTGGCGCGCCGCTCAACGAGCAGTTCGCCGACGCCATTGGCGCCGATGCCTATTGCCGCGACGCGGCCGTGGCCGTCGAAACCGCCAAGAGCTTCATGCACCGCAAGCACAACCAGGTCGCTGCCTGACACCGATCATGACGGTACCGCGCCAGCACGGATCAAACACGGCGATCATCGCCTGTGGTGCGCTGGCGCGGGAAATCCGTGCTGTCTTGGCGGCCAATCACCTCGAACACATCGACCTGCACTGCCTGCCGGCCGGTCTGCACAATCGACCCGAACGGATTGCCGCCGCCGTCGAGGCCAAGGTCATCGAGCTGCGCGCTTGCTATGACCGTCTGTTTTGCGCCTACGCCGATTGCGGCACCGGCGGCGCCCTCGATGCCGTGCTGGCGCGCCATGGCATCCAGCGCCTGCCCGGTGCGCACTGCTATGCTTTCTACACCGGGCTGGACGCCTTCGCGGCGCTGGCCGAGGACGAACCAGGCACTTTCTATCTGACGGATTTTCTCGCCCGCCAGTTTGACACGCTGGTGATCGAGGGCCTCAAGCTGGACAAGCACCCCGAACTCATGCCGATGATCTTCGGCCATTACCGCCGGCTGGTCTATCTCGCCCAGAGCGATGACCCAACACTCGATGCCAAGGCGCGCGCCGCCGCCGAGCGCCTGGAGCTGACCTATGAACGCCGCTACACCGGCTATGGCTTGTTGCAGGACGCATTGACCTCACAACTGGAACCGGCTTGAGCCATGGCGCAACTGACCATCGTCTACTGGCGCGATATCCCGGCCCAGGTAATCGCCAAGCACGGCCGCAAGAGCGCCAAGATCCAACTCAGCGAGCGCTTCGAGAAAGCCATCGACAGTGCCGCCATGCGCGCCAAGCTCACCGGCACCGATGCCTATCTCGAGGCGTGGCGCCGGGCCGAGCCTGTCGCATGCGGGGAAGATCTCGACGCCGAGGTCAAAGCCGCGGCCGCGCGGATCGAGCAGGACTATGACCGCGCGCGTCTTCTCGAGCTCATCAATGCCGGCGGCCAAGAGCCAACAAAAGCCTCGATTTAGCGTGCGCCCACCTCAAGCCAGGCAAGGAGATCTGCCATGACGCGCACGGTTGTGTCGTCAGCGACCAAACAAGTGATTATTGGCTTCGACCAGCCGTTTTGCGTCATCGGCGAGCGGATCAATCCGACCGGCCGCAAGCGCCTGGCGGAAGCCATGAAGGACGGCGATTTCACCATGGTCGAAGCGGATGCGCTGGCCCAGGTCGCCGCCGGTGCCACCATGCTCGACGTCAACGCCGGCATTCCGCTGGCCGACGAGCCGAAGATCCTCGCCGACACGATCAAGCTGGTGCAATCGCTGGTCGATGTGCCGCTGTCGATCGACAGCTCGATCGTCGCCGCCCTCGAGGCCGGCCTGGAAGCCTACCAGGGCAAGCCCTTGCTCAATTCGGTGACCGGTGAAGAAGAACGCCTCGAGGCCGTGTTGCCCCTGGTCAAGAAATACAACTGCGCCGTGGTGGCGATCTCCAACGACGAGACCGGCATCAGTCCCGATCCGGACGTTCGTTTCGAGGTCGCCAAGAAGATCGTCGAGCGCGCTGCCGATTTCGGCATCCCGAAAGATGACGTCGTCGTCGATCCTCTGGTCATGCCGATCGGTGCCATGGGCGATGCCGGCAAGAGCGCCTTCCACCTGATCCGCCGCCTGCGCGGGGAGCTCAAGGTCAACACCACCTGCGGTGCCTCGAACGTGTCATTCGGCCTGCCCAACCGCCACGGCCTGAATGCCGCCTTCCTGGCCATGGCGTCGTGCGCCGGCATGACCTCGGCGATCATGAACCCGCTGCACGAGCCGGAAATGCACGCCATCATGGGCGCGAATGTCCTGATGGGCGTCGACATGAACTGCGCGAAGTGGATCGAGACCTTCCGCGAACCGGGAGAAGACCCGCGCCGGGATCGCCGCGAGCGCCGCCGCCGCAGCGCCTGATCGACCGGCCAGCGACAAGGAAGCCGAGTTGCCCATGGCTGACGATGCTCTGATTGTTTTCACCCCCAGCGGCAAGCGCGGCCGCTTTCCGATCGGTACGCCGATCCTGCAGGCCGCGCGCGCGCTCGGCGTCGATATCGACAGCGTGTGCGGCGGTCGCGGCATCTGCGGCCGCTGCCAGGTCGCGCAGAGCATCGGCACCTTCGCCAAGCACGGCGTCACCTCGAGCGCCGAGCACTTGAGCGCGTTCAGCCGACCGGAGGAGCGCTACCAGCGCAAGAAGGGCCTCGAGCCGGGCCGCCGCTTGAGCTGTTCGACCCTGCTGCAGGGCGATTGCGTCATCGACGTGCCGCCGGAATCGCAGGTGCACCAGCAGGTCGTGCGCAAGCGGGCCGAGGTGCGCGACATCGAGATCGATCCGTGCGTGCGGCTCTACTATGTCGAGGTCGCGCCGCCCGACATGCACCAGCCGATGGGCGATTTCGAACGGCTCAAGCAGGGTCTGCGCGAGCAATGGGGCATCGGCGAGGTCGGCGCCGATCTGAACATCCTGCAAGCGCTGCAGCGGACCCTGCGCGCCGGCAGCTGGAAGGTCACCGTCGCGGTCTGGTACGGCATGCAGATCATCGCCATCTGGCCGGGTCTGCAACAGGATGCCTACGGCATTGCCGTCGATATCGGCTCGACCACCATGTCGGTGCATTTGTGCTCGTTGCGCACCGGCGAGGTCGTCGTGTCCAACGGCATCATGAACCCGCAGATCCGCTTCGGCGAGGACCTGATGAGCCGGGTCTCCTACGTCATGATGAACCCGGGCGGCGACGTCGAGATGACCGAAACCGTGCGCACCTCGCTGAACGCCCTGATCCAGACGGTCTGCGCCGAAGCTATGGTTGATCCGTGGCACATCCTGGACTGCGTCTTCGTCGGCAATCCGGTGATGCACCATCTGTTCCTCGGCATCGATCCGAGCGAACTGGGCGGCGCGCCCTTCGCCCTGTCCACCGACAGCCCGGTGCACTGCTGGGCCTCCGATCTCGGCCTGCAGATCAATCCGTCCGCGCGTGCCTATATCATGCCATGCATTGCCGGCCATGTCGGGGCCGACTGCGCCGCCGTCGCCCTGTCGGAGACGCCGTATCTGCGTGACGAGATCAGCCTGATCGTCGATGTCGGCACCAACGCCGAGATTTTGTGCGGCAACAATCTCCGCCTGCTCGCCGCCAGCTCACCGACCGGACCGGCCTTCGAGGGTGCCCAGATCAGTGCCGGCCAGCGGGCCGCGCCGGGCGCGATCGAGCGTGTGCGGATCGATCGTGAAACGCTCGAGCCGCGTTTCAAGGTGATCGGCAGCGATCTCTGGTCGGACGATGACGGTTTCTTCGATCAGGTGCGCCGGCTCGGCGTGACCGGCATCTGCGGCTCGGGCATCATCGAAGCGATCGCCGAGATGTATCTGAGTGGCATCATCAGCCACGACGGCATGGTCGACGGCAGCCTCGCGCAACGCAATGCCCGCATCGAGGCCGACGGCCGCACCTTCGCCTATGTCCTGTCCGAAGGCGAAGTGCGCATCGTCATCAACCAGAACGATGTCCGCGCCATCCAGCTCGCCAAGGCCGCGCTTCAGGCCGGCTGCCGCCTGCTCATGGACAAGCTCGGCATCGAGCGCGTCGATCGCATCATCCTCGCCGGCGCCTTCGGCAGCCACATCGACCCGCTCTATGCCACCGTGCTCGGCCTGATCCCGGATTGCGAGCTCAGCAACGTCACTTCGGTCGGTAACGCCGCCGGCACGGGCGCGCGCATCGCGCTGCTCAATCGCAAGGCCCGCGCCGAGATCGAGATGGAGGTGGAAGAGATCGAGAAGATCGAGACGGCCGTCGAGCCGCGCTTTCAGGAGCACTTCGTCGAAGCGATGGCCTTTCCGCACAACTCGGCGCCCTATCCGAGCCTGGCCAAGGCCATAGCCTTGCCAGAGCGCAAGACGGTGGCCACCCTGGACGCTGGCGGCCACGGCCGTCGACGCCGCCGGGCTTCCTGAACCGGGGCTAGGCGTTCAGCAGCTCCAGGGCCTGGGCATGCAGCGCCGTTGTCGCCGCGGCGACCACCTGGCCCGGGCTGTCCAGGGTCAGGG
>JBHJHH010000069.1:0-13681 GCA_050331015.1 Geminicoccaceae bacterium
ACGACCCTGCGCAGCTACGGCCAGATCAGCCGCGAACGCCAAAGGGCACTGGTCACGGGCGAGCCCAATGACGACGTGATCGAGTGAAGGTGCCGCGATGCGCCATCAAAAACATCGAAGCGTGGGAACAAGTGTGGGAACAATTCTCTGTAATCAAAAAAGTAAATTTAAAATCAGTAGCTTGAGCTGCGAGCTGGCGGAGGGAGAGGGATTCGAACCCTCGGTGAGGTTGCCCCCACAACGGTTTTCGAGACCGCCCCGTTCGACCGCTCCGGCATCCCTCCGCGACCAAAGCCGCTGGCCGATCGCAAGGCCCCGCACATAATCGAAGCGCGCGTGGGCCGCAAGCCCGCTCGAAAGCGGCGCAGACGTAGCCCGCCGGGTACAGCCCGTGCGCGAACTGCGCTCCGCTACAGCGCGTCATATGGCGAGCGGCCGTCGCTTCATGCTAGAGCTGCAGCGGTTTGTTTGAAAAAGGAAAACACGATGCGCCGCTTCGTGCCCGTGCTCGCTGCTCTGGCGGTTTGTGCCGCGCTCCCCGCGTTTGCCGATGATGTCCTTGAGCAGATCGATCTGGCCAAGAGCTACTATGAAGAAGGCGATTACACCGGTGCCGTGACCGAGCTGCAGTTCGCCATCAACGCCATCAAGGGCCGGACCAACGAGCTCTATGTCGAGACCATGCCGCCAGCGCCGTCCGGCTGGCAGGCACAAGAGCCGGAGATGACCGGCGGCGGCCTGGGCGCCCTCGGCGGCCAGATGATCACCCGGCGCTATGTCCGCGACGGCGCTCCCGGCGAGATCACGGCCGAGCTCATGGTCGACAATCCGATGATCCAGGCGATTGCCGCCATGGCCGCCAACCCGGCGATCATCGCCTCGCAGCCGAACACCGAACGCGTACGCATCAATCGCGAGAACGCCATTTTGCAATGGCATGGTCAAGGTGCCGGCGAAGTCAGCCTGGTGCTGGGCGGCCGCGTGCTCGCCAAGCTGTCCGGGGAACAGCTCGAGGGTGAGGACATCCTGGTTGACATGATGCGCACCTGGGACCTGGACCGGATCAAGGACATTGCCGGGCTCTAGCCGCAACACAGCGCACCGGCACGCGCGGCCAGAGCGCCAAACAGGGATGGGACGCCTATGACCACATCACTTCGCCACGCCGCGGCCATCGGGTTGTGTTCGCCGCTGCTCATGGCCACCGACTGGCAGGAGGTCGTGCCCATGCCCGAGGTCGGCTACAGCGCCGATCAGGTCATCGAGGCCGGCGGCCAGTCGATCAACGCCAAGGTGCACTACATGCCCGGCGTGCAGCGCCAGGACATCGTCATCGAGGGCATGAACACCCATGCCATCATCGAGTACGACAACGAACGCGTGCTCACCTGGAGCGACCAGATGCCCATGCTGGTCGAGCTCGACATGAGCGATGCCGCCGGCACGGGCCTGGTCGGTGAGGAGTTCGCCAGCCTGACGGTGACGCCGGCCGGCCAGGAAGAGGTCAACGGCATCGCGGCGACGCGCCATGAGGTCACCGGCCAGATGACCGGCGGCGGCAGCATCGATGGCGACATCTGGCTGACGCCCGAGAACATCATGGTGCGCCTCGAAGGCACGAGCGATGACCCGAACACCGGCGGTGGCTCATTGTTCATGGAGCTTAGCAATCTGCAGATCGGCGCGCAGGATCCGTCTTTGTTCCAGCCGCCGGCCGACATGCCGGCCGTGGATATGGGTGAAATGATGCAGGGCCTTCAGGACATGATGCAGGGGATGGGGCAGTGAAGAGCGCTTCGGGACGAGGCAGCGGACCGGGTCGCCGTCCGGGTTCGCGTGCCGGCAAAACCACAAAGACCCTGCCGGGCGTGCGTACGCGCCAGGTGGCCAGGCGCGGCACGAGTGCCAAGAGCAAGGTGCGCCCGCAGGCCGGCGCGCGGCCGAGCACCAGCGTGCGTCAGCCGGACGTTGCGCCGGCGCCGACCACGCCGCAGGTGATCCAGGCCGAGCCGTCGCTGGATGCGGCCGTCGTTGCCCCCACGACCGCAGGTGATTCGTTGCACGCCGGCAGCGACCAGACGGTTTCGGCGCCTGTGCCGACGCCAGTTCCGCAAGCCGACCTGCCACGCGATGAGCCCGTGAGTGTGCCCGGCCCGGTCAGTGTGCCGCCGGCGGCCAATGACGATCAGGCCGCGCGGGTCGAGGTGCCCAGGGCTGCTGGCGTCATCAGGGCCGCGCGAGCGCCGGCCGCGCTGCCGATCATGCCGTTCGGCCTGAACATCTTTGCCGCCCAGGCGGCGCTGTTCAGCGAAACGGTGGTCAAGCTGTGGCAGAACCAGACCTCGATCCCGGGTGCCATGCGCATCGGCTATGAGCAGTCGGTCAAGGCCATGACCCTCGGCTTGGACAGCGTTGCCGGCTCGGTCATGGAACCGCTGACGCAGGCACAAAACGCCTTGCGCGACGCCGCTCGGGACAAATCCTGAGCGATTCGGCCGCGGGCAGCCACCTGAACGCGCTGGCGCTGGCCATTGCCGCGCCTTGGGGCTCGACTGCGCCGCGCGCGCTCGCTTGACGTTTCAGCCATGCGCCCAGCTCAAGCCCGTATCGATCTCGCCGCCCTGCGCCACAATCTGGCCAGGGTGCGCGCCTGCGCGCCGGCTGCCGGCGTGGTCGCCATGGTCAAGGCCAACGGCTACGGCAATGGTGCCGCGCGGCTGCTGCCGGCTCTACACGCTGCCGACCGGCTTGGCGTCGCCTGCCTCGAGGAAGCGCTGGTCTTGCGCGCCGCCGGTGCGCGCCAGCCGATTGTGCTCATCGAGGGCGTGTTCAGTGCTGACGAACTGGCCGCCTGTGGCGCGCACGGTCTGGAGATCGTCGTCCACGAGCAGGGCCAGATCGCCATGCTCGAGCAGGCGGCGCCGGCCGAGCCGCTCGCGCTCTGGCTAAAAATCGACACCGGCATGACCCGTCTGGGCCTGGCGCCGGGCGCGGTGCATGACGCCTACCACCGGCTCAAGCGGCGCAGCCGCAGCATCACCCTGACCAGTCATTTCGCCTGTGCCGACGAGCCGGACAACAGCATGACCCGGGCGCAGATCGCCCGGTTCGATGCCGTCTGCGCCGGGCTGGAGGGCGCGCGAAGCCTGGCCAACTCCGCCGGTGTCCTCGCCTGGCCGGCCAGTCACCGCGATCACGTCCGGCCGGGCATCATGCTCTACGGCGCAAGCCCGATGATCGGCCACACCGGCGCGGACGACGGCCTGTTGCCGGTCATGACCCTGCAGACCGGCGTCGTCGCGCTGAAGGATATTCCGGCCGGCACCTCGGTCGGCTATGGCGCGACCTGGACAGCGGCCCAAGCCAGCCGCATTGCCATCGCCGCGATCGGCTATGGTGACGGCTATCCGCGCCACGCGCCCAGCGGCACGCCGGTGCTGGTCAACGGCCAGCGCGCCGGGCTGGCCGGGCGGGTCTCCATGGATCTGATCGCGATCGACGTCACCGGCCTGGCAGATGTGGCCATCGGCGATCCGGTCACCCTCTGGGGCGAGGGCCTGCCGGTCGAAGAGGTCGCCGAAGCCGCCGGCACGATCGCTTATGAGCTCTTGTGCGGGGTTACCCAGCGCGTGCCGGTAAGCACGGCCGGGCCTTAAACACCGAGCCAGGCGCGCCGCGCATCCTCATCGGCGTGCAGCGCTTCGAGCGTGCCGGCGAAGCGGATCTGACCGCTTTCCATGACGTAGGCGCGATCGGCCAGGGCACGGGCAAAGCTGTCGTTCTGTTCGCACAGCAAGATCGCCAGCCCTGTCTTCTTCAGCTCGACCAGCGCATCGGCGAGCGCATCGACGATCACCGGCGCCAGGCCCTCGGACGGCTCATCGAGCAACAGCAGGCGGGGCTGGCCCATCAGCGTGCGCGCGATGGTCAGCATCTGCTGCTCGCCGCCGGACATCTGGCTGCCGAGGCGCCGGCGCATGCCGGCCAGATTGGGAAACACCTCGAACAGGCGCTCGTGCGTCCAGTCGGCGGCGCCGTCGTGATCGGCGCGCGCGGCGACGCGCAGATTGTCCATGACGCTGAGGCTGGCGAACACGCGCCGGTCTTCCGGCACATAGCCGATGCCGGCATGGGCGATTCGATGCGCCGGCCAGCGCGTGATGTCGCGCTCTTCAAAGCGGATGCTGCCGGATCGGGCCGGCCGCAGGCCCATGATGCTGCGCAAGCTGGTCGATTTGCCGGCCCCATTGCGGCCCAGCAGGAGCACGATCTCGCCGCTGCCGACCTCGAGCGAGACGTCGAACAGCACTTGCGCCTGACCGTACCAGGTGCAGACATGCTCGAGTTCCAAAAGCGCCGTCATGCGCGCGCGCCCTTGCCGAGATAGAGCGCTTGCACCTCGGCATCGCCACGGATCGCGTCCGGGGTGCCTTCAGCGATGAGCTGGCCGCCGGCGAGCACGAGCACGCGATCGGCATGGCCGAACACGACATCCATGTCGTGCTCGGTGAACAGGATGGCCGTGCCGGTGGCTTCGGCGCGGGTACTGACCAGATCCATGAGCGCATGGCGGCTGTCCGGCGCCATGCCGGCGGTCGGCTCGTCCATGAGCAAGAGCTTGGGCGTGTTGGCGAGCGCGATCGCCAGCTCGAGGAGCTTGATATCGCCATAGGCAAGCCGGCCGGCCGGCGTCGCGGCCCAGCTCTCCAGGCCGACGGTGGCGAGCAGGCGGGCCGCGTCGTCATGGCCGATGCGCTTCGTCGAGCCGAACGGATCGAACAGCCGGCCTTCGGCGACCAGCCGGGCCATCTGCACGTTCTCCAGAACGCTCATCGAGCCGAACACCGCGGCGATCTGGAAGGTCCGGCCGATGCCGAGTCGCCAGAGCCGGTGCGCCGACACGCCGGTGATGTTGCGGCCGTCGAACTGCACCCGGCCACTGTCGGGACGCCTTTGGCCGCCGATCATGGCGAACAGGGTGGACTTGCCGGCACCATTCGGCCCGATCAGGGCCAAGCGCTCGCCGGCCTGCAGGCTCAGGCTGACGTGATCGACGGCAACCACGCCGCCAAAGGCTTTGCACAAACGCTCGACGACCAGCAGGCTCATGGCCGGGCACTCATGCGCGCCAGCAGGCTGTGCGCGCTGCCGATCAGCCCCTGACGGAACAGCAGCACGAGCACGACGATGACCGCACCCATCAGCAGTCGCCAGTAGTCCGTCAGCGGCATGACCCAGTCTTTCAGATAGGTCAGCGCTGCCGCGCCTGCGAGCGGGCCGGTCACGGTCTGCACGCCGCCGAGCAGGACCATGGTCAACGCATCGACCGAGGTGGTCACCGAGGTCACGCTCGGATCGACATTGCCGCGCGAGAAGACATGCACACCGCCCGCCAGACCGGCCGCCGCGCCAGCGATGATGAAGGCCAGCCATTGTTGGCGCCTTGCATCGATGCCGATGCTTTCGGCGCGCACCCGGCTGTCGCGCACGGCGCGCAGGCCGTAGCCGAACGGACTGAATGCGGCGCGATAGAGCAAGACGATGCCGGCCAGGCACATGCTTAAGCTCAGATAGTAGAACACGCGCGGATCGGCGGCCCAGCGGGCTGGCCAGACGCCGATCAGGCCGTTGTCGCCGCCGGTGACCTCGATCCACTGGAACGCCACGGCGTAGACGATCTGGGCAAAGGCCAGGGTCAGCATGGCCAGATAGACGCCGCTCAAACGCACGCACAGCCAGCCGAACACGGCAGCACCCATGGCGGCTGCAAGCGGAGCTGCGGCGAGCGCCAGGGTCATCGGTGCGCTCAGGTGATGCACGAGCAGGGCGGCGCCATAGGCGCCGAGGCCGAAATAGGCGGCATGGCCGAACGAGATCACCCCGCCGGTGCCCATGAGAAAGCCGAGCGAGGCGGCCAGCAGGGCGTAGACCAGGGCATCGGTGAGCAGGCGCAGGCTGTAGCTGTCGACCAGCGCCGGTGCCGCCAGCAGCAAGAGCAGCAGCAAAGCGTAGATCGCCTGCAGCCAGCGGCCGCCGGGTGCCGGCGGCATGTCGGGCAGCCGCGTCGATGCGCTGGTCGTCTCGATCCGGCCGAGCAGGCCTTGCGGGCGCAAGATCAGCACCAGCGCCATGACCAGAAAGGCGAGCACGATGGTGATCTTGGGAAAGAATAGGATGCCGAACGCCTGCAGTTCGCCGATTAGGATGGCGGCCAGAAAGGCGCCGGTGACACTGCCCATGCCGCCGATGACGGTGACGACGAAGGCCTCGACGACGATGGAAAGATCCATGTTCAGGTTGGCCGCCTCGCGCGGCAATTGCAGCGCACCGGCGAGGCCGGCAAGGCCGGCGCCAATGAAGAACACGGCGGTGAACAGCCCGCGCTCATCGACGCCCAGAGCGCCGACCATCTCGCGATCCTCGGTCGCGGCGCGCACCAGCACGCCGAAGCGGGTCAGGTGAAACAGCAGCCAGAGCCCCGCCAGCACCAGCGGCCCGAGTACGACGAGAAACAGCTCGTACTCGGGGAAACGATGGCCGAACAGGCTCACCGCGCCATCCAGCCCGGGTGCGCGCGGCCCAAGCAGGTCCTGCGGTCCCCAGAGATAGCGCACGGCATCGTTGACGATCAGCACCAGACCGAAGGTCAGCAAGAGCTGGAACAGCTCGGGCGTATGGTAGATGCGCCTTAGCAGGACGATCTCGATCAGCGCGCCGAACAGGCCGACCAGGACGGCGGCGAGCAGGACGGCGGCCCAAAAGCCCAGTGCGGCCGGCAGGCTCGCCATGAGCGCCGCGGCCAGGCTGTAGGCAGCGTAGGCACCCAGCATGTACAGCGAGCCATGGGCGAAATTGACCACCCGCGTGACGCCGAAAATGATGCTCAGGCCGACGCTGGCGAGAAACAGCGAGCTGCCGCCGGCGAGCCCGTTCAGGGCCTGAATGAACAGGAAGCCGGCGTCCACTGTCGGTTAACCCTGGACGCCTGCCTGCCTAGAGATCCGGCCTGGCGGCGCGCACCTCGTCCTCACCAGGCATGACCTCGGCGCCGTCGACATAAGTCCAGTCGGTCATGCGGCCCTGGCCATCGACGACCTCGATCGCGCCGACCCAGGCCCCCATGGTCGACTGGTTGTCCAGCCCGCGGATGGTCACCGGGCCGATCGGCGTGTCGACCTCGAGGTCTTCCAGCGCGGCGAGAAGGGCCTCGGTCTCCGTGCCGCCGGCCTTGCGCAGTGCCGCGTCGATGGTCTGCGCGCAGATATAGCCGAGCAGCGAGCCAAGCGCCGGGCTCTCGCCATAGGCGGCCCGGTAGGCGTCGACGAAGGCGACGTGGTCGGCCGTGTCGATCTGCTCGACCGGATAGCCGGTGACGATCCAGCCCTCGGGCGCCTCGGCGCCGAGCGGCCCCAGCCATTCCGGCTCCCCGGTGATCAGGCTCAGCACCGGCCGGTCTTCGAACAGGCCGCGCAACTGGCCCTCACGCACGAACTTGCCCAGATCGGCGCCGAACAGGACGTTGAAGATCGCCTCGGGCTCGGCCTGGGCCAGCGCCGCGACCGTGGCACCGGCATCGATCTTGCCGAGCGCCGGGTATTGCTCGGCAACGATCTCGGCCTCCGGGTGGACGTCCTTGATCAGGCGCTTGAACGCCTCGGCGGCCGACTGGCCGTATTCATAATTAGGTGCGACGATGGCCCAGCGGCGCGCGTCGAAGTCGCTGGCGGCATCGACCAGCATGGCGGTCTGCATCGCCGTGCTCGGGCGCATGCGAAACGTGTACGGATTGCCGGCGCTGAGCGTGATCGCATCGGTCAACGGCTCGGCGGCGATAAACGGCACCTGGCGCTGGTTGGCGTAATCGGCGACCGCCAAGCCGACATTGGACAGGAACGTGCCGAACAGCATGACCACCCGCTCGCGCGAGACCAGCTCGTCGGCGACGCGCACGGCATCGCCGGTAGCACCGCCGTCATCGCGCGAAATCACCTCGATCATGCGGCCGTCAATGCCGCCCGCCTGGTTGATCTGGTCGAAGCCGAGCTGCCAGCCCTTGCGATAGGGCTCGGTGAAGGCGGCCATGCGGGCATAGGAATTCAGCTCGCCGATCTTGATCGGCTCATTGGCGTTGGCGCCAAGTGGCGCAAGGTTGGCGGACAGCGCGATCACGGCGGCGCTCAGCAAGGCCAGAACGGTGCGACGGGTGCTCATCGAACAGGCTCCTCCACGTCGGATGCGGCAGCGTCGTTTGTCGCGCTGCACACGCATGGCTGGCACCTAACCAACCCCGCACGAGGATACAAGGGCGTAAGCGCCGCGTCCCGGCCTACGCCCACGCGCCGGCATGGTCCGCGCCGATCGCCGGTGAACGCGCCTAGCCTTCCACCGTCCAGGTCTGCCGGCCGGCGAGCAGGGCCTGCAGGGCTGCCAGATCGCGCGTTTGTGCCGGCTGCTTGTCGTGGCTGCGCTGCTCGTAGGGCACTTCCGGTGTCGCATAGATGACACCGAACACGCGCGGCTGCGCGAGGCGCACGAGCATGCTGGCTAGGTTCATGTTGGTCTCGTCGTGGACCAGGAGGTCGGCCTCGGTCACGCCGTCCGCGCCGATCGTCACGGTCTCGATGGCCAGGCTGGCCGGATTGAAGCGCAAGCCGAGCTGGCGGTCCTTGCCGAAGATCAGCGGCTGGCCGTGCTGGCACCAGACGCCATGCTCCGGGCCCTCGCGCTTGTCGGTGAAATCGCTGAACGCGCCGTCATTGTAGACGATGCAGTTTTGCAGGATCTCGACGAAGCCGGTGCCGTGATAGGCGTGCGCCCGCTTGAGCACCTCGACCATCGGCTTTTGCGCCGTGTCCGGCACGCGCGCGATGAAATGGCCGCCGGCGCCGAGCGCCAGTGGCAGGGCTTCGACCGGGCGATCGATCGAGCCGAATGGCGTCGACGGCGTCACCTGTCCCGGCGGCGAGGTCGGCGACACCTGGCCCTTGGTCAGGCCGTAGATCTGGTTGTTGAACAGCAGATAGACCAGATCCGGATTGCGCCGCAGCAGGTGCATGAAGTGGTTGCCGCCGATCGACAGGCTGTCGCCGTCGCCGGAGATCACCCAGATGTCCAGCTCCGGATTGGCCAGCTTGGCGCCCATGGCAATCGTCGCGGCGCGGCCGTGGATGGTGTGGAACCCGTAAGTGTTCATGTAATAGGGAAAGCGCGCAGCGCAGCCGATGCCGGAAATGAAGGCGACCTTGTCCGGATCGGCCTGCAGATCGGCCAGCGTTTTTTGCACGGCCTTGATGATGGCGTAGTCGCCGCAGCCGGGACACCAGCGCACTTCGACGTCCGAGGCATAATCCTTCGCGTTCAGCGACATGACGGTGGCCATCTGCTCAACCCTCCAGGTGGGCGCGCACGGCCCGCTTGATTTCATCGATGGTGAACGGCCGGCCGGCGACCTTGTCGTAGCGGCACACCGGCCGGCAGCCATGGCCTTGCAGAATGAAGGCGAGCTGGCCGGTGTTGAGTTCCGGCACGAGCACTTTTGCGAAGCTGGTGAGCAGGCTCTTCAGGTTGGACGGCAGCGGCCAGACATGCCGCAGGTGGGCATGCGCCACGGGCACGCCCTCGTTGCGCAGTTCGTCCACCGCCGAGGCAAGCGCCCCGTAAGTCGAGCCCCAGCCGACGACGAGCAGCCGGTCATCGCTGCTGCCGGCGTTCAGCTCGAGCGCCGGCAGGTCATCGGCGATATTGCAGACCTTGTGCTTGCGCAGCTGGGTCATGCGCTGGTGGTTCGACGGATCGTACGAGACATCGCCGGTGAGATCGGCGCGCTCGAGCCCGCCGATGCGGTGGTGCATGCCGGGCGTGCCGGCAGCGACCCAGTCGCGCGCGAGCGTGTCCGGGTTGCGCGCATAGGGCTTAAAGTCGTTGGGATCCTTGCGCAGCCGCACCGGAAACGGCGTGTAGGTCGACAGATCCGGGATCAGCCAGGGCTCGGAGGCGTTGGCCAGATAGCCGTCGGTGAGCAGGATGACCGGTGTCATGTATTTGGTTGCGAGCCGCACCGCCTCGATGGCGCAATCGAAGCAGTCACCGGGCGTGGCGGCGGCGATCACCGGCAAGGGCGCGTCACCGTTGCGGCCGAAGATCGCCTGGAACAGGTCCGATTGCTCGGTCTTGGTCGGCAGGCCGGTGGACGGGCCGCCGCGCTGGGCATCGATGATGACCAAAGGCAGCTCGGTGGCGATCGCCAGGCCGATGGCTTCGGTCTTGAGCGCCATGCCCGGGCCAGACGTACCGGTGACGCCGAGCTTGCCGGCATAGGAGGCACCGATGGCGACGCCGATCGCGGCGATTTCGTCCTCGGCCTGATAGGTCTGGATGCCGTAGGCGCCAAGCCGGCTCAGGCCGTGCAGCATGGTCGAGGCCGGCGTGATCGGATAGCTGCCATAGACCATCTCGATTCCGGCCAGATGGGCACCGGCCGCGAGGCCCAGGCAGATGCCGTCGGCGCCGGTAATGCCGCGATACTGGCCGGGCGGCAGCGGGCTGGCGCGGCGCTTGGTGACCGGCTCTTCGACCCGGGCCAGCTCAATGGTTTCGCCATGGGCGTGACCGGCATCGAGCGCCGCCAGATTGGCCGCAAGCACGGCATCGTCACCGGCGAATTTCTGCTCGATCCAGGTGCGCGTCGCTTGGCGTTCCCGGCCGGTCAGCCAGAGCACCAGGCCGAGCGTCCAAAAATTCCGCGCCCGGGTCGCCTCGCGCGAGGTGGCGCCGCTGCCGGCCACGGCTTCCTTGGTGAGCTTGGTGATCGCCAGCGGGATGACGCGGAAAGTGTCGAGCGAGCCGTCGTCCAGCGGATTGTCGGCATAGCCGGCCTTGAGCAGGTTTTTTTCCGTGAAGGCGTCGGTATCGACGACGATCGTGCCATGCGGCCGGACCTCGCCGAGATTGGCCTTGAGGGCGGCCGGGTTGAGCGCCACGAGCAGATCGGCGTAGTCGCCCGGCGTATGCACCGTGCGCGCGCCGAACTGGATCTGAAAGGCGGACACGCCGAAGGTCGTGCCGGCCGGCGCGCGGATTTCGGCCGGGAAATCGGGGAAGGTCGCCAGGTCAGCGCCGCTGATGGCCGCTTCGAGCGTGTATCGACCGCCCGTGAGCTGGATGCCGTCGCCGCTGTCACCGGCAAAGCGCACGGTCAAGGTGGTCGCTTGGGTTTCGATCTCGGACATCCGTTTTCCGCAGTCAACGAGGTGGCCATCACTTCACAACGAGATGGCCATGACCTGGGCCATTTGCAGCAGCATCCTGTCACGACGCGGGCCATGCTTGCGGCACAGTTACAGGTTCATGCAAGCGCAACCGGGGCGACATGGTGCCTTAGGCGGCCGCCTCATGGGCGAGGAAGCCACCCGACTGCCTGCGCCACAGATCGGCATAGAGACCGCCGCGTGCAAGCAGGACCTCATGGCGGCCCTCTTCGACGATGGCGCCCTTGTCCATGATCACCAGGCGATCCATGGCGGCGATGGTCGACAGGCGATGGGCGATGGCGATCACGGTCTTGCCGCGCATGAGGCTGGCGAACTGCTCCTGGATGGCGGCTTCGACCTCGCTGTCCAGCGCCGAGGTCGCCTCATCGAGCACCAGGATCGGCGCGTCCTTCAACAGCACGCGGGCAATCGCGATGCGCTGGCGCTGGCCGCCGGACAGCTTGACGCCGCGCTCACCGACATGGGCGTGGTAACCGGTGCGGCCACGAAAATCGCGCAGATCCGGGATGAACTCGTCGGCATGCGCCTGCGCCGCCGCTTTGTGCGCCGCTTCGGCCGGGACGTCCGGCTTGCCGTAGATGATGTTGTCCATGACCGAGCGGTGCAGCAGCGAGGTGTCCTGCGTCACCATGCTGATCTGCGCGCGTAAGGATTCCTGCGTGACCTCGGCGATGTTCCGGCCATCGATCAGGATGCGGCCGGTTTCGACATCGTAAAAGCGCAGCAGCAGGTTCACGAGCGTCGACTTGCCGGCACCCGAGCGGCCGACCAGACCGACCTTTTCTCCGGCCTCGATGCGCAGGTTGAGGTTCTCGATGATGCCGCCGCCCTTGCCGTAATGAAAGCCGACATCTTCGAAGACGATCTCGCCGCGCTCGACCTTGAGCGCCGGCGCGTTCGGCTTGTCGACCACATCGTAGGTCCGCGAAATGGTCTCCATGCCTTCCTGTACGGTGCCGATGTTCTCGAAGATCGAGGTCACCACCCACATGATCCAGCCGGCCAGGTTGTTGATGCGGATGACCAGGCCGACGGCCAGGGCGATCGCACCAACGGTGATCGTGCCGGCTCCCCACAAGGCCAGGGCCAGCCCGGCGGTGCCGGCGATCAGCAGGCCGTTGATGGCGATGATCGACACTTCCAGCCAGGTGGTCATGCGCATCTGGTCGCGGAAGCGATCGGTGTGCTCCTGGATGGCGGCGCGGGCATAACTGTCTTCGCGATCGGCGTGGGCGAACAGCTTGACGGTGTGGATGTTGGTGTAGCTGTCGACGATGCGGCCGGTGAGCATCGAGCGCGCTTCCGACATGATCGCGGCGCGGTCCTTGATGCGCGGCACGAAGTAAGCCAGCACGCCGGCCAGGGCGATCACCCAGATGGTCAGCGGAATCGCCAGGCGCCAGTCGGCCTGGACGAACAGCACTGCCGCGCTGAGCGTGTAGATCGACACGAACCATAAAGCATCGACCACCTGGACGATGCTTTCGCGCAAGGCCGGGCCGGTCTGCATGATCTTGTTGGCGATGCGGCCGGCGAAATCATTCTGGAAGAAGCCGAGGCTCTGGCGCAGGACGTAGCGATGGGTCTGCCAGCGCACGATATTGGTAAACGTCGGGATGACCGCCTGGTTGATCAAAACATCGTGCAAGCCGAACACGATCGGGCGGAACACCACGGCAACCACCGCCATCCAGATCAGCAGCCGGCCGTGCTCGTCAAAAAACGCCGCCGGCGAGCCGGCGTCCTTCACCAGATCGACGATTTCGCCTAAGTAGCGAAACAGCGAGACCTCGATCAGCGCGCCGACAAAGCCAACCGCCAGCACGACGACCAGCGTCGGCCAGACCTGTTTGGTGTAATGCCAGTAGAACCCGCTCAGCGTCGCCGGCGGGCGCACGATCGGCGCCGGCTTGAAGACATCGATCAGGTTCTCAAACCAGGCGAACATGAACCGTGATCCCAAAATCGCGCCCGGCAAAGGGCGCGGCGTGGTCGGAGACGCAGGCGGCACGTCGCCCAGCCGTGCGGAGGCAGCTTGGCACCTGTCGCCTTCGAAACGTCGAGTGAAGCGCCGATGAACAGCCCAACGTCTGCTCTACGTTCCGCTTGGACGCTTTCTACGCACTTTTCTGGTCCGCAATGCGCCACAACCGGTCGCCGGACTTCATGGCAAGGCAAGCCGGCGCGCATGGCCGCATCATGGGCGTGTGATGGTGATATCGCCCCGCAAGCGGCGCTGACAAGATACAGAGCGCGTGCCAGATGGTTTCGCGCCACCAGGGCAGCTTTGAGGAAAATGGGGGTCGGGCCGTTCTTTGAACGGGACGCCGACCCCGATAACGCACCGAGCCATAAGCAGCGTTCACCGCGTCTGGCTCTTGCAAGCGCTCACCCCAGGGGCGGGAGGGAGG
>JBHJHH010000070.1:0-5141 GCA_050331015.1 Geminicoccaceae bacterium
CGCGACTGGACGGAGCAGGTCATGTCGTGCACCGGACCGCTCATTCCCCACGCGCTGGTCCAGGCGCTGCCGGCGCCCCTGCAGCGTCCGTTTTTTGGCAGCAAGTGTGGACCGCTGCCGAAGTATGAACCCTTTCGGCACCCAATCGTGACCCCAGCCTAAACTACCTTTGTTCAGCCAAATCAGAGATTGCCGGTCAATCGATTGGGGTCATGATTCAACGCCGAGTCGGGGTCATTTTGTGTGCCGATCCACAGCCGCACCGCCCACGGCACGATCTAGTCCTCTAAGGGCCGACCCTTGAACTCCGACACTGCTCGCTTCCTCGCCAATGACCGCGCGCGATCCCGCACAGCCGACCAAGCGATTGCTACAGAGCCTTTAAACCGTGGTACATCAGCAAGCGTGTTGGCTGGAATGTGGCACGACATTAGTCGCGCTCGCTCAAGCTACAAATTTGGCTAGCTACATTTCACTTGACTGGCGGATGGGGTGGGATTCGAACCCACGGTGGGGGTGAACCCACGGCGGTTTTCAAGACCGCTGCCTTAAACCACTCGGCCACCCATCCATGGTCGCACCGGACCAGGGTTTGCTACCAGCAGGCGGCGTGCGGTTTCAACCGCCACTCGCAGCGCGTTGCTGCGTGCCGCGCGCGGCCGAGCGGCCATAGAGGTAGTCGACGACGGCATCGGCCTCGCGCGGGCTGAGCGGCGCCGGCGCCATCGACGTGCCCGGCATGACGCGGGCCGGCCGGCGCAGAAAGCGGGTCAGCCGTTCGCGCGACCATGGCTCATCGGCTGCGCGCAGGCTGGCCGTGTAGGCAAAGGCCGCAGCACCGCCGATGCTGCGATCGAACAGGCCATCAAGGTGCGGACCGATGCCGTTGGCGGGCGTCAGCGCATGGCACGCGGCGCAGTTTTGCGCGAAAAGCTGGGCCCCGTCGGCAGCGCCGGTGACGGCGTGCTGGGTCGCCGCTGCGCCGCTGTCGTCCCCCATGAAACGCGCCACCGGCGCGCTGGCGGCGTTCTCGATGAAGATCAAGCGCATGGCCTCGTCCAGAATGACCAGCCGGCCATCTTCGAGGCGGAGGATGTCGCGCAGGCGCGCGCCCAGATCGATCGGCTCAATGTATTGCACGCGCTCGCCCTCGAGACGCAGGCGGTGCAGCGCCTGATTCTTGAGCGTGATCATCATCAGATCGCCGTCCCAGATCGGGAATTCCGGCCCGGCCATCTCGACGATCTGGTTGACCGCGATCGACGGCAGCCAGGCGAATACCGGCTGCGCGTAGGCCTCATGCCGGCCCTGCACCGGGTTGAGCGGCCAGACCCGGCTGTCATAGTCAACGCCGAGCGTGACCTGCGGCCAGCCGTACTCCTTGCCCTCGACGATGAGATTGAGTTCGTCCCCGCCCTGGGGACCATGTTCGGTCGACCAGATGCGGCCGTCGCGGGTGCGCAGCAGGCCCCGCGGGTTGCGATGGCCGGACGAGAACGTCGTGCTTTCGCCAGTGCGCAGATTGACCTTTTGCATGGTCATCAGCGTGACGTCGTCGCCGAACACGTCCGCCGGCGCCAGGTTGCGCGCGACCAGGCCGCCATAGGCGTGGCTGCCGAGCGACCAGAGCAGATGGTCGTCATCCAGCAAGATCATACGGCCGCCGGTCGAGTTCGGGATCCACTCGTCGATCGGGTACCATTCCGGCCGCGTGCACGGCCGACCCTCGGTGAGCGTCTCGAAGCTGCCGGTGTCGGGGCGCAGGCCATCGGCATCGTCGATCAGGCGCAGCCGGCTGATGCGCAGGCCGACACAGCCATCGCCGTAGTGTTCATGGCTGATATAGAGATCGACCTGCGCGCCTTCTTGCGGCACGGCGAGCAGATCGGTCACGCGGAAATAGCGCCGCGCCTTGTCGGAGACCTCGTAGGCACGGGTTTGTTGAAAGGCGGCCAGGTTCATCGGCACGATGGCTTCGAGCCGGTCGAGGCTGCCATCGGCGTTGACGATCTGGAGATCGCCATAGCGCGAGGCGACCAGCAGGTGATCGCCGATCTGCTCGAGAGCGGCCGGCCCGCTCGTCCAGGGCAGCGTGCGGCTGCGCACGCGCAGCTCGTAGAACGCCGTGCTGGTCAGGAATAACGGGTAGTCCGGCCGGCTGTCGGCGGCCCAGACATAGCCGAACCGGCTGGCGAGCCGGCGCGTGAAGCCATGGCCGGCGGCCCGGTGGATGAATTCCCGGAGTTCATAGCCGAGCGATGTCTGGGCGCTGGCGGCCTTGTACTGCAAGAAGCCTAAGCCGGCCGCGATGACGACGACCGGGGCAAGCACGAGGCTGACGAGAAAAATGCGTAACAAACCCAACCCAACACTGCCCCGCGCGGCCGGGCGGGGGTCACAAGTGTTGCCCTTGTTCTGTTGGCCATGACCGTGGCGGTTGCACCCGACGTCATGGCTCTGGTTCAACCATCGTCTTCTTTAGTTGATAGAAGCCTAATTAAGCCAGGTCAAATTTGTGTCGTATCGGATGATGGCATGCACCGGCAGGCTCGGCGTGCGCGCTTTTCCGCACGAAGATGTGCCATCCGTCACAGACGGCGGCAGCCACCGCCTGCTAGCGCCGATGCATGGCAGCACCGGCGGCATCGCCCGGATCGGCGTTGTCCTGCTTCGCGCTCGGGAAATGTACAAACCGCGACGTGCCTGCGAACTATGGCCAAAGCACGTCACGAAGCTGTAGAGACTAGCCGCCAGGGTGATGCCTCGGCTCGTCGATCAATCTTGTGGGGAGAGGTTTGATGCCACAGTTCGACCCGGTCGCCTTCAAGGCCGGCACGCATGACCAGTGGAACAATGTCGCCGAGAAATGGGACGCCTGGGGCCCGCTGATCGAGACCTGGCTCGGCCCGGCGACCGAGCGCATGCTCGACATGGCCGAGATCGGCGAGGGTGCGCGCGTGCTGCATGTCGCCGGCGGCTCCGGCCATGAGGCGATGCACACCGCCAGGCGCGTCGGCCCGAGCGGCTATGTCCTGGTCACCGATTTCTCCGAGCGGCTGATCGAACTGGCCGAGGCCAATATCAAGGCGGCCGGTCATGCCAATATCGAGGCGCGCGTCATGGACGGCGAAGATCTGCACCTGCCGGGCGAGAGCTTCGATGCGGTGGTCTCGCGGGTCGGCCTGATCTTCTTTCCCGACCAGATCGGCTCGGTGCGCCAGCAGATCGCCGCAACCCGGCATGGCGGCCATGTCGGCGCGGTGGTCTATGCCACGGCGGAAGAGTGCCGCTTTTTCTCCGATCCGGTCGGCATCATCCGCCGCCACGCCGAGCTCGGCCCGCCGCTGCCCGGCCAACCCGGCCCGTTCTCTCTGGGCGCGCCCGGCAAGATCGAGGCCCTGTTCGAGGAAGCCGGTCTGGTCGACGTCAAGGCCGAGAAGATCGTCTCGCCCCTGAAGATGGCCAGCGCGGCCGAGTGCCTGCGCTTCGAACAGGAGAGCTTCGGTGCCCTGCACCAGATGCTGAGCAAGCTCGATGACGCCGGCAAGCAGGCCGCCTGGGATGAGGTCGCCGCGGCCTTGCGGGCGTTCGAAACCGCCGACGGCTTCGAGGGCCCGTGCACCATGATCGCCGCGATCGGGCGCAAGCCGTGACCTCTGGCTCAGAGGACGGTCAAGGTGACCGGAAAGGCCGGTTTCAGGCCATTGGAGATGGTTGCATGCTGTTCGGCATGGGCGAGCAGGGCATCGCGTTGCTCGGCCGTGCCGTCGATCTCGAGAGCGAGCTGGATCTCGGCCCCGCGCAGGCGCTCATTGTCGACGCTGAGCACGACCTCGATGGCCAGTTCGGTGATGGTCACCTCGAGCTCATCGGCGCTGAAATAGAGCTGGTTGGAAAAGCCGGCGCCGATCGACAGCGCCAGCAGTTCGCCACCGCTCAAGCCCAGGCCGAGCCCGCCGGCAACGCCCTTGGGTCGGTCAGCGACGATGCTTTTCACGCCGGCGCTGCCGACCGTGGCCTGCGTGCCGTGCAGCGAACGGAAGGTCACCTTGAGCTGGCTCATGCGCGCCACTCCAACGCTTGTGACTCGCGTCACGCGTGCGGATTGCCAATCTCCACACCCGTAAAGCAAAGGGGAGACCAACACCATGTCTGAAGCTGCCGTGCAGCAGGACAACGAGTTCGTCGTTTTCTGGAACGAGATCCTCGGTCCGAAATTCACCAAGTACAAGCACGTGCTGGTCGACGGCTTGAGCCTGCACAGCGATGCGATTTTCCCCAAGCTGGACGTCAATCCCGGCGAGCGCGTGCTCGATGCCGGCGCCGGCTTCGGCGATACCGCGATCATGCTGGCCAAGCGCGTCGGGCCGAGCGGCTTCGTCACCGCCATGGATTGCGTCGATGCCTTTCTCGAGCACGGGCGGCGCGATGCCGAGGCCGAGGGCATCGACCATATCGAGTTCGTCGCCGCCGATGTCGAAGTCTTTCCGTTCCAGGGTGATTACGATCTGCTGTTCTCGCGCTTTGGCACGATGTTCTTCGCCAATCCGGTCGTGGCCATGCGCAATATGCGCAAGAGCCTGAAGCCGGGCGGGCGGTTCACCATGATCGTCTGGCGTGACCGGGCCGATAACCCATGGTTGCAGAAGGCCAAGGACGTCGCGGTCGATTACCTGCCGCCGCTGACGGAAGACGCGCGCACCTGCGGTCCTGGCCCGTTCTCCATGGCAGATGCGGAGACGGTCACGGCGCAGATGAAGGCCTCGGGCTTCGAGGACATCGCCTTCGAGCGGGTCGATGCCAAGGTCTGCGTCGGCCACGATATCGAGGATGCCATCAACTTCCAGCTCGCCCTCGGCCCGGCGGGCGAGCTCTATCGCGAGGCCGGCGATGCCGCCAAGGACGTGCACGACGAGCTGGTCGCCGCGCTTGGCGAGATGTACCGGCCGTACATCACCGACGACGGCATTTACATGGACTCGAGCTCCTGGGTGGTCACCGCACGCAACGCGGCCTGAGCCCGACACGGCTCTCATGAAGCGCCCCCGGGTCACACGGCCGGGGGCGCTGGTCAATGCGCGCTTGCGGGGCTCAGGGATTGTAGCGATTGCACTGCACGGTGATGCGCACTTGGTCGGTCT
>JBHJHH010000071.1:0-5332 GCA_050331015.1 Geminicoccaceae bacterium
GGTCAGCGTCGCCGGTTCGATCTCGAGAAACCGCCGTCCGGCCAACTCCAGCGCGCGCACACCGTCCAGATCGAGCGGGCGATAGTCCGTCTGGTCAGCGCCAAGCTGGAACAGAGGCGCGTAAGCCGCTTCAGACACAGCGGCCACCGTCGCCCTCAAGCACGACGCCGGTGATGAATTCGGCCTCACCGCTCGCCAGATACAGCGCCGCATTGGCGATATCGCGCGGCCGGCTCATGCGGCCGAGCGGGATCGTGGCGATGAATTTCTTGCGGTTTTCCGGCGTGTCGGGCAGGCCCATGAAGGTTTCCAGCAGCGCGGTTTCGCCGATCACCGGCGCCAGGCCGCACACGCGGATGCCATCCGGCGCGAGCTCAACCGCCATCGATCTGGAGAGCATGTTCGCGGCCGCTTTCGAACCATTGTACCAGGTCAAGCCCGGGCGCGGCCGGATGCCGGCGGTCGAGCCGACATTGATGATCACGCCCGAGCCGACGCCACGCATGATCGGCACGACCGCATGGGCCATATGGAAGATGGCTTTGACATTGACGGCGTAGACCTTGTCGAACTCGTCCTCCTCGACCTCGAGCATGGGCCGGTTCTTGTGGCTGACACCGGCATTGTTAACGACAATATCGATCCGGCCGAGCGCATTCAGGCTTTGCGCCACGGCCAGGCGGACGGACTCGCCATCGGCGACGTTACAGGGCAAGGCCACGGCGGCCTCGCCGATCTCGCTGGCGATCGCCTGCGCGCCTTTTTCATTGATATCCAGAAGCGCGACCCGGGCGCCCTCACCGGCATAAACCCGGGCGATTTCGGCGCCGAAGCCCGATGCCGCACCGGTCACGATGGCCGTCTTGCCTGACAAACGCATGCGTCACTCCCTCATTGTTATCGGCGCGTCACACGCCGCTTTGCTGCATTCAGGGATGCCGCAGACCGGCTGATCTGGCAATGTGCGTGGCTCGATGCCGTTCCTTGCCCAAAGAGCTCATGCCATGCCGTTTCGGGTCCTCTCCCCCACCGCCATCCTCGGCTACGGCTTTCCGGACAGCTCGTTCCGGCGCGGTCTGGACGCTGGCCCCGACGTCATCGCGGTCGATGGCGGCAGCACTGATCCCGGCCCGTACTATCTCGGCGCCGGCAAGCCGTTCGTCAGCGAGGCCGCCGTCCATGCCGATCTGAAGCGCATGATCCAAGGCGGCATCGCCCTGGGTGTTCCGGTCATCGTCGGCACGGCCGGTGGCTGCGGCGCCGCCCCGCACCTCGCCTGGACCGTGGCCATCGTCGAGCACCTCTTGAACGAACTCGGTCAGCGCATGCGTGTCGCCGTGATTCACGCCGATATCGACAAAACCCAGATCGGCGCGGCGCTAGCCGAAGGTCGCATCGCGGCTTTGCCCGGTTCGCCCGCTATCGATGACGCGTCGCTCGCGGCGACACGCCATATCGTCGGCCAGATGGGCACAGCGCCGATCCTGCACGCGCTCGATGCCGGCGCCGACATTATTCTATGCGGTCGTGCCTATGACCCGGCGGTGTTCGCCGCGCCCGCGATCCGCGCCGGCTGTGACCCGGCTTTGGCGACCCATATGGGCAAGATTGTCGAGTGCGCCGCCATCGCCGCCGTGCCCGGCAGCGGTCGCGACTGCGTGCTCGCGGAACTCGATGGCGACAGTTTCACGCTGGTGCCGCTGTCGGACGAACGCGCGTTCACGCCAAGCTCGGTCGCCGCGCATGCCTTGTACGAGAAAAGCGACCCGTATCGCCTGCCCGGTCCGGACGGCCTGCTCGAGCTCGATGATGTCAGCTACCAAGCACTGGACGGTGGCCGCGTGCGCGTCACCGGTACCCGTCTCGTTGCGACCGGTCCGACCATCAAGCTCGAGGGCGCCATGCCGATCGGCTTTCGCACGGTCTGTCTGGCCGGCATCCGCGATCCGATCATGATCGCGCGGCTGGACGATCTGATCGCCGAGGTTGAACGCCTGCTCAAGGATGCCCATCCCGAGTGCACCCTGGCCGCGCATGTCTACGGCCGTGATGCGGTCATGGGTGCCAGCGAGCCGGCGCGCACCGCGTCGGTCCACGAGGTCGGCCTGCTGCTCGAATGCCTTGGGCCGAACCAGGACGATGCCAACGCCGCTTGTGCGCTCGCGCGCAGCACGCTGTTGCACATTGGCTATCCGGACCGCCTGGCCACCGCCGGCAATCTGGCCCTGCCGTTCAGCCCATCGGATCTGCCGGTTGGCGAGGTATTCACCTTCAGCCTGTATCACGTCATGCAGATCGACGATCCGGGCGCCCTGTTTCCCGTGTCGCTCCGGGAGCTCGGTCGATGAGCGCACAACCGGCCCGCTTGCGCGATCTGTGCAAGGTCATCCGCAGCAAGAATGCCGGACCATTCGAGCTGACCCTCGATCTGCTGTTCGAACGCGATGGCGATTTCGTGCGCGCTCAAGGCAGCTCGGCGCTGACTCGGGCCACGATCGCCAGGCTCTACGACGTCGATCCGGCGGCCATTCTGGGCATCATCGCGTACCCGCCGGCGCGCGCCATCAAGATCACCCTGAAGCGCAAGCTGGCCTCGGGCACGTTCGGCGACACCGACGTCTATGGCGCCCAGCAGCATGCACCGTTGCTCGATCTCCTGATCGACTAAGGTGTTTCACCGACCATACAATCGGGTCGCTTTGGCCCGATCGGGTTTGCTTCATAAGGGATTAAGCCCTACAAAACTCAATCATGAGTTGACGGAGGGCGTTATGCTGAAATCCATCGGGATTGCCCTGGGCGTGGCAGCATTCGTCGGCGCCTGGGTGATCGCCTTGCTGAACTACAGCGAGGTAACGCAACGGACGTCGGCCGCGCCGGGCACTGATCAACTCTATGTGCTGCTGCAATCGGTACGCTGGCCGGCCGAGCGCATGGACGACACCACGCGTCGCGTGCACATCTGCCTGCTCAATCCCGGTGACTCCAGCCCGCGCGTGTTTGCCCTAGCCGATCGCGAGATCAACCAGCGCACGATCCTGGTCCGGCCGATCTCGCATGCGACCCTGGTCGACGGCTGCCATGTCCTGTTCGTCGAAGGCGGCATCACCGACGTCGAGCGCTATCTCGCCAACAATCCCAAGACCTACGGCCTGCTCACGGTCGGCACCGAGTCGGCCTTTGCCGAAAAGGGTGGCATGGCGGCGCTGGTCGATGGCGATCGGGGCACCCAAGTGGCGATCAATCCGCATGCCGTGCAGAGCGCCGGCCTGGAGATGACGCCGAACGTGCTGCAGCGCCTCGACACGGTGACCGTCCGCTGACCTGACTGGCCAAGCCCCTCGCCAACTGGGGTGATGATCGCCTAGGCTACCGCGGTCAGTCTGCATCGGGTCAGGCCAGGCGCTGGCGGCGGGTTCTCGACGTGCAAAACGATCCTTCGGACCGATCTGACGTGCTTGTTGCGCTCGAGGAGTTGCGCGCTGCAAGCGCGGCAGCGCTGGTGCTCGATGCGTCCTGGCTCTACCCGCCGTTGAACAGTGCCGCAATCGATGTCCGCGCGCGATTCGAAAGTGGCCATATCCCAGGGGCGTGGTGGCTCGATCTGGCGGACCTGTCGGCGGCACAGCCCTGGCCCGATCCGGACGTGCCCGGCATCACCATGCCGTCGCCGGACATGGTGCAGGCGATCCTGGCCGTGACCGGCTATACAGCCGCAGATCTGATTGTCGTCACCGACATGGACGGCGGCTGCACAACCGCGCCTTTCCTGCGCTTGGCCTTGCGCGCCGCCGGCTGCCAAAGGGTGCGCCTGCTCGATGGTGGCACGCCGGCCTGGCAGAGCGCCGGTCTGCCGATGGCAACCGGGGGCGGTGAGATCATAGGAGCGGCACGACTGAGCCGCCGTCCCGGCGATGCGCCCGGCCAGGGCTTCGGCCTGAGCGTCTTCGACGACATCCGGCGCGTTGTCGACGGCAACGCCACCGGCGCGCTCATCGATGCGCGCATGGCCCCGACCAATGCCGATATCCTGCCCGATCGCTACGGCCGCTCGGCCATTGCGAGCGCAGCCGTGCTGCGCCCGCACGAGGTCGTCGAAGAGGCCGGCCTGGGCTTGCGCTTTCGCCGGACCGATGCGCTCGCTCAAGCGATCGAATCACGTCTCGGTGAAGCACCGGCGCCCTGGATCACCTGGTGCCATTTCGGGGTCGGCGCTGCCGTGGTCGCCACGGCGCTGGAAATCGCAAGCTTTCAGGCGGTTCGCTGCTATGCCGGCTCGCTGATCGATTATGAGTCACGAAATAACGGCATGCACTCGTGATTTAAAAAATTTCACATGCCTAGCTTGACGAACCGCGGCCGGATCCCCTGATACCCTCGAAACGTTGCGAGGAAACTGGGCATGAGCGCGGCATATGTCATTCACGAAAACCCCGACTGGCTGCCGCCTTTGCGCGCGGCGCTCGAGCGTGCCGGCGTGCCCTGGACTGACTGGTTCACCGTCGATGGCCCGGTCGATCTCGCTGCCGCACCGCCGCAAGGCGTGTTCTACAATCGCATGAGCGCCTCGTCGTTCACCCGCGAGCACCCGCAAGCGCCGGAGATCACGGCTGTGCTGCTGGCCTGGCTGCGCCGCCACGGCCGCCGCGTGATCAACGGTCCGCGCGCGGTCGAACTCGAGGTGTCCAAGCCCAAGCAATATGCCGCGCTGGCCGAAGTCGGCATCGCCACGCCGCGCACGATCGTCGCCGCCTCGGCCGAGCGGCTGATCGCGGCGAGCGAGGCGTTCGCCGGCCAACCGGTCATCCTCAAGCCCGCGCGGGGCGGCAAAGGGGCTGGTGTGCTGCGCTTCGACGATGGCCGCGCCGCCGCCGAACATGTGCGCGCGCACGGGCTCGACAGCGTCGATGGCCTCGGCATGCTGCAAGATTATGTTGCGCCACGTGACAACCGTATCACGCGCCTGGAATTTGTCGGCGGGCGCTTTCTCTATGCCGTGTCGGTCGATGTCACCAACGGCTTCGAGCTTTGTCCAGCCGATGTCTGTGAAATCCCCGGTGCGCGCACGCGGCCGGCCTTCGAGATTCTCGATGGTTTCGATGAGGCACTGATCGGCAAGGCCGAGCGCTTCCTGGCGGCCAACGATATCGAGATCGGCGCGATCGAGGTCGCGACCACGGCCGATGGCCGGCACGTTGCCTACGACGTCAACACCAACACCAATTACAACAGCGATGCCGAGGCGGCTGCCGGCATCATCGGTACACCGCAAAGCGGCATGGGAGCGATCGCGCACTTCCTCAAGGCCGAGCTCGCTCTGAACACGACACCC
>JBHJHH010000072.1:0-21699 GCA_050331015.1 Geminicoccaceae bacterium
GGGCCTGTTCATCGTGCTCTTCTATTGCGGGTTTGTGTGGCCGCTGTGCGCGGCCCTGGAGATGCGCGGCCGGGTAAGGATGTTCGAGTGGCTGAAGCGCTACCGCGAATGCGGCAATCCCTGCCAGATCTGCCGCAAGGAATGCATGGTCCAGGCGATCCACCCGGAAGGCCACATCAACCCGAACGAGTGTCTCTACTGCCTGCATTGCCAGGTGGTTTACGTCGACGACCACAAGTGTCCGGTGCGCGCGGCCGCCCGCGCCAAGCGTGCCCGTCAGGCAGCGATGTTGAGTGGCAGTGCCAAGCCGGTGCTGCCGAAATCGGCTGCCCAGACCAAGCCAGCGACCGCAGTTCCGTCGCTGTCAGCCAGTGCCAAGGAGGCATGACCATGAGCAGTGAGCACGATCACAAGGGCGGGTTCTCGCGCCGCCGTCTGATGGGGACATCGGCCAGGGTGGCGACACTCGCCGGCGCCGCTGGCGCCGCCGGGGCGAGCGGCGTCGCCGGCATTGCCGCGTTCTCGACCGGTGCACTGACGCCGTCGGCGGCACGGGCGCAAGAGGGCAACAGCGTGCATCTCGCACCCGGCGAGCTGGACGAGTATTACGGCTTCTGGTCGAGCGGCCAGACCGGCGAGGTGCGCATTCTCGGCATCCCGTCGATGCGCGAACTGATGCGCATACCGGTGTTCAATCGCTGCAGCGCGACCGGCTGGGGCCAGACCAACGATAGCCTGAAGATCCTCACCGAGGGTCTGCTGCCCGAGACCAAGGAGTTCCTGGCCTCGCGCGGCGGTACCTATGTCAACGGCGATGCGCATCACCCGCACATGTCGTTCACCGACGGCACCTATGACGGCCGCTACGTCTACATCAACGACAAGGCAAATACGCGCGTCGCGCGCATCCGCTGCGATGTCATGAAGTGCGACAAGATCATCGAGATCCCGAACGCTTCCGACATTCACGGCCTGCGACCGCAGAAATTCCCCAAGACCGGCTATGTGTTCGCCAATGGCGAGCATCGCGTGCCGATCCCGAATGACGGTTCGGTCCTGGACGAGCCGGAGAAGTACCGCTCGATCTTCACCGCGGTCGACGGCGAGGCCATGGAGGTCGCCTGGCAGGTCATCGTCGACGGCAATCTCGACAACAACGATGCCGACTATCAGGGCAAATACGCCTTCTCGACCTGCTACAATTCGGAGAACGGCGTCACCCTAGCAGAGATGACCGCCAATGAGCGCGACTGGTGCGTCGTCTTCAACATCAAGCGGATCGAAGAGGCCGTCGCCGCCGGCGAAGGTGAGGTGATCAACGGCGTGCGCGTGCTCGATGGCACCAATGGCTCGCCCTACACCGCCTACATCCCGATCGCCAACAGCCCGCACGGCTGCAACACGGCGCCCGACGGCCAGCATGTCGTCATCAACGGCAAACTGTCGCCGACCGTCTCGGTGATCGACGTCACCAAGGTCGATGCGATCTTCGAAGGCGCCGATCCGCGCTCGTGCATCGTCGCCGAACCCGAGCTCGGCCTCGGCCCGCTGCACACGGCATTCGATGGCAAGGGCAACGCGTTCACGACGCTGTTCCTCGACAGCCAGTCGGTGAAGTGGAACATCGACGCGGCCAAGCGGCAGTATGCCGGTGAGGACGTCGATCCGATCTTGCACAAGGTCGATGTCCACTATCAGCCGGGTCACAACCACACCTCGATGGGCGAGACCAAGGAGGCTGATGGCAAGTGGCTGATTTCGCTGAACAAGTTCTCCAAGGACCGTTTCTTGAACGTCGGTCCGCTCAAGCCGGAGAACGAGCAGCTCATCGACATCACCGGTGACGAAATGAAGGTCGTGCATGACGGCCCGACCTTCGCCGAGCCACATGACTGCATTCTTGTGCGTGCCGACATCGTCAACCCTGCCAGCCTGTGGGACCGCAACGATCCGACCTGGCAAGAGGCGCGCGCCCAGGCCGAGGCCGACGGTGTCGATCTCGACTGGGGTGCCGATGTCATCCGCGACGGCAACAAGGTGCGTGTCTACATGCACTCGGTGGCGCCGACCTTCTCGCTCGAGAAGTTCCAGGTCAAACAGGGCGACGAGGTGACCATTTACGTCACCAACATGGACGATATCGACGACCTGACCCATGGCTTCACGCTCGCGAACTACGGTGTTGCCATGGAAGTCGGGCCGCAGGCGACCGCCTCGGTGACCTTCAGCGCCGATCGTCCGGGCGTGCATTGGTTCTACTGCCAGTGGTTCTGCCACGCGCTGCACATGGAGATGCGTGGCCGTATGCTGGTCGAGCCGAGGAACGCCTGACCATGACGCGCGGCCGCCTCAGCTTCTGGCTGGCATCGGTAACGCTGCTCGCTTGCCTGAGTGTGCAGGGGCTGGCCGCGCGCACGCTTGACGTGGCGGCTGGACAGGGGGCCTTGCAGGCCGCCCTGGCCAGCGCTGCGCCGGGTGATGTGCTAGTTCTCGCGCGCGGCGATCACGCCGGGCCGGTGACCATCGACAGACCACTGGTGCTCGAGGGCGAGCCGGGCGCACGCATCGTCGGCGACGGCACGGGCTCGGTGGTCACGATCACCGCCCCGGATGTCACCGTCCGCGGGCTCGAGCTGACCGGCTCGGGCCTGTCGCACGATACCATGGACAGCGGCGTGTCGGTGCAGCCGGAAGCGCACCGCGCGCTGATCGAGAACAACCGCCTGCACGACAACCTTGTCGGTGTGCATCTGAAAGGCCCGGACGATGCCATCGTGCGCGCTAACACGATCGAGGGCCGCCTTGATCTGCGCATGAATGATCGCGGCAACGGCGTGTATGTCTGGAATACGCCGGGATCAAGGGTCGAAGGCAATCTGATCCGCTATGGTCGCGATGGCATCTTCGTCAATACCAGCCGTGACAATGTCTTCGCCGACAACCGTTTCGAGCAATTGCGCTTCGCCATTCACTATATGTACTGCAACCACAGCCAGGTTACGGGCAATGTCTCGATCGGCAACGAGATCGGCTATGCGCTGATGTTTTCCAAACACCTGGTCGTGGAAAACAATGTCTCGATCGGCGATCGCCAGCACGGGGTGATGTTCAATTACGCCAATTCGAGCCAGGTCGCTGGCAACTATGTACGCGGCGACGGCGGCGAGAAATGCGTGTTTCTGTATAATTCCAACAAGAACGCGATCATCGGTAACTGGTTCGAGGCCTGCGAGATCGGCATTCACTTCACCGCTGGTTCCGAACGCAACCAGATCGCCGACAATGCCTTCATCGGCAATCGCACACAGGTCAAATATGTCGGCAGTCGCGACCTCGACTGGTCGGCCGACGGCCGGGGCAATTACTGGAGCGATCACCCGGCCTATGACCTGGACGGTGACGGTTTCGCCGATGCCGTCTACCGACCGAACGATCTGGTCGATCAGATCATGTGGCGCGAACCGCTCGCCAAGCTCCTGGTCAGCAGCCCGGTGGTGCAGCTCTTGCGCTGGGCGCAGGCCGAATTTCCGGCCCTGCTGCCGGGCGGCGTGATCGACAGCGCGCCGTTGATGGCACCCGTCATGCCCGATGTACCGCCGCCCGATGTCCTGACGTCCGAGGAGGTCGCCGGATGAGCGATCCGAGCATCCGTACCGAGGGATTGGCCAAGCGCTATGGCAAGAACCATGCGCTGCACCCGCTCGATCTCAGCGCTGATGCCGGCAGTTGCCTGGCGCTGCTCGGCCACAACGGCGCCGGCAAGACCACGCTGATCAAGCTGCTGCTCGGCCTGATCGCGCCGAGCGCCGGGACGGCCAGCGTGCTCGGTGCCGCACCCGGGGCCGCTGCCAGCAAGGCCCGGATCGGCTTTCTGCCGGAAAACATCGCCTTCAACGGTGCCATGACCGGGCGGGAAATGCTCAACCTGTGCGCCCAGCTCAAGCACGAGCCGATCACGGCGGTCGATGATCTGCTCGACCAGGTCGGACTGGGCGATGCTGGCCGACGAAAGATCCGCACCTATTCCAAGGGCATGCGTCAGCGCCTCGGCCTGGCCCAGGCACTGCTCGGCCGGCCGCGACTGCTTTTGCTCGACGAGCCGACCTCGGGCCTTGATCCACTGCTGCGCCAGACCTTCTACCAGACCATCGATGCGCTCAAGCAGGACGGCGCGTGCGTGCTGTTGTCCTCGCATGTGCTGACCGAACTCGAGGCGTTCGCCGATCGCATCGCCATTCTCAGCGCCGGCTCGCTGGTCGCGCATGACACCTTGAGCGCGCTCAGTGCCAAGGCCCGGCTGCCGATCCGGATGCGTGTGCGCGCCAAGCCGGAAGCCGCCGATGCGGTCGCAGCACAGTTCGGCGGTCGGCGGGTCAATGGCTGCAATGTAGATCTGGTCTGCGAGGCGAGCGGCAAGCTCGACCTGCTGCGCAAGCTGACCAGCCTGCCGCTGGCGATCGACGATGTCGAGCTGGCGCCGCCGTCCCTGAACGAGGTCTATGCCCATTACGCCGGCCGGGGAGGCCAGGTCTGATGCGCGCGATCATGATCCTGGCGATCGCTGAATTTCGCGCTGCCTTGCGCAATCGCTGGGTCGCCTCGGCCATTCTCCTCCTGGCCGGCCTGGCCCTGGCGCTGGCGCTGGTCGGCTCGGCACCGGTCGGCAACAAGGCGGTCAGCGCCATGACCGTCACCGCGGTCAGCCTGGCCAGCCTGGGCGTCTATCTCTTGCCGCTGTTGGCCCTGCTGCTCGCCCATGACGCCGTGGTCGGCGATGTCGAGCGCGGCACCATGCTGCTTTTGCTCACCTACCCGATCGCCCGCTGGCAGATCCTGCTCGGCAAGTTCATCGGCCATCTGGCCGTGCTCGTCTGCGCCACCGTCTTGGGCTACGGCGCGGCCGCCGTCCTGCTCGGCCTGAGCCAGGGCGTTGCGGCTGCCGATCTCGCCGTGTTCGCCGGCCTGATCGGCACCTCGATCCTGTTCGGCGCGGCGTTTCTGGCGCTGGGCTATCTGGTCAGCAGCGCCGTCACCGAGCGCGCCACGGCGATCGGCGTGGTCATCGTCGTGTGGCTCACGAGCGTCGTGCTGTTCGATCTGACCCTGCTCGGCTGGCTGGTCGCCGACAGCGAAGGGGCCTGGACCCCGATCGTGCTGCGAGCCGCGCTGGTCGCCAATCCGGTCGATGCCTATCGCCTGATCAACCTGACCGGCTTTGCCGACAGCCGCATGGTCAGCGGCCTGGCCGGATTGGCCGAGGCGGCGCCGCCCCCGGCCGTGCTGCTGGTCTCCCTTTTCTGCTGGACCGCCCTGCCGCTGGCGCTGGCCGGCTGGGTCTTCCGGAGGCGCGAACCATGAAATGGCTGTTCCGTTGTCTGGCACCGCTCGGGCTTCTGCTGGCTGCGTGCGGGCCGGATGAGATCGCCGAGGCGCCGCCGCCGCAGACCGAGATCGGCGAGGTGCAGAGCTATTTCTGCGCCATGAGCCTGGTCGAACATGACGGGCCGAAGGCGCAGCTCTATCTGCCCGATCGCGAGGAGGCGCTCTGGTTCGCCTCGATCCGCGATCTGTTCACCTATCTGCAGTTCCCGGACGTGCAGGGGCGCATGCGCGGCGCCTATGTCACCGATCTGGCCGCGCTTGGCGCGGATGGTGCCGTGCCGGCCCGTGCCTGGATCGATGCCCGCGACGCGTACTACGTACTCGACAGCGCCTATAGCGGCGGCATGGGCCTGAGCGAAGCGGTCCCGTTCGCTGAGCGGGCCGCAGCCGAAGCGTTCATGGCCGACCAGGGCGGCCGGCTGGCCCGCTTCAATGACATCGATGCTGATTGGGTATTCGCCTTCGGCGATGACGCTAACGGAGAACGCTCATGATCCGGCGCCGGCGCGTCCTGCAGATCGGTGCCGCCGCCTTGGCCATGGCCGGACGACCCGTGCAGGCGGCGCCGGTCTATGTCTGGCGTGGCACCGCCCTCGGCGCCCAGGCGAGCATCCGGCTGAGCCATCCCGATCGTGCGCACGCCGAAACGCTGGCAACGCGCTGTGTCGATGAAATCCGCCGGCTCGAGGCGATCTTCAGCCTGTATGACGCGCACAGTGCGCTCAGCCGCCTCAATCGCGACGGCCGGCTGGCCGAGCCGCCCTTCGAGCTGCTCACCCTGTTGAGCCAGGCCGAGGCCATGCGCCGCTTGAGCGATGGCGCCTTCAATGTCCGCATCCAGCCCCTGTGGGAGGCATATGCCGCCTGTGCCGCCGACGGCATCGCGCCGGCGGGAAGCGGCCGGGTCGCCGAAGCGGCCGGTCTGCTCGATGGCCCGATCGACGCCGATGCCGGCACGATCCGGCTCGGCAAGCCGGGCATGAAACTCAGCTTCAACGGCATCGCCCAGGGCTACATCACCGATCGGATCGCCGATCTGCTGCGCGCGGAAGGCATGAGCGATCTCTTGCTCAATCTAGGCGAGATCCGCGCGCATGGCAGCCGCGCGGTCGGCCGGCCGTGGCAGATTGGCCTGCCCGGGGGCCGAACGATCCGCCTGCAAGACCGCGCCGTGGCGACCTCGGATCCGGCGGGCACCGTTTTTGCCGAGCCAGGCGGCGGCCATCATCTGTTCGATCCCAGGCACGGCCTGCCATCCTCTGCGGCACGTCCGGTAACGATCATCGCGCCGACGGCAACCCTGGCCGACGGCCTGTCGACCGCGCTGGCGGTGCGCCCGGACAGCTTGCCGGCCACGCTGCCAGACATGGCCGATGTCGAGGTCATCTGGGCCTAGCCGAGCGCGTGCTGGCACGCTTTTTGGACGCCCGAAACCGCAGCGGTCGGTTTTTTGTCTTGACCCCTGTCAAGGTGAACCGGGCCGACATCGCCGAACGTCGTCATCGAATATTAGGAAAGGGCGTTGGATGGACGTTCTGTTGGTGCTGCGTGACGATGAAAGTCCCGCCGCGGTGCAGGTGCGTTGCCGTCTCGATCAGATGATCGACGAACGTTTGATCGGTCTGCCCGGGCTTGAACGCTGCCATATGGCGCTCGGCGACCACACGCATGACAAAGCCCTGGCCTTCCGCTCGCGCGTGCTCATGCTGGATCTGCGCGGCGCACCGGCGCCAGGTCCAGGCCGCCCGGCGCAGGGCCATCAGCCACCGCCCGGCGCGCCTCTCTGCCGCGACTGGGCGATCGCCGACGATGCCGATCCGGCGAAGCTCGCGGATACGGTGTTTGCCCGGCTGGTCAGTGATTTACGCGCCTGCGGCGTGCTCGCGATGAGTGTCTGAGCCGGACGCCGTCAATCCTCATCGCCGTCATCTTGGACCAGTGCGCGCAAGGCGCCGATATCGGCGATTAGGACCTCGCTGCCATGCGTCTCGACGCCATGCGCGCGCAGCTTGGCGAAGCCGCGTGACAGCGTTTCCGGCTGCATGTTCAAGCGCGCCGCCACCAGGGCCTTGTCCATCGGCAAGGTGATCCGGCAACCGCCGCTGGTCGCCTCGCACATGCGCAAGAGGAACCCGGCCAGGCGCTCCACGGTCGAGCGATACGAGATCTGCTCGATCTGGCGCACGAAGGCATGCAGGCGCATGGACATCGACGCCATCAGGCTGCGGCACAGGCGCGGATCGTCCTCCATCTGGCGGAGAAACGGCCCCTTGGGCACCATGAGCAGACGGCTATCATCGGCGGCGACACCGCTGACCGGGAAACGGCCATCGGCGAACATCGCCGCTTCGGCCAGGCTTTCGCCCGTGGCCATGAGCGAGATGGTGATTTCCGTGCCATCGGCGGCCTGGCGAAACAGGCGCACCCAGCCGCGCAGCACGATGTAGAAGCGGTCACACGGATCGCCTTGCAGGAACAGCACCGTACCGCGGCCGACCTCGCGCACCATGCTGTCGGCGAGCACGGTCATGAGCGCACTGCGCGGCAGCTCGGAGAACAGCGCCGGCCGGGCAGCGACGTCCAGATCCTGGCTGGTCATGCCGCTGCGTCGGGTCAGTGCCTGTTCGTCAAGCGTGGGATCTACCATGCCAGTCGCCAACCCTCACCAGACTTGCGTTCATTGGCGGAGACACTGCCACGGAATACGCCGCTTGTCGCCTCTACCGGCGCTCACTTTTTCACCGATCCATGCCGTGTTTAGCGTCGCGCTGGCGCACGCGGCGCCGGCGCAAGGAATGCCTGTCGCCGGCATGAAACGACCAGCGGCCCACGCCGGATCGATCGACGTGGGCCAGCGCTGGTCGCGGTTCTCTGCCGGACGGGACTACTGGGCAGCGTTGGCCGGCTTGCTAACGCCGGGCAGCGAGCCGCCGCGATCGAGCACGAGTTGTTCGAGATCGACCTCGAAGGCGCCGGCGGGCAGTTCGTGGGCTATGCCGCGATGGCAATCGATGCAGGTCTGGCCCTCGGCGAAGCCCAGCTCGTGGGCCTTGCTCGCCCGGGTTTCCTGCAAGGTGTAATCCATATAGTCGAACTTGTGGCAGTTGCGGCATTCACGACTGTCAGTCGTCTTCATCGCGTACCAGACGTTTTGAGCCAGCTCCATGCGCTTTTCTTCGAACTTCTCGCGAGTATTGATCGAGCGCGCGATGAATTGGTGATACAGCTCGTTGGTCGCGCGGATCTTGCGCACGGTCTTGTGGAACCAGTCCTTGGGCACGTGGCAGTCCGGACAGGACGCGCGCACGCCCGAGCGGTTCGAATGGTGGATGGTCTCACGATACTCGACATAGACATTGTCGCGCATGGTGTGACAGGAGATGCAGAAATCCTCGTTGTTGGTCGCTTCCATGGCCCAGTTGAAGCCACCCCAGAAGAGAATGCCGCCAATAAAACCACCGATCAGCAACGTACCGAGCGCAATGCCGGTCGCCGGGCGCCAGAACCAGCGCCACAGGCGGACAATAAAATGCGGTCTCGGCGCATAAGGGTCGAGCGTATCTTCGGACATCAGGACTTCCTCAGTTCAGCTCGTGCGAGGGCGTGAACGTATTTGAGACGAGCGGTGCAGCATTGGCCTGGGGCACATGGCACTGGTTGCAGAACCAGCGTGTACTGGCGACGGTGTCGAGCTGGACGCCCTCGCGCGTGACGTAATGGGTCTCGGAGACCTTGGGCGCGCCCTGGGCGGCCGCGACGGTCCAGTCATGGCAGCTCAGGCACTTGTTGACCTTGATGTCGATCTCGTAGCCCTCGATCCGGTGCGGCACGAGCGGCGGCTGCGAGCGGTAGCTGCGCTCGAAACGGCCGCTGGTGTCCTGACGCGCCAGATCGCCGGCCGCGTCGCTGGCGTTGATCGGCAGTTCGCGCAAACTTTCGACCGACTGGGCCAGGGTCATGGCCGAAGTGCCGGCGATCAACGCGGCAAGCACGAGGGCGAGGCTTCGAACGGCGCTCATAGGCGTTCTCCTGCGTTGGTGGCCGGCGTCGCGGCATGGGTCGTAACGGGCGCGCTTGTGCCTTCGCTGTGATCGAAGCGCAGGGCAAAGCGGTAGACGTCCTTGGTGCAGACATCGATGCAGCGGGCGCAGTTGGTGCATTCGCTGCCGAAGACGATGGGCGAGGCGCCGGTGTCCGCGCCGCGCAGGGCCGGCGTGATGACCTGCGGCTCCGGGCAGACGGCAAAGCAGTCCATGCAGTCATCGCACGCGGCCCGGTTCGCCGCGCTGATCTTGAGCAGCCCGAGATGGTTGAGCTGGCCGTAGAAGGCACCGACCGGGCACAGGTGGCCGCACCAGCCATGCCGGCTGATGAGCAGATCGAAGACGAAGATGGCGGCGACCAGCCCCCAGGCACCGGCCATGCCGAACACCAGCGCACGGTGCACGACCGTGACCGGGTTGAAGAACTCCCAGAAGATCGTGCCGGTCAGCGCCGAGGCGATCAGGATCATCGCCAGCACCCAATGGCGCGTGCGCCGTTTCGGCTGCCAGCCCTTGGGCAGGCCCAGGCGGACATGCAGCCAATGGGCGATGTCGGTCACGACATTGATCGGGCAGACCCAGCTGCAATAGGTCCGGCCGCCGACGATGACATAAGCCACGGTGACGATTAGGGCGCCGATCACCGCAGTCATCACCGGCCAATGGCCCGCCGCCAGGCCCTGCAGCAGCACGAGCGGGTCGGTCAGCGGCAGGAAATCGAAGGTCCGGCTCGAGGCCAGCGTGCCTTCGGTGATCCAGATGCCGAACAGCGGCCCGCTCAAGAACAGCAACAGGAAAAAGGCCTGGGCCGAGAGGCGCAGCAGGTACCATTAGAGGGCACCGAGCCAGCCCTAGACCTCGATGGCTTCTCTCGAACCGGGTTGGATCGACTTCGCGCTCATGGCTTGAAGCTATCCAGCTTTTGCATGGACGGCATGCCCTCATAGCCACGCTCGGGCAGATCGACCGGAGCATCGACCAGCGAGCCGCCGGCCTTTTCCTTCTCTTCCCAGCCCATGCGGTAGTGGTCGGCCGCGGCCCCCTTGGCCAGGTGCAAGGGCAGGACCTTGATCGCCGCCTCCGGCAGCACGCAGGCCTGCTCGCACTTGCCGCAGCCGGTGCAGGCATCGGAATGCACCGTCGGAATGAACAGCGCATGCGCCGAGGTGCGCACGTTGTGGGAGGTTTCGAGCGTGATCGCGCTGTCGATCAGCGGGCACACCCGATAGCAGACATCGCAGCGCAAGCCATTGAAATTGAGACAGGTTTCCTCATCGACCAGGACCGCCAGGCCCATGTGCGCGTCCTCGATGGCCTGCAAGGCCGGATCGAGCGCGCCGGTCGGACAAGCGGCGACACACGGGATGTCCTCGCACATCTCACACGGCACGGCGCGCGCGTCAAAATAGGGCGAGCCGGCAGCCGGACCGTCGACCAGATCGGCCAGTTTCAGCGTGTCATAGGGGCAATCGCGCACGCACAGACCGCAGCGCACGCAGGCGGCCAGGAAATCATTCTCGGCCAGTGCACCGGGTGGCCGCAGCGCGGTCGCCGGCAACGCGCGCGAGCGCTCCGCCAGCAGGCCAAGCGCCAGGCCGCCACAGGCGACCCCGGCGGCCCCGCGCGCCGCATCGGTCAGGAAGCGGCGGCGTTCCGCAGCCGAACGTGAACGTTTGTCAGCCACCCATCTCGTCCGATCAGACGGCTTCGACCTTGCAGGCGCACTTCTTGAAGTCGGTCTCTTTCGAGATCGGGCAGGTGGCATCCAAGGTCAGCTTGTTGACCAGCTGGCCCTCATCGAACCAGGGGATGAACACCAGGCCGCGCGGCGGCTTGTTGCGCCCCTTGGTCTCGACATGGGTTTCCAGCTCGCCACGCCGGGTGACGATGCGCACGGTCTGGCCGCGGCGGAAGCCCTTGTCGCGGGCATCATCGGGATGCATGTACAGCACCGCCGAGGGGAACGCCCGATGCAGCTCGGGCACGCGCCGGGTCATCGAGCCGGAATGCCAGTGCTCGAGCACGCGGCCGGTGCACAGCCAGTAGGGGAACTCGTCGTCCGGTTCTTCCGCCGCCGGCTCATAGGGCAGCGCGATAATCCAGGCCCGGCCGTCGGGTTTGCCGTAGAACTGCCAGCCCGAGCCCTCCTCGACATAAGGATCGTAGCCCTCGCGGAAGCGCCACAGGGTCTCTTCGCCGTCGACCACCGGCCAGCGCAGACCGCGCGATTGGTGATACAGCTCGAAATCGGCCAGGTCATGGGCATGGCCGCGGCCGAACTGGGCGTATTCCTCGAACAGGCCCTTTTGCAGATAAAAACCGAAATGCTGGCTCTCGGCGTTGGCGAAGCCGTCCTGCAATTCCTCGAGCGGGTATTTGTTCACCACCCCATTGGCAAACAACACCTCGTACAGGGTCTTGCCGCGCAGCTCGGGCTTCTGGGCAAGCAAGTCCTCGTCCCAGACCTCGTCGGTGGTGAAGTATTTCGAGAACTCGACGAGTTGCCAGACATCCGAACGCGCCTCGCCCGGCGGATCGATCTGCTGGCGCCAGAACTGCGTGCGCCGCTCGGCATTGCCGTAAGCGCCCTCTTTTTCGACCCACATCGCGGTCGGCAGGATCAGATCGGCCGACAGCGCGGTGACGGTCGGGTACGGATCGGAGACGACGATGAAATTGTCCGGGTTGCGATAGCCCGGATAGGTCTCTTCGTTCAGGTTGGGCGCCGCCTGCATGTTGTTGTTGCACTGCACCCAATAGGCGTTGAGCTTGCTGTCCTTGAGCATGCGGTTTTGCAGCACGGCATGGTAGCCGGGCTTGGGCGGGATCGTCCCGGCCGGCACGCCCCAGGCCTCTTCGCAGATGCGCCGGTGCTCGTCATTGGTGACGACCATGTCGGCCGGCAGGCGATGGGCAAAGGTGCCGACCTCGCGCGCCGTGCCGCAGGCCGAGGGCTGACCGGTCAGCGAGAACGGGCCATTGCCCGGTTCGGAGATTTTGCCGGTGAGCAGATGGACGTTGTAGCAGAGGTTGTTCACCCAGGTGCCCCGGGTGTGCTGGTTGAAGCCCATGGTCCAGTAGGAGACGACCTTGCGCTCGGGATCGGCATAGAGCTCGGCCAGCTCTTCCAGCTTGTTCGCCGGCACACCGGACATGTCCGAGACTTTTTCCAGCGTGTAATCGGCAACGAAAGCGGCGTAGTCGTCGAACGTCATGTCGGCGACGCCGCCAGCGGCATCAGCATTGGCCGCGGCCTTTTCGAGCGCGTGTTCCGGGCGCAGGCCATAGCCGATATCGGTGTTGCCGCGCTTAAAGTTGGTGTGCTTGTCGACGAAGTCGCTGTTGACCCGGCCGGTCTGGATGATGTGGTTGGCGATGTAATTGAGGATGGCCAGATCGCTTTGCGGTGCGAACACGATCGGCAGATCGGCCAGCTCGAAATTGCGGTTTTCGAAGGTCGACAGCACGGCGACGCGCACGTGATCGGCGGTCAGGCGCCGGTCGGTCAGGCGTGACCACAAGATCGGGTGCATCTCGGCCATATTGGCGCCCCAGAGCACGAAGGCATCGGCGTGCTCGAGGTCGTCATAGCAGCCCATGGGCTCATCGATGCCGAAGGTGCGGATGAAGCCAGCCACGGCTGAGGCCATGCAGTGGCGCGCGTTCGGATCGATGTTGTTGGTGCGCAAACCGGCCTTCATCAGTTTGGCGGCGGCATAGCCTTCCCAGACGGTCCACTGGCCGGAGCCGAACATGCCGACCGCGGTCGGCCCCTTCTCGCGCAGGACTTTCTTGAACTGAGCCGCCATGACCTCGAAGGCCTCGTCCCAGGAAACCGGCTCAAACTCGCCATCCTTGGCATATTCGCCGTCGCGCTTGCGCAGCATCGGTGTGGTCAGGCGGTCCGAGCCATACATGATCTTGGACAGGAAATAGCCCTTGATGCAGTTCAGGCCGCGATTGACCGGCGCATCCGGATCACCCTGGGTGGCGACCACCTGGCCGTCCTTGACGCCGACCAGGACCGAGCAGCCGGTGCCGCAGAACCGGCACGGCGCCTTGTCCCAGCGGATGTCGGTCGGTGCGACCTGGGCCCCAGCCTGACCCGGCACGCCGGCGCTCATGCCCGCGCCGGCAGCGGCCGTCGTGGCGGCAATGGCGGACGATTTAACGAACTCACGCCGCGACTGGGTCATCCTCGCTCTCCTGATCGGCTTCAAAGTGATGGTAGACAAGGGCGGCCGCGATCACGCCGGGCAAACGGTGGATCGCCAGGACCTGATCGCCGGTATCGACGCCTGGGCCGTCCTCGACGGTGACGACCAGGCGGCCGTCCTCGGTGACGCTGTGGACCTCGACGCCGGCCATGGCCTCGAGGGCGGCGCGCACCTCGTTATGGCGCGCGGGCTGGGCGTGGATCAGCAGGCCGCAAATGTTCATGCTGCTTGTTTCCCGGCAGGATGGGGCACGCTACGGATCGCCTGGTTCGGGCACATGTGCTGGCAGGCGCCGCAGCCTGTGCAGGCTTGCGCATCGATCGCCGGAATGCGCTTGCCGCCGATCACGGGCTTGAAGCGCAGGGCGTCCACCGGGCAGCTGTCTTCGCACAAGCTGCACAGCACGCCATCGAGGGCGATGCAGGCGGTGGTGATCTGCGCGTGGTGGCGAAAGGCGACCTGTTCGGCATCGAGCGCGCCGCTCGGGCAGACCTCGGCGCAGGCGGCGCAGAACGTACACGCGCCCCGCTCGAAATCGACGTAAGGCCGGCCGTCGTCGGCAGCGATGGCGATGATGCCTTCGGGACAGGCATCGGCGCAGTCGTTGCAACGGCTGCAGACATCGTCGAACGACGTCACAGCACCCGGCGGCCGCACGTGGCCACCCGGGCGCGCACGGCCTCCTCGCAGTAACTGATGCCGTGAGAGTGCACCCACGCCAATGCCCCCGGGCACGCACTGGCATCAACCGACGCGGCCCTTATTGAAATATTACTAAATCGAAACTTAGCCCGCAGGCCCTGGGTTTACTTGACCGCGGTCAAGGACATCACCGGGCGCATGCACGAGCAGAACCGGCGGCGAGCGAAACCGTCGGTTTACCGCCCGGATCGGCCGTTTGGCGCGATTTGGTCGCAGGTCCGACGCACCCGGCAGTGCCGCCGGGCGCGGCTCAACTGGCCAGGATGATGCTGTCGCTGACCAGCCGGTTCAGGTCGCCGACATGGCCATGCGTGCGCGCCGGCCGGGTCGGGTCGGAGGTGATCGCCACGGTCAGCGCGTGCTCGGGAATGACGTAGAGCATCTGGCCGCCATAGCCGCGGGCATAGGCGGTCGGCGCGCCGCCGAGATGGCGCAAAAACCAGCCATAGCCGTAAAAATCGCCCGAGAACGGCGAGCGCGTGCGCGGCTGCCAGGAGGTTTCGATCCAGCCTGCCGGGATCACCTGCTGCCCTTGCCAGCGACCGCCTTGCCGCACGGTCTCGCCGATGCGTGCCATGCCAAGCGGTGACAGCGCCATGTTGTTGCCGCCGAGATAGAAGCCCTGCGGATCGCGCGTCCAGGGCGGGATGGCAATGCCGAGCGGGGCGCCGAGCCAGGACTGTGCCAGATCATGCAGCGAGCGCCCGGTCGCGCGCGCGAGCACGGCGCCGAGAACATGAAAGCTGCCGGTGGAATAGAGGAACTGCGCGCCGGGTTCGGCGACGAACGGCCGGCCGAGCGCGTTGGCGACCCAGTTCGAACTGGCCACCCAATCACCGTAATAGGGCCCGGACGTGCGTTGCAAACCGGCCTGCATGGTCAGCAGATCGGCAACCGTGATATCCTGCACGCGCGGTTGCGCGCCCGGCGGTATGAGATCGGCGATCAGATCGCCGAGCCGCGCGTCCGTGCCGCTCAGTGCGCCCTGGTTGATGGCAATGCCGGTGAGCAGGGCGACGATGGTCTTGGATACCGACTTGACATTGACCGGCACATCCGGCGCCGGCCCGCGAAAGGCCTGGGCGACGACGACCTCGCCGTCATGCACGACGACCAGGGCGTGCAGCTGATCGAGCGTGCGGGCTTTCGCGATGGCTTGGGCATAAGCCTCGGCGTTTTGCCCGCGCGCACGCGGCGGCAGACCTGCGGCCAGGCCGAACACAACGCTTTCCAGGAGCCGTCGTCGTTGCATGGGCCACCTTGTTCAAGCTGGGCGTTCGCGGCGCCGGTACACCGATGTCAGCCGAATAGACTGGGTTAGCTGGACGCGAGATCAAGCCAAGTCGGGTGGTGGCAAATGCCGTGCAAACCTGTATGCACGAGTGCTGGAATGCGACCAGGCCAGGCACGACGCCACGAGCGCCGGTTATTTATGCGCACAAGGTGTGGAGAGGCGACGACGTGAACGCTGCGCGCGCTGTTTCATTGCGGCAGTTTGTGCTTTTGAGCGCCCTGCTCCTGGGCGCGGCGCTATGGCCATCGACGCCGGCCCCGGCTTCGAGCTGCGCCGGCGTCAGCCTGCCCGAACGGGTGCGTGTTGCCGGCGCCGAGTTCGTCTTGAACGGCATCGGTGTGCGCAAGGCGACCTTGCTGCAGATCGAGGTCTACGTCGCCGGTCTCTACCTTACGCATCAGGTGGCCGAGGCCGAGCAGATCCTGAACGGCGATCTGGACTGGCACCTGGCGATGGCGTTCGTGCGCGATGTCGATGCCGCCAAGATGCGCGACGCCTTCACGCGCGGCCTGGCCGCCAATAGCGGCGACGCGCTCGAAAAGCTGCAACCCGACATTGATCAGTTCACGGCGGCGATCGTCGATGTCGTCGAGGGCCAGACCGTGAGCTTCACGCATGCGCAAGACAGCGGCGTGGTCATTGCGGTTGACGGCGATGCACGCGGCCGGATCGACAACCCGCATTTCGCCGAAGCGCTTTTGAGCATCTGGCTCGGTCCCAAGCCATCCGACAAGGCGCTCAAAACCGGTCTGCTCGGCGGCCCCTGCGCCTGACCGGCGCCAGCCGCTCTACGTTCTTCGAAAAAAATCTGGTCGCTGCCTGCATCCAAGGCATCGCCCCCGCGTGTTCCGCCAGCGCAAGGTCGCGAGCTTCGCGGCGCTTGCGCTCGTGAATGACCAAAGAGGGGGCTCTGATGAGCACTGCGACGACCCAGGCCGAGCTGCTTGCCGGCGACGTGTTTGCCGCGCGGCTTAAGGATATCAATGCAACCGGCGCCGAAGGTTCAGCCTTCCTCGTCCAGACCAACGGCGAACTGCATGTCAGCCTGACCGCGAACGGCCTCGATCCGAACATGGTGCATGTCCAGCACATCCATGGCCGGGTCGATGACAACGGCAATCCCCTGGACTCGGTGCCGCCGACGCTGGCCAACGATACCGATGGTGACGGCATCCTCGAACTGGCCGAAGGCGTGCCGACCTATGGCCCGATCCTGGTGTCGCTCAGCTCACCGCCAGGTGGCGCCGTGACCGACTTCCCGACCGCCCCGCGCGGCCGCATCGAGTTTGCCGAAAACTTCGATCTGAACGATCCAACCACATTCAACGGTGACTTCACCGCCGACCAGCTCCTGCCGCTCGATCTGCGCGAGATCGTCGTCCATGGCGGCACGCTCGAGACCGGCGACGGTGTCGGCACCCCTGGCGAGGCCGACGGCACGCCCGGTTTCAAGCTGGTCCTGCCGGTGGCGACCGGCCCGATCGATCACGGCGTGAAGGTGTTCACCGCTGAGATCAGCGAACTGAACAATTCCGGCGTGAGCGGTCTGGTCACCGCTCTGCTCGACGGCGACCAGCTCACCGTCAAGGTCGACGCCAACGGCCTCGAGCCCGGCATGCCGCATGCCCAGCACATCCACGGCGCCTTCGATGCCGACGGCACTGTCATCGACTCGACCACGCCGGTGCCGGCGCAGGACACCGACGGTGACGGCTTCATCGAGGTGCTCGAAGGCGCCACCAGCTATGGCCCGGTGCTGGTCTCGCTGACCGATCCGATCGGCAGCGGCCTCGACGGCTTCCCGACCGCACCGAACGGTGACGTCGATTTCCAGACCGTGGTCGATCTGAGCGATCCGTCGGTCACCGCCGACGGCTTCACGCCGGGCGACGTCCTGCCGCTGTCCTTGCGCGAGTTCGTCATCCACGGTCTGAGCGTCGATGGCACCGCCGGGGCCGGCACCGAGGGTGAGGTCGACGGCACGCCGGGCTACAAGGTGCCGCTGCCGGTCGGCGCCGGCGAGTTTGTCTTCCAGGGCGTGATCTCGGGCGACGAGGCCATCCTGCCGGCGCTGGTCGAAGGCCAGACGGTCGCCGAAGAGGATCGCACGCCGGTCGACAGCAGCCGGATCGCCCTGTCGCTGGGTGACGTCAATCATCCGGGCTCGCCGGCGATCGTTGCCAACGGCTATACCAACAGCGTTGCCGGTGCGACCACGACGACGCAGTTCGCGCTCGACCACGTGACCAACTCGCTGGCGACGCTGGCCAACAATGCCGGCACGCTGAACACGGTCGGCACGGTCATGATGAACGGCTCGGTGCTGGACTTCTCGGCCGATGCCGGGCTCGACATCCAGACCGCCGGCGATGGCACCAACACCGCCTTCGCGCTGCTCAATGTCGCTGGCCAGTCCGGTCTGTACACCATCGATCTCGAGAGCGCGGAAGCCACGCTGGTCGGCACGTTCGACGGTGCGCTCGGCACGCTGAACGGTCTCACCGTGCAAAACGGCACCGGGTTTGCCCTCGCCGACGACGGCACGACCCTGGTCAGCTTCGATCTGACGGATCCGGGCACCACGAGCACGGTCGCGCTCAGCGGCGATGGCACGCGTCTGGATGCCATCGATGTCCGCCCGGCCACGGGTGAGATTTTCGGCTATGACGATGTCAGCGACAGCTATTTCACGCTCGATGCCGCCTCCGGCGCGCTGACTTCGGCCTCCGGTGACGTCACGCTGACCTCGACCGGCAATCTCGACATTGACTGGAACCCGACCATCGATCGCATGCGCACGGTCAGCGAGGAAGACGAGAACATCGTCTACAATCCGGAGACCGGCGCCGCCTCGGATGCGGCGACCACGCCGTTGTTCTACGCGACACCGAATGCCAGCGTGACCTTCAACGATGAGCACGCCGCCGACAACCACGCCCTCGGCGCGTTCACGATCAACGAAGATGGCAGCATCGGCGCCGTGCGTACCGTGTTTGACTCGCTCGAGCATGCGCAGGCCCTGACCGGCCTGCCGGGTGCCCGGCCGGGCGGCGGCGCGCGCAATCAGGGCGATAGCGTCGATCTCGGCGATCTGTTCGCGCCCGGCGACCTGCCGCCAGGCGGCAAGATCGGCCTGTTCCTGATCGAGGACGGCGCCGATCTGAACGCGGCCGATCTGCTCAACAGCGACACGCTCGGCTTCCTCGACACATCGACCGGCAAGGCCGCGACCCCGGACAGCGATCCGGGCGACATCAGCCTGGTCGAGCTGACCTCCGGTGATGAGCTCGCCGGCGATGTCATCCACACGCTCTCGCAGCTCAATGAGAACGGCGAGGTGCTCGCCATCGGTGGCCTCGATCCGGTCAGCGGTGCCACGCAGATCGGCTTCGAGGACGGCACGGATTTCGACTTCAACGATGTCGAGATCACCTTTGCCAACGGCACCGGCGGCGATCGTGTGTTCAGCGCCGATGAGATCGACGCCCTGCTTGGTGACATGGCCGCAGCGTAAGGCCGCGCCAAGCAACCTGTTTCCCCCGCCGACTTGGGCCGCTCTTCGGAGCGGCCCTTTTTTTTGTGCGCCTCTAGAGCGGCGTCTTGGCGAAGCCCTTGAGCAGAATCGGGCCCGTCGGCAGGCCGGTCGGCGAGCCGGGCGCCGGCTCGAGGGTCACCTCGTAGAGCTGCGCCGGCTGCGGTTCGGGCAGATCGGGTCCTTCCAGGCGCATCTGGGTATTCTCTGGCAGGACACCCAGCGAAACCGGGCCGATTTCCTCGTTCGGCTTGGTCCAGACCTGCAGGATCCGGCCTTCCGGCACCTCGAAATCGCGCAGCGGCACGATCTTGATGCGCTCACCGTCGAAGGCTTCGACCACCGCGCCCGGTTCGTTCTGGTCATCGAGCAGGACGGCGATGACCACCGGCGGCGGCGGCGCCAGGCCGATCAGCTCGGGCCGGATCGCCAGGATGGCGAAGCCGAGCGAGGCGACGAAGGCGGCCGCCGTGAAGCCCCGCCAGAAGCCGAACCGCCTGGCTCCGGCCGGCGCTGGGCGATAGATCTCCTGATAGCCATCGTCATGCCGCGCCTTCGCCGGCGCGGCCGCGGCTACCGGCCTTTCGTCGCTCAGATCGGCCTCGATGCGGGACCACAGGCTGTCAGACGCCGCCACGGGCTCAGCCGTGTCGTTGAGGTCCTGGAACTGATCGGTGAGCTCGGCATGCAGGGCACGCAAATCGGCGCGCTGTTGCAGCTCGCGCTCGAGCTGCTCGCCCTCCTCCGGCGAGCTCAGGCCCAGGACATAAGCGCCGATGCGCTCGATATCGCGCTGGTTCTCGCTCATGACAGGCACGCCCGAAGCGCGACCAGGCCGCGGCTGATCCAGGATTTCGCCGTGCCCAGCGGCACGCGCAGCAAGGCCGCGATCTCGCCATGGGTGTAGCCGACGACGAACGACATGAGCACGGCCTTGCGTTTGACCTCGTCCAGGGTTTCCAGACAGCGCTTCAGCCGGCTGGTACTGTCGAGGCGGTCATAGGCTTGCTGCCAGACCGGCGGCTCGCCGACATGGTCGTCGACGCTCTCGACCAGGTCCTCGCGCCGGCCATCGCGCAGGATGTTCAAAGCCTTGCGCCGCAAGATCGTGTACAGCCAGCCGCGCGCCGAGCCCAGATGCGGATCGAAGCTGGCGGCCTTTTGCCAGATGGTCACGAAACAGTCCTGCACGGCCTCCTCGGCCAGCTCGCGCCGGCGCAGAATGCGCGTGGCGACGCCGATCATCCGGGCGGACTCGGCATCGAAGATCCGCCGCAAGGCCGAGCGATCGCCCTGCGCGCACAAGACGAGATCGCTGGCGACATCATCGTCCTCGCCTGCCTTGAGCCGCGCCTGCACGCCGGCGTTCGCCATCCGATCGATCCCCTCGGTTTCCTGCTTTATGCCTGCCTTGGCGCGGTTGGGAAACAGCGGCCTCGCCGCAGCGCCAGGCTGAACCGGCCGGCATCGCGATTGGAACCGTGGTCGTGTCTGCGGGTTCCTCGTCCAAGGGGATACCCGAAAAGCCGGGCTGGAGATGCACCTCTTCGGCCGGGCATCCCACTTTTCCAATCAATCCAGCCACCACGCCGCCAGGAGCCTTGGTCATGGCCGACAAGCGCCCGAGCATCAAAGACGACGACACGTACGAAGCCCTGCGCGAGCAAGGCGCCTCCAAGGAAAAAGCCGCACGCATCGCCAATGCCCCGGCGAGCGATCAACAGGCGCCGTCGAAAAAGGGCGGTGAGGCCGCTGCCTACGAGGACTGGTCGAAAGACGCGCTCTATGCGCGCGCACAAGAGCTCGACATCGACGGCCGCGCATCGATGAGCAAGGAGGAGCTGATCGAGGCGCTGCGCGCGCGCTGAGCCGCCGGTTCCGCTCTGCCTGCGGAGACCGCGACTAGCGTGCTCGCTTGACCTTCGGGGCCACACATGTGGCGGCCTGCATGGACCGGCTGACGGGGGAACTCGGCATGGCCATCGGCTTCGTTTCGCACCGGACGCGGTGCTGTATGCCACGGCGCGTGGGGCTCGTTTGGGGCGCACTCATGCTCGTGCCCGGAACACCGAGCCAGGCGCAGGACAGCGCCGATCTGGCCAAGGCGGCACAAAATCCGGTGGCCGCCTTGATCAGCCTGCCCTTCCAGAACAACACCCTGTTCGGCGTCGGCCCGGATGATGACGACGTCGCCAATGTCTTGAACATCCAGACGGTGATCCCGTTCACCGTCGGCGACTGGAACATCGTCAACCTCACCATCGCGCCGGTGATCTATGTCGAAGATCTGAGCACCGGACTTGCCGAGCTGCCCGACGATCCGCAAGGCAGCGGCGGCAGCTTCGGTTTGGGCGATATCAACCACACGGTGTACTTTTCGCCGGTCGACAGCGGTCCGGTAATCTGGGGCGTCGGCCCGTCGCTCACGCTGCCGACCGCCAGCGACGACATCATCGGTACGGACAAGTGGAGCGCCGGCCCGGCCGCCGTCGCGCTGAGCATGCCGGGCAACTGGGTAGTCGGCTCGCT
>JBHJHH010000073.1:0-3751 GCA_050331015.1 Geminicoccaceae bacterium
TTGAGGCGCTCTGCCGGGAAGGCCGCCTGCAGGCGCTCGATCAGCTCGAGGCGCGGATTGCCGGGCGCATCCTCGCGCACCCAGGCATTGGCCTTGAAACACAGCTTGCTCTCGGCGTGATCGACCGTGGCCAGCTCGACCGTGACGCCCGGATCATCGAGCACCGCCTCGTGGCCCTCGAGCGCCCGGCGCAGGCTGAAGCGCGCGTCCTCGATGGCGACGCTGTCGGCGACATCGACCTCGAAATCGATGCGGCGCATGTTTTCCACCGAGGCGTTGGTGATGTTGCCGCCCCAGATCGCGTTGTTCGGGACGATGATCTTGCGCTGATCGCCGGTGGTGACGTGGGTGCTGAACAAGGTGACCTGCTCGACCGCACCCGACACGCCGGCGGCATCGATCGAATCGCCGACATCGAACGGCCGCTGGGTCATGATCAGGATGCCGCTGGCGAAATTACTGAGCGTACCCTGCAAGGCCAGACCGATGACGAAGCCGGCGGCACCGATGGCGGCGACCATCGGGCCAATATTGATGCCGACCGCGGAAAGCCCGACCAGAAGGCCGATAAAGGCGACCACCCGGCGCACCCAGCGGCGCAAGAACTGGCGCAGCAGCAGCGACCCGCTATTGGTCGCGCTCAGGCCGCGGCCGACCAGAAACGAGACGATGCCGCCGAGGAACCAGAACACGATGGTCGTGCCGAGCACGACCGCGATCTGGCGCAGGATGCGCAGGCCGCCTTCTGCCGAGGTCAGCCAGTTGAGCACGGTCTTGGTTGCCGAGCGCGCATCGGTGACATCGACGTCGATGCCGCTGACGGCGGTCATGTATTGCCGGTATTCGACGACGTCGGCGCCTTTGGCCTCCCATTCGTCGACGACCACTTTCAGGCGATCGAGCAGCCGGGCGCGCTCGTCGCGCAGCGCCGCGGCTCGTTCGAACATGGCATCGGCCTCTTCGCTGGTGACCGGTTCGCCGTCCTCACCGGCCTCGCCGCCGGCCGCCTCCTGGGCCTCGGTGAGCAAGCGGCGGCCCTCGAGCTCGGCCTCGTTCATGTCGACGATCTTGGCTTTGACGGTATCACGCCAGGCGGCCGCCTCGACCGCCAATTCGTCGCGGGTGAGCGGATCGAGCAGCAGCTTCAGATCGGCCGGCCTGATCTCGGTGTCTTCGAGCGTGACCGGCTCGGGCGGCGGCGCCGCTTCATCGCCCTCCTGGGCGAACGCGACGGTGACGCCGAGCAGCAAGACCAAGCCGAACACGGCCCTGGCAAGGTTTCCGGATGACATAACGCTTCCTTGAGTTATCTCGCGCGACACGCGGCGCGACGGCCACCTTAACCCTCCTGCGCTACCGCGTCTCCATGACAGGACGGAGATAACGCCCGAATTGCCTGACCGACGTGAACATCGTGTGGCACGTGACGCTCAGGCCGCTTTGGCCGCCTGGATGAACGCCGCCAGCCTGGCCGGGTCCTTGTACCCATCGGCCTGCTTGGTGCCGGAATTGGCATCGACCGCGAACGGCCGGACGCACGCGATGGCCTGGCCGACATTGCCGCCATGCAGACCGCCGGCAAGGATCACGGGTAAGCTCGTGTCTTGCACGATGCGCGCGCTCAAGCGCCAGTCATGGGGCCGGCCGGTGCCGCCGATCTGACCGGTTGCCGGGCTGGCGCTGTCGAGCAACACGGCATCGACGAGCGAGGGCCAGGAACGCACGATGTCCACGCTGCGCGCATCCTGCACATGCACGGTCTTGATCAGACGCACGCGCGGCAGAGCAGCCCGCAGCGCGCGCACGGTGGCCGGTGTGCAGGCGCCATGCAGTTGCACGTGATCAGCACCGGCTGTCGTCACCAGCGCAACGATGTCGCTCGCCTCCATGACATGGGTCACCAGCACGCGCGCGATGAACGGCGGCACGGCAGCGAAAATCGCCCGCGCGGCATCGAGCGGGACGAAATCGGCCGACACATGCGTCTGGCCGACCAGAACGCCGACGGCATCGGCGCCATAGGCACAGCTCATGCGCGCATCGTCCGGCCGCTTGTGGCCGCAGACCTTGACCCTGACCATGGTCGCCCAGCGTCCTCCCTGGCGTGCGACGGCGTGCGCCTCGCTTCTGCCGCGAGCTGCCGGCAAAGGGCACGCGATGGCGCGCATCGTGCATGCTATCGGGGATGCGCGCATGCAAAATCGGCGCGACAGGTTGCAAAAGGCGCAGTACAGTCAGTGCGTTCGGTTGAAAGAGGTCGAAGCTACCAACGTGTCGCATCGCGTGATCACCGCACCCGCCGAGGTCAGCCAGATCCTGCGCGATGGCCGGTTTTCGGCCGTGCAGTACGCGGCGCGCTATGCCGAACTGGCCGACCGGCTGGGTCTGGACTTCTCGACCATTCTGTTCACGCTCGCCCATATCCCCTTGTGGCAGGCGGGCGAGGCGCACAGAACCACGCGCCAGCGCATGGCCGCCCTGATCGGCGCCCGCACGCCGGCGGTGCGCGCCGCCCTGGCCGATATCGTCGAGCGCAATCTGGGCCAGTTGCAGCAGCCCGGCCATCACGACGTGTTGCGCGCTGTGCTCGTGCCGCTGGTCGACGACGTCTTGTCGGTGTTGATGGAGATCGATCTCGACCTCGATGCCGACAGCACGATCTCGCGCATTTTCAGCCAGACCATCGGCATCGCCAAGCGCAAGCGCCTGGAAGCCGATCTGCGCCTGATCCGGGCGAAGATCGAAGCGCGCTTTGCCGATCTCGACGATGACGACATCGGCGCGCGCATGGCCATGGCGATCCTCGGCCGCGATCCCATGATCGGCACCTTCGGCTGCAGCCTGCACGCACGCTGGCAGGGCGACGCCGCGCCGCCGGCCGATCCGGCCGGCGATGTCCCCTGTCGCACGGGCGTGCCGTTTGTCGACCGCCATGCCGATGCCGCGGTCTGTCTTGGTGGCGCGAGCGTGCATCCGGGCGATCTCTTTCGCCTCTGGCTGACCGCCTTCGAGCCGTGCGACGATCCGCGCGAGCGCGCGCTCCTGTTCGGCGCCGGGGCGCACACCTGTCTCGGCAAGCCGCTCGGCCTCGAGCTCTGGCGGGCGATGACCGGCTATCTGCAGGCCAACCGCCGTGACATCCGCGTCACCCGGTTCGCGCTGCGCCGCGACGACATTTTCCACTATCCGGGTGCCTTCGAGGTCGAGGTCCACTGACATGAGGCAAGCCAGCGAAGCCGTTATCGAGGCCCTGAAAACCGCGCTCGGGGCCGACGATGACGATGAACGCGTCAAGGGGCTGCGCGCCGGCCATGACATGCGCTTCGATGCACTCGATCTGGACAGCCTCAGCCGGTTCGAGGCGATCATGCAGATCGAGGACCGGCTCGGCATCGAGCTGGATGACGACGAAGTGCAGGACCAGCAAAGCGTGTTCGATCTGATCCGCCATGTCGAAGGCAAGCTCGCTGAGGGCTGACACGGCCGCGCCCGCGCCGCGCCAGCCGCCGGCAGCGCGCGCCGATAGCTCGGCCGCGGACGACCTGGCGCCGGCCATCGTGCCTTTGCGCAAGCAGGCCGACCCGGCGTTGCCGCGCTACTTCCTCATTCCGGGCACCGGCGGGCACATTATCCCGTTCCGCCCGCTTGCGAGGCGGCTGGCGACGCGCTACGGCCTAGCCATCCTGCATCCGTGTCTGGCGGGCCAAGGCCGGCCGTTCGACAGTGTCGAGCAGGTGGCCGATAGCATGCT
>JBHJHH010000074.1:0-17168 GCA_050331015.1 Geminicoccaceae bacterium
GCAGCGGCAGCCGACTTGGCGACGGCCAACCCAGCGGCCGACCCGGCGGCCAACAGCATGCCCGGTCCCGGCCAGGCACCATCGAGCTACGCCCGGACGCAGCCTGTGCGCACGCATCCGCCCGCAGGCGTTGATCCAACCGCGAGGCCGGCTGCCGATGATGCCGCTACAACTCCGGCACTGGGCCAGAGCGATGGCGCAGCATCGGCCTCACCGCCGGCGGCGGATACAGGCGGTACGGCAGGCGGCGCCAGGCCAGCGTCGTCAGCCTCTGACACGGGCCGAGCGGCAGGCAACGCCGCGGCATCGGCGGCACCGGCAATGCCGGCCGATCACGCGGGGCAAAGGCCGGCAGCAGACGAACCCGCTGGCGCGGCACCGGCCGCGGCGTGGCAGCCGCCGACGTTCGCCCATCTGCCCTTGCTCGCGGACGCCGAAGGCAAGGGGCTGTCCAAGCGGCTTGGCAGCCTGTCTTTGGCCAAGCTGCGCCAAGACGGGCTGGAACCCCAGGCCGTGGCCGCCGTGCTGGTTGCGTTGGGAACGGCGCAAGCGCCGCGCGCGATCCGCGCGCTGGATGATCTCCTGGCCGATTTCTCCCTTGATGCCTATGGCCGGGCGACGCCGAAGCTGGACGCCCAGGCCTTCCATCAGCTCAACGCCCAGATCGTACACGACCTTTCTTTCCAGGAGGTTAAGCCGCGCCTCGCCAACCTCGCACCGGCCTGCGCCGAGGAGGCTTTCTGGCTGGCCGTGCGCGAGAACTGCGCCACCGTGGCCGAGGCGGCGACCTGGTGCGCGATCGTCAGCCAGCCGCTGACGCCGGTGATCGCCGAAGATGACCGCGCTTGGCTCGCGCAGGCGGCGGCGATACTGCCGGCGCGTATCGATGCCGACAGCTTCAAGGCCTGGCGTGCCGAGCTGCAAGCCGCCACCTCGCGCAAGGGCAGGGCGCTGTTTCAGCCGCTGCGCCTGGCGCTCACGGGCCGGGAACATGGACCCGGGCTGCAACATCTGCTAGCGCTCATCGGCCCCGAACGGGCGCGCGCGCGCCTGCGCGGTGAAACGGCCTGAAACCCCGGCAGCTAGGACGATTCCCGCACGTGTCGCTGGTCCTGCACAACACGCTAACGCGCGCCAGAGCGCCGTTCACGCCGCTCGATCCGGCGCATGTGCGTATCTATGTCTGCGGCCCGACCGTGTATGACCGCATTCATGTCGGCAATGCCCGACCGCTGGTTGTGTTCGATGTCCTGGTTAGGTTGCTGCGCGCGCTCCATCCGCGCGTCACCTATGTGCGCAACATCACCGATGTCGACGACAAGATCATCGAGCGCGCGGCAGCCACCGGCGAGCCGATCGACGCGTTGACCGCGCGCACCGAGGCGGCCTTTCTGGCCGATGCCGAGGCGCTTGGCTGCCTGGCGCCCGACGTGCAGCCACGTGCGACCGAGCATATCGCGCAGATGCTCGAGCTGATCGCCGCCCTGATCGCCCGCGCTCACGCCTATCAGGCCGATGGCCATGTGTTGTTTCACGTACCCTCGAACCCGGGCTACGGCCGTTTGTCCGGCCGCTCGCGCGACGAGCAGGTCGCAGGCGCCCGCGTTGAGGTTGCCTCCTACAAGAAAGACCCGGCCGATTTCGTGCTTTGGAAGCCGAGCACGGCCGACCAGCCCGGCTGGGACAGCCCTTACGGCCGTGGGCGCCCGGGCTGGCATATCGAATGTTCGGCCATGGCGGAGCATTATCTGGGCCTGCCGTTCGACATTCACGGCGGCAGCCTCGATCTGGTTTTCCCGCATCACGAGAACGAAATCGCCCAGAGCTGCTGCGGCCGCGGCGTGGCCGAAATGGCGCGCGTCTGGCTGCACAATGGCTTCGTCTCGGTCGATGGCGAGAAAATGGCCAAGAGCCTGGGCAATTTCGTCACCGTCGCGGACGCCTTGACGCTGGCACCGGGCGAAGCCGTGCGCTTGATGCTGCTGCAGACCCATTACCGCGCGCCGCTCGATTTCAAGCGCGATGGCCTGGCCGCGGCCAAGGCGACGCTCGATCGCTTCTACACGACGCTCGACAGCTTGAGCGATGTCGCCGCCGCGGCGTGCCCGCCCGACGGCCTGCTCGCTGCGCTGTGCGACGATCTGAACACGCCGAAAGCCCTGGCCGAGCTGCATGGCCTGGTGACCGCCGCCAACAAGGCCAGCGATCCGGGCGAGCGGGCGCGGCTGAAAGGTGCCATCCAGACGAGCGGCGCCCTGCTCGGCCTGCTCAGCCAATCGCCGCAACGCTGGTTGCAAGGCGCCGCAACCGGCGAGAACGGGCTTGACGCGGCGACCATCGACGCGCTCATCGAGGAACGGGTCGCCGCGCGCAGGGCCAAGGATTTCGCCCGGGCCGACGCCATTCGCGATCAGTTGAAAAGCGACGGCGTCGACTTGCTCGATGGTCCGCAAGGCACGACCTGGCGCCGCCTCTGATACAGTTACTGTCAAACAGCACCATGTCCGAACGCGTTTACCTGTATGACACCACCTTGCGCGATGGCGCGCAGACCCAGGGCGTCGATTTCACGGCTCATGACAAGCAGATCATCGCCACCGCCCTGGACGACATTGGCATCGACTATGTCGAAGGCGGCTGGCCGGGCGCCAATCCGACCGACACGGCCTTTTTCGCCGAACCGCCGGCGCTGAGCCGCAGCAGGCTGGCCGCCTTCGGCATGACCCGGCGCGCCGGGCGCAGTGCGGCCAATGATCCGGGCCTGGTCGCGGTCCTGAACGCCGGGACGCCGGTGGTCACCCTGGTTGGCAAGACCTGGGACCGGCATGCGCGCGAGGCGCTCGGCGTCGAGCTCGATGAGAATGTGCGCATGATCGAGGACAGCGTTCGCGAGTCCCTGCGCCATGCCGAGGAAGTCATGTTCGATGCCGAGCATTTCTTCGACGGCTACAAGGCCAATCGCGACTTCGCGCTGTCGTGTCTCGATGCGGCCCTCGACGGCGGTGCCCGCTGGGTGGTCTTGTGCGATACCAATGGCGGCACGCTGCCGGATGAGGTCGCGCGCATCGTCACCGATGTCTGCACGCGGATTCCGGGCGAACGCGTCGGCTTTCACGGCCATGACGACACGCAAAACGCGGTGGCCAACAGCCTCGCTGCCCTGCGCGCCGGCGCCCGCCAGATCCAGGGCACGCTGAACGGCCTGGGCGAGCGCTGCGGCAATGCCGATCTGGTCGCCCTGATCCCCTCGCTGGTGCTGAAGACCGGGTATGATTGCGGCCTCAAGCCCGAGGATCTGCCGAAACTGGCCAGGCTGTCGGCCAGGCTCGACGATATCTTGAACCGCAGCCCGGACCCGTCGCGCGCCTATGTCGGCGCCAATGCCTTCGCCCACAAAGGCGGCCTGCATGCCAGCGCGGTGGCGCGCGATCCCAGCCTGTACGAGCATGTGCCGCCGGAAAGCGTCGGCAACCGGCGGACGATCGTCGTCTCCGATCAGGCCGGGCGGGCCAATCTCATGGCCAGGCTGGACGAGATCGGCGATCTCGAGCTGAGCAAGGAGCAGATCGCCACCCTGCTCGACGCGCTCAAGGAGAAAGAGGCGCAAGGCTACGCCTATGAGGGCGCGCCGGCCAGCTTCGAACTGCTCGCCCGCCGGGCGCTCGGCCAGATCCCGAGCTATTTCCGCATGGAGCGCTTCCGGGTCATGGACGAGCGGCGCTACAACGCCAAAGGCGAGCTGGTCACCGAAAGCGAGGCGACCATCACGGTCAGCGTCGGCGATCAGCGGCACATGAACGTCGCCGATGGCAACGGCCCGGTGAACGCCCTCGACAGCGCCCTGCGCCAGGCGCTGGCCAGCGCCTATCCCTGCGTGCGCGGCATGAAGCTGGTCGATTACAAGGTGCGCATCCTCCATCCCGAGGCCGGCACCGCCGCCGTCACGCGCGTGCTCATCGACAGCGCCGACGAGGACGGCCGCCGCTGGACCACGGTCGGCGTGTCGGCCAACATCATCGAAGCCTCGTACAACGCCCTGCGCGACGCCATCCACTACAAGCTGTTCTTGACCGGCGCCAAAGAGCCGGGCACGGCGTGAGCGACGCCGCCTGCCAGGCGGGCGCGCCGACGGTCATCCTGGTGCGCACGCAGATGGGCGAAAATGTCGGCGCGTCGGCGCGGGCCATGCTCAATTTCGGCCTCGAGCGCCTGCGTCTGGTCGATCCGCAATGCGGCTGGCCGAACGCCAAGGCGGTCGCCTCGGCCTCGGGCGCCACGGTGGTGCTCAACCGGCTCGAACAGGTCGCCGACGTCGATGAAGCCACGGCCGATCTGCACCTCACCTATGCCACCACGGCGCGCGATCGCGGCCTGGCCAAGCCGCTGGTGACCGCACGTCAGGCGGCCTTGGAAATGCGCGCCCATCAGGCCGCCGGCCGGCATGTCGGCCTGCTGTTCGGCCCGGAGCGCACCGGGCTGGAGACACCGGAGCTGCAGCTCGCCGATGCGCTCGTGTTTATTCCGACCAACCCGGCGTTCACCTCGCTCAACGTCGCCCAGGCGGTGCTGCTGCTGGCCAACGAATGGTGGCAGGCCGGCGAAACCATGGCCGCGCGCACCGAGGATCCGACCGCGACGGCGCCGGTGAGCAAGGCGCAGCTACGCCATCTGCTCGACCATCTGGTGCGCGAGCTGGACGCGGTCGATTTCTTCCGGGCCGATGATCGGCGGATCAGCCTCAGCCGCCAGCTCGAGGTGATCTTGACGCGCGCGGGCCTGCGCGAACCGGAGGCCCACCTGCTGCACGGCGTGATCAAATCGCTGGTGCGCGGCCGGCGCGGACCCGGCGGCTAGGCGCGCCTACTTGCCGATCGAGACCGGCCAGGCCGCCAGGGTGACGCCTTCGTACGCCGGGCTCTGGCCAGTCGCAGCGATCGCCTGGCGCATGACCGGCACGCCGTCCTGCACGGCCAAGAGATCGCCCGGGCGGCAGCGCGTGGCGCCGTTCGGATCGATCGGGAACGAGCTGACCAGGGTGATGTCCTGGCTTTCGCCGGCGACCGACAGGCCGATCTGCTCGGCGCCAGCGGTGACCCGGTCGAACTGGCGATGCAGATACATGCCGTCACCGCTGGTGTCGCCGCCCGCGGCGTAGACGAACAGGACATCGCCGTCGCCGTAGAGAAAGCTGGCCGGGGCATGGTGGTTCAGCTCGGTGACGAAGCTGGCGACGCAGGAAAAGCGCGCTTCCACCTCCGGTGCCGGCGCATCGTCACGCCAGATGACCTCGAGGCGATGCAACAGGGCGCAGAACGCCTGCTCGGCCGGGCTGCCGCCCTGCGGCCGATGCGCGCCGGTGTCAAGGCTGGGACGCAGGCGCAGCGGCAGCGGTTGCCTGGGCATGGCGAACACGTGCTGGCGGCCGCCGAGCGTTCGATCGAACGGCTGGACATTGCCATCGCCGCCCGGTCCGCTCTCCGCCTGACGGACATGGCCGACGAAGAGCGCACTCACCGGCGGCTTGCTCTTCAACCGTGACGACAGGCTGGCCCGCGCCGCCATGACCGGCTCGCGCAGGATCGTCGCGCGCTGGCCGCGATACAGCGCCAGGCCGAACGCCTCGCCGGGCGCACCGCTGGTGGTTGCGCGACGGCTCAGCCGTTCGAACGACACGGCCAGGGCCGCAGGCCACCGCGCGGAAAGGGCGAACACAGCCGACATCACTCGCTCCACCGGACACAGCCGCACGCGGTGCGACTTGAGATCAGTCTAGCTAGCGCCTTTTGCGGGATCTTCCCTTGCGGATTTCTACGTAGACGCGAGCACTCATGATGTCAGCTTTCTCATGGCCGCGACCGGCCCACCATGACTTTGATCAAATGCGCGGAGTATTCCTTACAAGGGCGCCTCAATTATCAACTATCGCGCGAAATCATGACTTCGTGACCCTCGCTGATCGCGCTGCGCACTTCGCGCAAGGTGTCGCTGACGTCGCGGCCCGGGTCGCCCAGCTCGGCCAGCGCGGCCGCGCCGAGCTGCAGGCTGGCCTCGACGGTCTCCGGCACGCAGACCGCCACGCCGGCGCGCTCGAGCACCTTGCCGTGGCGGAAATCCCGGGCGCGCGCGACGATGCGCAAGCTTGGCGCGGCGCGATGCAGGTTGTGCACCGCCCGTTCGGCCGCCAGCGGATCATCCATGGTGACCACCGCCACCTGGGCGCTGTCGGCGCCGGCGGCATGGACGACATCGTGATGCGAGGCATCGCCGAAAAACACCGGCAGGCCGACCTCGCGCGCCCGGCGCACCCGGCGCTGGTCGAGATCAAGGGCGATGAACGGTACGCCCTGGGCCGAGAGCACGCGGGCGACGGTCTGGCCGACGCGGCCGAAGCCGGCGATGAGGACATGGCCGGCGCTCTTGCGCGCGGCATCGGTGATGGCGCTGAGTTCGGCCGGATCGTCGGGCGTGAAGCGGCGCTCGAGACGCAGGCCGAGGCTGGCCAGCGCCGGGGTCAGCATCATGGTGACGATCACGGCCGCGCTGAGCAATTGCACCAGATCGCGCTCGAGCAGGCCGGCCGCGAGTGCGGCGCCGAACAGCACGAAGGCGAACTCGCCGCCCTGGCCGAGCAGCAGCCCGGCGCGCAGGGCGATCGCCCAGGGTTGGCGAAACAGATGCGCGAGCAGCGCGATGATCGCTGCCTTGCCGACGATCAACGCCGCGACCAGGCCGAGGACATAAGGCCAGGCGTCGATGACGAGCTGCAAATCGAGCACCATGCCGACGCTCATGAAAAATAGCCCGAGCAGCAGGCCCTTGAACGGCCGGATATCGGCCTCGACCTGGTGGCGGTACTCGGTTTCGGCGATCAGCAGGCCGGCGAGGAAGGCGCCGAGCTCCCGGCTCAGGCCGGCCATCGACAAGGCGTAGCTGGCACCGAGCACGACCAGCAGCATGGTCGCCACGAACAGCTCCGGGCTGCGCGTCGCGGCGACCAGACGGAACAGCGGGCGCATGGCCAGCCGGCCGATGAGCAGCGCCAGGCTCACCGCCACGAGCGCGCGGGCAAAGGCTTCGGCCAGGGACACCGCCAAGGAGGTGCTGGTATCGGCGAGCACGCCGATCAGGGCGAGCAGCGGCACGACCGCCAGGTCCTGGAACAGCAAGATGGCGAAGGCGGTGCGCCCGGCGCGGCTGACCTGGTGGCCGGTTTCGATCAGCAATTGCAGGACGAAGGCCGTCGACGACAGGGCCAGGGCGCCGCCGATGACCACCGCACTCGGCCCTGACTGGCCGAACGCTGCGGCGATCAGCGCGATGATCGTGCCGGTGACGACCACCTGCGCGCCGCCCAGGCCGAACACCAGGGTGCGCATGACCTTGAGGCGTTCGATCGACAGCTCGAGGCCGATGGCGAACAGCAAGAAGATGACGCCGAACTCGGCGATGCGCTCGACCTCGTGCACCGTGCTGATCAGGCCCAAGGCATGCGGCCCGATCAGCGCGCCGGCGATCAGATAGCCGATGACCGTGCTCGATTTCAGCCAGCGCACCGCGGTCACCGCGACCACGGCGGCGCCGAGCAGAATGATCAGATCGCTGAAATAGCTGTGCCCGTGCTCCACGCCGCCCTCCATGGCTGCTGGATCAAGGGCTTAGCCGATCTTCTGGACCAGCGAAAGAAGCTGCGCGCGCGAAAAGCCGCAGGCTGTGACACAAATCTCCGGCCGTCGGGCGCACGGCAGCCCGTCTTCTGGCGCGCAGGCTGCGTGCACCGTCACGCCGCCATCAGCACGGTCTGCGCATACGCCGTTACTCAAAATGGATTAGTCATGTCGGACTAATCCAAATAATAAATCTCAAGTAATGACTACACCAAAATAATTAATCTCAACTGATCAAATATAAAAAGAACGGCAATCAATTCATCGGAAATTGCATTCTTGCCCAGATCATCGATAAGCGTGTGGCGCTGGTACACGGCGCACACTCCATGAATCGACGAGCCGATCGTCGCGACAAAAGGATTGGGAACTGAGATGACGGACTAGGGCACCATTCGATCATCGTTGCTGGCGACAGTTCAGTGACGATTACTACCGGCACTAGCGACTCATTTTACAACAACAGCCTGGGCTTTCGGACTTCAACTGGCGAACAGATCATTTTCGCCGATGACAATGCTGTCGCCGCGGGCACGACTTTTGATCTCGGTACGTTCACCGACGGGACCGAGATTGAGTTTTTCATTCTGCAAGACGGTGGCACCGAGATCGGCGGCGTCGACGGCAACGGCACGGCGCAGGTCGACAAGGCCGACAATGCCGACGGCAGCGTGACCTTCAGCTTCGAAGACCTGTTCACCGACCCTGCCGACAACGTGAACAACTTCGTCCGCGACAGCGATTTCAACGATGTCGTGTTCACCGCCAGCTTCGGCTCAGCGACCGTGCCGCCGAGCGCCCAGCCGACCGTGCCGCCTGCGCCCGGCGACGACTCGACGCAAACCGTTGTGTCGCAGCCGGTTGCCCTGCCGGGCGGCTCGGTGGCCGCCTCGATCACGACCGAGTCGACCACGGACGACGACACCGCCGAGCTCTCTGGCGTGATCTCGCTGAGCGGCTTCCTCAGCAACACGATCAATATCGCGTTCATCAACGATGCGTCGGGCAGCACCGGCGACATCACCAGCGTTGATGTTGACGGGGATGGCATCAACGACAGTGTCTTCAAGGTCGATGTCTTCGCGCTCGCCGATCTGAACGCAGAACTGATCGCCAACGGGCTCGCGGACGCTGATCTTGCCGTCATCTCTTTCAGCACGAGCGCTTCGCTCGATGCCATCACCACGCCCGCCACGGATGCCGACGGCAACGGTGTGCTGGACGTCATCGACGCCCTGGTCAACCCTGGCGTGTCTGCCAGCAGCACCAACTACGCCGATGCCCTGCAAGAAGCCATCGACTTCTTCAACACGCAGGCACCGGGCGAAAGCAATTTCGTCTACTTCCTCTCGGACGGCGAGCCAAACACGGGCGGCGCTTTCGACGATGAGGTCGCCGTCCTGACCGATCCGAACGGCATCAACGCGACACTCCAGGCATTCGGCGTGGTCGGGTCGGACAAAGCGCAGTTGGACATTGTCGACAACACCGGCGGCGCGCAGATCTTCGACGACATCGCCGATCTATCGGCCGGCATCACGGCGTCGCCGGTCGATGTGAATGACATCACCTCGGTCGATATCCTCGTCGATGGCGTGGTCCAGCAGACCCTTACACCTGCCGATCTGACCAGTTCGGCAACCGGCGTCGCCTTCGGTCCTGTGACCCTGACCGGTCTTGATCCGAGCGATGTCAACACCGTGTCGATCGAAGCCGTCCTGACGACCGACGACGGCTCGATGTTCGACCTGACCGTCTCGACCGATATCGTCGGTAGCGCACCGGCGGACGCGAGCACGTCGACGACGGCTACCCCGGTTGCCATGGCTGACATCATGGACAGCACCATGCCGGTCGACGCCGATGCGGTGATCTGACGTCAGGTTGCTAACGTGCTTGGAGCGGCTCGGGCGTGGCCCGGGCCGCCCTTTCGTTACCGCTGCCCCGGATCAGAAACCGAAGCGGCCGCGGCGCTTGGCGACATACTGCTGGTGGTAGTCCTCGGCCGGCCAGAAGGTCGGCGCCGGCGTCACCTTGGTGGCGATCGGTGCCCGAAAGCGGCCGGACGCCTGCAGCGATGCGATCATGGCGTTCGCCTTGGCGGCCTGCTCGTCATCCTTGGTGAAGATCTCCGAGCGGTATTGCGTGCCGATGTCCGGGCCCTGACGGTTGACCTGGGTCGGATCGTGAATCTCGAAGAACATCTTCAAGAGATCGTCATAGGCAATCTGCGCCGGATCGAATTCGATGCGCACGGCCTCGGCATGACCGGTGGTCTTCGAACAGACCTCTTCATAGCTCGGGTTGTCCTTGTGGCCGCCGATATAGCCGACCTCGGTGGCGGTGACACCCGGCGTGGTGCGAAACTTCTCTTCCGGTCCCCAAAAACAGCCCGCGGCGAAAATGGCTTCAGCCATGGGACGACCCTCCTGCTTGCATGCGATGGCGGTATCTGTTGGAGAGATGGACACGGGCCGCGGTTACGACCAGCCGGCCGGTGCCAAATGACGACAAAGACGCACAGGACGCCTCATGCTCAGCTTGGTTTCGGTTGCGCTCGGCAGTGCGCTGGGCGGCAGCGCGCGCTATCTGACCAATGAATGGGTCATCGCCCGGCTCGGCGCCGGCTTTCCGTTCGGCACCATGACGGTGAACATCATCGGCTCGCTGATCCTTGGCCTGCTCGCCGGCCTGGTGGTCGGCGGCAGCCGGCCGATGCTGCCGGATCAGGCCAGGCTGCTGTTCATGACCGGCTTTTGCGGCAGCTACACGACCTTTTCGACCTTCTCGCTGCAAACGCTCGAGCTGTTCGAAGCCGGCTATCCGCTGCGCGCTTTGGCCAATATCCTCGGCTCGCTGATCTTGTGCCTGTCGGCCGTCTATCTGGGCGTCATCCTCGGCAATGCTCTGAGCCGGCCCTAGGCGGCGCGGCGGCGCCCTTTTTTGTGCGCCGGCAAGGCACTTGCCACCAGCTCATGCGCACGGGCTGCCAAAGCCTTGCGTGAGCCGAGTGTGTCCAGCGACAGCAGGGGATGAAAGGTCAGATCGACGGTGCCGCCGGGCAGGCGCAGCACCTGCCAGAAATGCGGCGCGAAGGTCATGTCGCCGTACCAGGCATAGACGCTATGGGCCGGCGGATCGGCCGGGTTCGAGCGATAGGCCACGGTCACCGGCTGTACCGGGATGGCGGCACCGTCCTGGCCGTCGCGCGCCACGGCGAACAGGGCGGATTTGAACGGCAGGACGCGCGTGCCGTCCGTGCTGGTGCCTTCGGCGAACAGGATGAGCCGGTCGCCGCGCTGCAGCCGCTCGGTCAGGGTCAGGCGCTGCTTGCCGGCCTGGCTGGCGCGCCGTTCGACGAAGACCACGTCGCACAGCCAGGAAATCCAGCCGACCACTGGCCAGCCGGCGATATCGGCCTTGGCGACGAAGGCGGCATCGAGCACGGCGGCCAGGACGATGATGTCCATGTGCGAGATGTGATTGGCGACGAACAGCATCGGCCGGTGCCGGGCGGGCTGGCCATGCACATGCACGCGCATGCCGCAGATCCGCCGGACGAGGCGGTACCACCAGATGATCAGCCAGCGGGGCGAGCGGCCGCGCAGGCCTTTCAGCGCCAGCACCGGCGGCACGAACAGCGCGGTCAGCACGACGATCAGCGTCAGACGCGTGGCGGCGCGCACAAAGGCCAGCGCGTCAGCCATGGCCCGCGAGGTCAGGCCGCCGAGGCCGAGGCCGGCGCACGGCCGTGTTCCTGTTCGTAATGACGGCGATAGGACTGGCGCACCTTGGTGGTGTCGACCACCAGGCAGACGTCAATGGTGTTGAACTGGCTGTCCAGCACCGCGCCATCGCCGATCAGGCCGCCCAGGCGCAGATAGCCCTTCAGGAGCGGCGGCAGGTGCCGCCAGGCGGTACGGAAATCGAGCACGTCGTCGATCTGCGGCTCCGGATCGACGCGCAGGTCCGACCAGGCCACCGGGCAGGACTCCGGCGGTGCCTTGTGGTTCTCGTTCAGGTAGCGCAGCACCGGGGTGATCGCGCGGCGATCGGTGCCCGGCAGCGAGGCGCAGCCGAACAGGTAATGGATGTCATGCTGGAAGACGTAGCCGGCCAGACCGCTCCAGAGCAGATCGATGACCTGGCGGGTGCGGTAGAGCTTGTGCACGCAGGAGCGGCCGACCTCCATGCTGGCGCCGCCAAGGCGCAACAGCGGCTGCAGATCGAACTCGTCGGCCGAGTAGAAGCCGTCGGTCGCTTCGGCGACGTCACGCCGTAAGATGCGGTACGTGCCGACCACGCCGCCACCGTGACGTTCATCGATGACGAGCAGGTGATCGCAGATGTCGTCAAACGGGTCCTGGTCGCGCTCGGCCGCCAATGTGGCCGCATCGGCGCTGGCGCCCATTTCCTCGTAGAACACCTGATATCGCAGACGCTGCGACGCCTCGATTTCCGCCTGGTTATGGGCCAGGCGCACCGTGAAACCCCGCTCGGAATACCTCATACTTCATCCTAACCGGGCATCAGTGCGCGAGACAAGCTCACCGCACCGCGTACGCTTTTTCAGCGCATCCGGTTTCTCAATGCCAGTGCGGCCGGCGACGACAAGCCCCGTTTGTGCCCTGATGCGCCAAAGCGCGCAGCAACAAAACGCTCAAGGCCACGCCACGTAGCGCGCGCTGAGTGTCGACGCGCTACCCGCGCGCGCTATTTCATCGCAGGGTGACAAGCGACAAGAAGAGGCCGGCCGCGATGAGCTACCAGGAATGCCCCGAACCCGAATGCCATGAGTTCGCACCGGCACCGGCAGTGGACACCGTGATCGTGCCGCGGGCGCGCGATATCGGCGGCTTCGAGGTCCGCCGCGCCCTGCCCAATGTGAAAAAGCGCATGGTCGGCCCCTTCATTTTCTTCGATCAGATGGGCCCGAACGAGTTCCTGCTCGGCAAGGGCCTGGATGTCCGTCCGCACCCGCATATCGGCCTGTCGACGCTGACCTATCTGCTCGACGGCGAGATCATCCACAAGGACAGCCTCGGCACCGATCTGCCGATCCGCCCGGGCGAGGTCAACTGGATGACCGCCGGCTCCGGCATCGCCCATAGCGAGCGCACCAGCGCCGCAGCGCGCCAGACGGTCTCGCGCCTGTACGGCCTGCAGGCCTGGATCGCGCTGCCGGCCAGGGATGAAGAGACCGCGCCGGCATTCTTCCATTACGACAAGCCGGAGCTGCCGACTCATGCGGCCGAGGGCAAGCAGGTCCGCCTGATCGCCGGCTCGATGTACGGCATGACCTCGCCGGTCAAGACCTCCTCGGCGATGATGTATGCCGATGTCCATCTGGAGGCCGGCGCCAGGCTGCCGATCGAGACCGAGCATGAAGAGCGCGCGCTGTACCCGCTCGACGGCGAAATCGACGTCAACGGCGATGTCTTCGGGCCGCATCAGCTGCTGGTGCTGCATCCGGGCGACCCGATCACGGTGACCGCCCGCCAGGCGGCGCGGCTGATGGTGCTCGGCGGCGCGCCGATGGAGGGCCCGCGCTACATCTGGTGGAATTTCGTCAGCTCGAGCCAGGACCGCATCGAACAGGCCAAGGCGGACTGGCAAGCCGGCAAGTTCGCGCCGGTGCCGAACGATCCGGAGTTCACCCCCCTGCCGGCAAGCTGAGGCGACGCCGGCTGTTCAAGTTTGGCAATATCACGCACCCTTCGCGTGGTTGCGCGCGTGGTCAACGCGCCGGCTTGTCAAATCCGTGTGGGTAACGCCCGCGTCGATCGCGGATAGTTACAAGACCTGAGCGGGCCACTGACAATCAGCGTCACGATGACGTTGCGGCAAGAACGGCACTGAACCCTGCGCAATCGGGCTTTGGCGGAAGGCGCAGTCGCCGAAGGTCGTATGCACGGATTGCGCAATTGGCGCGCGCGCCCAGGCACGCGAACCCGAAAGTGTGTCGACAAGGTGGGCACGGCTTGCTCTTGTAACCGAAACAGACACACGGTCGTGGCATCCTGCACAATCGGATGACGCGAGCTCGCCATCGAGGTCGAAGAGGGGAGGTTCATGGCGCAAGGCCTGTCGCCGCCGAGACCGCCTGCGACAAGCTCGGCTTGGCATCAATCGGGCTACCATCTGCTGGCGACCAATGACGACGGCCGCCTGGTGCTGACCGATGCCTATCTGCACGCCTATCTGAGCCGCCCGGAACTGCTGCCGCCGGCCGAGGCCTGCCCGCAGGAGCGCGCGCTGCACGCGAGCCTGCTTGAGGCGCCGGCGCGGCCGGTGAGCGCCATCGAGCTGGATGCCCTGGCCGACCCGGATGCCCGCCACAACTGGCGCCATTTCCTGCATTTTCGCGACCATCTCATGGCGCATGAAACGCTGGAGAACGGCTATCTGGCGCTGTTCGCGCGCGACAAGCGCATCGCCATCCCGCCGCTGTTTATCGACCAGCTCGTGCACGTGCTGGTGCAGCACATTCTCGCCGATTGCGCCGATCCGTTCCGCTGGCGCGCCGGTGAGCTGCTGTTTCGCGAGCAAAAGCTCTCGCTGCAACATGGCGCCATGCTGCTCGCCGATGCCGAGACGGTCGAGATGTACGCCATGACCGGCGGCTTCGGCAGCCTCGGCCAGCTCCTGGTCGAGAACCGCAGCCAGCTCAAAAGCGTCGATCTGGATGTGCTCAACGCCGACAATGCCGCCGTCTACTGGCCGCGCAGCGATGCCTATGACACGGTGTTGGACATCGCCTTCACCAAGCCCGGCCTGGATGCGCTTTGCCGCCTGCTCGAGGCCTGGATCGGCCATTTCCTGTTCCTGGAGTGCAGCATTCAACCGGTGCAGAGCATTTCCGATGACCGCTGGTCGTGGCATGTCGGCCTGGATTCCGGCGCAACCGCCCTGCTCAACAAGCTGTACGCCGCCAAGCAGCCGACCAGCGACGAGCTGCGCCGCCTGCTCGTACTGTTTCGCCTGGACATCAAGGATGCCAGCGCTCTGACGCCGCCGATGCGCGGCAAGCCGATCTATGCCGGCCTGTGCAGCGGGCCGAACGATATCGTCAAGATCAAGCCGCAGAACCTTCTGGTCGGCCTGCCCTTGGTGCAGCGCTCATGATCCGTATCTGTCTCGCCGTCGTCGCCCTCCTGGCCGGCGCCAGCCCGGCAGCAGCGGAAACGCCGGTGGCGGTGGGCGGCATCGAGCTTAGCGCCGGTGCCAAACGCGCCTATGAGGCCTATCGCGGTTTCCCCAACCCGAAATATTTCGCCGTCTCGGTGTTTGGCAATTTCGGCTTCGCGTCAGGCCTGAGCTCGGCCGCGCGCAACCGGGCGCGCGCCATGGAAGAATGCCGCCGGCGGCTGCATGATCTGGCCCCGGATTGCCTGATCTACGATATCGACGGCGAGGTCGTCTTGCGTGCGCCCTCGGCCGTGGCGCGCTACCGGGTCGATCCGCCAGAGCGCCTGGTCGCGCTGGCCGCACAGCTGAACCGGCTCGATCCAGCGCATCGAGCCCGCGCGTTGCGCAGCGAAGGCTTCGCGCCGCTCGATCCGGGCCAGCTGGAAGACAACACCCTCGTGCTCGGTGCGCGCTTCCTGCGCTATTACGGGCCCGATTTCGCCTTCACGCGCACCGATCTGCACGGCCCGCCCAGCTTCATCGACGGCCGCTGGCACCGTGCGGGCGACGCCGTGTGCGGCCTCGACCCGTTCGACATCGAGCTCGGCTGCGTCACGGTCTACGCCCGCGGCGACGAACTCTTGTGCCTTGAGGACACAGGCGCGGCCCTGGCGCCATGCACGATCCGCACCGGCTTTTGGATGCGCGCGCCGATCAACCCGACGCCGCCGGATGTCCAGCGCGCCGACGCCACCAACCAGCGCTGAGCAGACCGACCAGCATCAACCCGGCAGCGCCCGGCGCCGCGACGCGGACAGGGCTGCCGCTCAGGCTGTCGACGGCAAAGCTATTGCCGCCGTGCAGGGTCATCGCCATGGCGGTACGGCCGCCGAGGTCGATGCGTCCCCAGGTGTGGTGATCGGGAAAGCGCGGGTCGTGGTGATCGCCCGGCTTTGCCGCCGTGCCGGTCGGCTCGAAGCGCATGGAGGCGATTTCCTGCGTCATCGCGGCATCGGCGTAGAAGCGCACCAGACCTTCGTCGCCGGCGCCGATGACATCGATGCTGGCCAGCTCGACGCGTTCGTTGAAGACAAACGCCACCGTGGCGCGATGCGACGTCGCCGGCTGCCAGCAGGTGCCGCTGTCGCAGCCATGCAGGCTGATCCAGCCTTCCTGCATGGCGATGTAGATCATGCCCGGATCATGGTTGTCGCCCGAGCCGTAGATCGGCGAGCTCAACGGCGTGTCCCAGTCGCTATTGACCGTGTCGGTCAGGCTCTCGACCACGGCGCCGTAGCGCAGGCCGCCGTCGGGCCTGGCATCCCAGCTGCCGAACGCGCCGAAGCGGACCGTCAATCCGTCGCCCAGGTCCTGGACGGTGTTCAGCCCGCTGACCTTGTCGCTCAGGACCTGGCCGTGGCTGTAGTCTTCAAAATCGATGAGGAACGGCGCGCTTTCCGCCGCCCCCCGCAAAGCCAGCACGGCAAGCAGGGCCAGACACGGCACGGCGATCGGGTAGGCGCGCAAACGGAGCATGGCGGTCCCAGTGTCCGAACCCGCTTGACCGTTCTCGGCGCGACGGCGTGAGGGGAGCGCGCGTCGCTGGCTTGTTTTCTGCGCGCTCACGGCCAGCCATAGCGGTTTGCCCGCTCATGACCAGCGCGATCGACACGCGGCCATACAGACGGGTGCCTGCCGGTTCACCCCAACGCCCGGGAGCGTCGCGGTTACCCGTAACGCCGGCTCACCTGGCCTCGCCGGTGCCATACCCGCCGCCACCGGGCGTTTCCAGGATCAGCGACCGGCCGGCCGGGATGTCCTGCTCGCCCTTGCCGCTGACCGGCGTGCCGTCATCGAGATAGGCCCGGCCGGGCGCGCCGTCCTGACCGCCCTGGCGGCCGCGCGGCGGGTGCTCGATGCGATCGAAGGCCGCCCAGAGGCCGAAGGCTTCGCCCTCGCGGTGGCTGAATTCAAGGACCTGGCCGTCGCCGCCGTGGCGCGCGCCGGCACCGCCGCTGCCATCGCGCAGCTCGCGGCGTCTGTAGAGCAGCGGCGAGACGCTTTCGGTGATCTCCACTGGCGTGCCCTTGACGCCCGAGGGATAGGCCGTGGCGTTCAGACCGGGCTTGGTCGGCCGTGCGCCGGTACCGCCATTGTGCACCGCGGTGATCATGAACGGCGTGCCTTGGCCCCGGCTGCCGAGCGTGACGTTCCACAGACACGACGTGCCCTCCGCCGGCACGCGCTCCGGCACCGCCTGGGCCAGGCAGCCGAACACGACATCGGGCAGCATCTGGCCGCTGACATGGCGGATCGCGCCCGGCGCCGGGCGCTCGTCATTGAGGATCGTGCCGGCCGGAGCGCTCCCCGAGTACC